>CAKVAF010000004.1 GCA_934718785.1 uncultured Campylobacter sp. | reverse complement strand
TAGGGCAGTGATTTGATATTTTTCGTTTAAATTTAAAACAAAATTTGTGCCGATGAAGCCAGTAGCTCCTGTGAGTAAAATTTTCAAAATATATCCTTTTTGATAAACTCTTGTAAACTTTCAAAGTCTTTATCACGCGCTGAAATGATAAAGCTTGAAATATCATATTTTAAGGCTTCTTTGTTCCAGTCAAAACCAAAATTCGAATAAAGTATTCCGCTATCGCTATTTGCATTATAAACACTTGTTTGCATATAATGCATTCTTGTGTCATCTTCAAGGCTTAAAAAGCCGTGTGCAAAGCCCTTTGGGATATATAAAATTCTGCAATTTTTAGCACTAAGTTCAGTGCTAAAATACTGCTTGAAAGTGCTTGACTTAGCCCTTAAATCCACTATCACATCCAAAGCTCGTCCACTTGAGACATAAACGATTTTAGCGTGTTCGTACGGCGGTGTTTGAAAGTGCATTCCGCGTAAAACGCCTTTTTTAGAGCTTGAAAAATACGCTTCTTTTATATTAAATGAAGCTTGCAAAGATGAAAAAACATCCGCATTGAATTGCTTAACAAAGTCGCCACGCTCATCGATAAAAATTTTAGGCGTGATAAAAAATGCGTCATTTAGACTCGTTTTTTCAAACTCAATGCCATTTATTTTTATGTCTTTCATTTTTTCGCCTTTTTAAATTTGTTTGAAAATAAATTTTTTAAGCAAATTTTACTTTAAACTTAGCTTTCAGCCACTTTTAATTCATTTCTTAGAATTTACAAATTCCTTGATTTTTGAAATCATAAAGTCAATTTCTTCATCCTTTAGCCCCGGATACACGCCCAGCCAGAAGCTATCATTCATTATTTTATCAGTCACTTTCAAATCCCCTACGATTTTATAGTCCTTGCCAAGCTCTAGGCCGTCAAAACAAGGGTGTTTGATGATATTTCCTGCAAAAAGTGTCCTTGTTTGAATGAGATTTTTTTCTAAAAATTCGCTGATTTCATTGCGACTAAATTTACACTCATCCCTTAAAGTCAGCAAAAAGCCAAACCAGCTAGGATTTGATAAAGGCTGCTTTTCTACCAGATAAAACTCATCAAGCCCCTTAAGTCCTTCAAAAAGCCTATTAAAATTCGCCCTTCTTTTTTCTACAAATTCAGGCAGTTTTTCAAGCTGGGCGCAGCCAATAGCCGCTTGCATATCTGTAACTTTTAAATTAAAGCCAAAATGAGAATAGACATATTTATGATCATAACCTAATGGCAATTTGCCAAATTGTTGTGTAAATCTATGCCCACAGGTATTATCAGCCCCACCTTTACACCAGCAGTCACGCCCCCAATCACGCATTGAAAGCAAGATTTTTTTTAAAAGTGCATTGTTTGTATAAATTGCTCCGCCTTCGCCCATAGTGATGTGATGTGCAGGATAAAATGAGCTTGTGCCAATATCACCTATTGTGCCCGTCATCTTGCCATCATAAGTTGCGCCCAAAGCATCGCAATTATCTTCAATAAGCCAAAGATTGTGCTTGTCGCAAAACTCCCTTGCTGCTTTAAGATTAAAAGGATTTCCTAGGCTGTGTGCAAGCATTACTGCTTTTGTTTTAGAGCTGAGTGCCAAGTCAAGCTTTGAAACATCAATATTTGCATACTTTAAGTCCATATCTACAAAAACAGGCACTGCGCCATACTGAATAAATGGCGCTACTGTCGTAGGAAAGCCAGCAGCTACGGTAATGACTTCATCACCCCTTTGAATGCGCCTTTCTTTAAGCAAAGGCGAAGTTAAAGCAAAAAAGGCAAGCAAATTTGCTGAGCTTCCAGAATTGACTAAATAAGTGCATTTTACACCTAAAAACTGGGCGAGTTTTCTTTCAAATTTTTCACTATATTTTCCCGCCGTAAGCCAGAAATCAAGCGAACTATCGACTAGATATTCAAGCTCTTTTTTATCAAAAACGCGCCCAGCGTAGTTGATTTTACTTTTACCTGCCACAAAAGGTGCATTTTGCTTTGGTTGATGAGCGATTTTGTAATACTCGCCAACTTTTTTAAGAATTTCATCTTTTAATTTTTCTTTTGTCATTGTGTATCCTTTTTTGAAATATTGAAGGTATGATTAAAGTTAGAGCTTAAAAAATGCAATAAATACTTGTTTGTGTGTGCACTGAATATAAATTTTATGTGAGTAAAAATTTGTGAAAATATTCTTAAGGATTTCATTGTGCTTTCCTTAAGAATGTAAATTTAGGATTGTTTAAAGGAGTGAGTTTTGTGTTGTGAGTTTTTAAATATTCAAATCCCCCCCCCCCTGTCGTTATTTTATTGCTATTTACAGCATTGTTTAAATGATTGATTTGATTTTTAAACACTTTTTTAAATCCTTCTTCAAGTGAAATTTGAGCTTGCCAGTTTGGTAAAGTATCGCCAAATTCATAAGGGATAAAATTTTCTCTTAAACCATAAGGTTTTGCACCCCATTTGATATTTAATTTTACATTTAAACTTTTTTCAAAGATCTTTGCCACTTCTTTAAGGCTTAATCTTTCTTTAGAATGCAAAGTGAAATTTTTATTTTGAGCTAGAGTTTTTAAATCGCTCATACAAAGATTTATCAAGCTTTCAAAAGCATTTAAAATATCATCAATGTGTAAAATATCCATAATCTGTTCGCCCCCACTCATTTCTAAAACTTGATTGCTTTTTAAAGAATTAAGCCAAAGATTAAAGATTTTATTTCTTGTGTCATTTTCTCCATAAGTATCGTTTAAATAGATATTTGAGAATAAAATTTCACTCGTTTGAGCGTAATAATTTAAAATTTGCAAAAAGGCATTTTTTGTGGCGGCATATAAATTTAAAGGATTTTGTGAGACATTTTTGTAAAGTTGCCAAAAAGAGTTGATATTGATAAAAAAGCCTTTGAAATTTACTTGCTTTAAGCTTTCTAAAAGCTCACTTCCAAAAGTGATATTTGAATGAATTAGAGCTTTGATGTCATCTGGATGGTGAGCTTTAAGATAAAGCGTGGCTAGATGAAGCACGCCATCAAATTTATTTTCAGCTATAAATTTACCAAGTTTTTCTATATTTTCATCAAAGCGATAAATTTCACAAAATTTTTCAATTTTACTTGTATCGCTCTTTGGGCGCACTAGGGCAGTGATTTGATATTTTTCGTTTAAATTTAAAACAAAATTTGTGCCGATGAAGCCAGTAGCTCCTGTGAGTAGAAGTTTTGGCTTTTTCTTATCATCGGTTTTAAAATCATTACTTTGTAGTACTGTAAGCTTCACACCCCTAAAATTCTCATCAATAAAAGCAGCATTTTTATCCTTAGCTGAAATTTCGCTTATTTCAAAAGGAAGTTTAATTTTAAAGCATGTATCCATCACATTTAGCCCCACTTCAGCACTAAATTCATAAAAATTTGAGCTAAGATATAAAAACTCCGCCTCATCGCTTAATACCTGAAGCCCGTGCGCAAAGCCTTGCGGGATATAAAGGTATTTACTATTTTCTTCGCTTAATTCTAGGGCATAGTGCTGTAAAAAAGTCGGCGAGTTTTGTCTCACATCTAAGGCGATATCATAAATCTTGCCCCTTAAACAGCGAATGATTTTAATCTCAGCAAAGGGAGGGTGCTGAAAATGAAGCCCGCGCGTGTTTCCCCTGCCCTTTGCGAAAGTATGATTGATTTGAGCTATGGGAGTGTTAAAGCCAAGTTCTTTAAACTCTTTAGCGCAAAAATATCTTTCAAAATAGCCCCGCTCATCGCAAATTGGCTTTGGTTTTATCACAAAAAGCCCCTTTAATGGCGTTTCTTCAAAGTCAAATCTAGCACTCATTTTTATCCTTTTCTATCATTTTAAGCCTTAAAAGCAAATCAAGCTTTCATAAAGCGTAAATTATAAATTTTTTTATCCTTAAGCTTTAATACCTGCTTAAACTCGCTCCAAGCTGTGGCGATGATGAGAATTTCACACTCTTTGAGCAAATCTTTTAAGCTGCTTTTATAAGTGATATTAAAATCATAAGTCTTAGCAAAGATCTCATTTGCCAGCGGATCAAAGGCATAAAGCTTAGAAAAGCCCAAATTTAAAAGCTCTTCAATCAAACTCGCAGCCTTACTATCGCGCACATCATCGCTTTTTGGCTTAAAGCTTAGCCCTAAAATGCCTATTTTGGCGCTTTTGGGCTGCTCTTTAGCAATCTTTTGCGTGTAAAAACTTAAAATTTCATCATTCACATCTAAAACCGCCTTTAAAATGCGCGCATCAATACCCCCACCCCTAGCGATACTAGCGATTTTATAAAGAGCAAGCGTATCCTTTGGCAAGCAATATCCCCCAAAGCCCATACCCGGATACAAATAGCTTGTAATGCCCGCTGGTGCGCCACTAAATCTTTTATCCTCGTGCAAAATATCAAAAGCCTTGATGATGTCTATATTACCGATATTTTGTGCTATCATACTCATTTCATTTGCATAAGAAATGTTTAAGCTTAAAGTCGTGTTGCTGAGATATTTTATAAACTCAGCTGTATTTAAGGATACAAAAAATATAGGCGCGTTAAAAGGCTTATAAATTTGCTCAAGCTCCTTGATTTTAGCACCTGTTTGTGTGCCGATGACCACTCTATCAGGATGTATAAAATCACTATAAGCAAAGCCTTCACGTAAAAACTCGGGATTATTAGCTAGGATAAAATCTACGCCTTGTTTTAAGCCTAAATTTTCAACAAAGGGCGCAAAAACTTGCTCGCAACTTGCAGGCGGGCAGGTGGATTTGATGACTATAATAGGAGCTTTAGCGCAAAGTTTAATAAAATTTGCAATATCTTTTAAAGCCTTTTTGATATAGTCTAAATTTGCGCTGCCATCCGCGCTCATAGGCGTGCCTATGCAAATGAAGATGATTTTAGTCTTTTCTAGCGCGCTTTTGATATCTGCGCTGATAAAAAGCTTTTGATTTAAAACTTCATCCAAGGCTTTATTAAGCCCTTCTTCAAAAAATGAAATTTTGCCTTTACAAAGGTCTTTTGCTTTCATCTCATCAAGCTCAAAGCCAGCGACTTCAAAGCCCTTTTTCGCAAAGCCAACAGCCGTGGTAAGTCCTACAAAGCCTAGTCCAAATACGGCGATTTTAGGCTTTGTTGCTGAATTTAAGCTGGTATTTTTTGCAGGGCTTTTGGTAGCTGAAATTTTGCCTGTGCTTGAATTTTCTAAGTTTTTACGCATTATAGTGCTCCTTTTTCTTTTTCAATCTTTAAAAATTCTAAAAAGCGCGCTACACCTTCATCCACTAGAATTTTAGGCTTATAAGCTAGCTTTTGCCTTGCTTTTGTGATGATGGGGCAGCGGCGGTTTGGATTATCTGTAAGATAATTTTTATCGCTTGAAGTGCCAAATTTAAGCTGGGGTGTGAAATTTAAAATCTTACTCGAAGCCTTAGCGTAGATATTTGCAAGCTCTTTAATGGAAATTTCAGGCTCATCAATGCCTATATTAAAATAATCAAATTTACCATAAACAAGCACTTTTAAATACCCAGCAATCGCGTCTGCGATATAGCAAAAAGTGCGCTTTGGCGAGCCATCACTTAGAATTTCGATATTTTTGCTCTCTAAACAAGCCTTGGCAAAGTCTGCAGGCACTCTTTTATCTTCTATACTCATACCCGGACCATAGTTATTAAAAGGGCGCGCGATAGTAATGGGCAACTTGAATTTATTTGCAAATAGATAACACATCGTCTCGCCAAAGCGCTTACTTTCATCATAGCAAGCTCTAGGACCTATGCAGGCGACATTTCCTCGGTAATCCTCGCTTGTGGGGATGTTTTCAGCACTGGGATCGCCATAAATTTCAGAGCTTGAGAAAAACAAAAAGCCCTTGAGTGCTTTATCTTTATAAAAATCAAGCAAAGCGCGAAGTCCCCAAATATTTGCATCCAAAGTCTCAATAGGATAAGTTCTATAAAACATAGGACTAGCAATACTTGCAGCGTGGATGATGAAATTTGCCTGCGTGGCTTCTTCTAAATGCTCTATTTTATCCTTGATGATATCAAATTTATAAAGCTTGATTTTATCATTTTCTTTAGCCAAGCTTTCAAGCCAAGCGGGCTTTCTTAGCATAAAATTATCCAGTGCGATGATATTTTTAATCTTTAGCGTGTTTGCAAAATGCGCGAAAAAATGCATAAAATAAAAGCCCAAAAAGCCTGCACACCCTGTAAAAAGCACGCTGGAGTTTTCAAAAGCTCTTTTTTGCTCATCGCTTAAATGATTGAAAATATAAGCTAAATCTTGCTTGATGATCTCATTTTGCATATTTTTTCTCCTGTTTTTGAATTAATTTCTCATAGTCTTTAAGCTACTTTTTGCTGATGATTTCGCCTTTTTCATAAAAGGCTTGATACCATTTCATCGTCTCTTTAATGCCAGCTGCACAGCCAAAATGGGCTTGTAGCCAAGTTTATTTCTAGCTTTTGAGATGTCAAGCATTAACAAAGTCGCTTCGTGTGGGGCGTTTGTTTCAGGCTTGATTTTATAAGAAATTTTATCCCAAAAGCTTTTGCTAAGCTCTAGCACTTCTTTAACGCTTAAATTTGAATCATTATCAGGTCCTAAATTAAAGCTCGTTGCAAAGTCCTTTTGCCCCTTTAAAGCCGCTCGCCAAGCATTAAATACCCGCCGCAAGGGCTCTAGCAGATGCTGCCAAGGGCGCGTGGCGTTTTCATTTCTTATAATGGTGCTTTTTTTAGCCGCGTAAGCATTGATTAAATCAGGCACAAGCCTATCTTTGCTCCAATCGCCCCCGCCAATGACATTTCCAGCCCTAGCACTAGCAATTAGCACCTTGTGGCTTTTGTTAAAATCCTTTTCATTAAAAAAGCTTTGGCGCATTGAATTTATCACTATCTCAGCACAAGCCTTGCTCGCACTGTAAGGATCAAAGCCGCCCAAAGCCTCATTTTCTCTGTAAGCATAAATCCACTCTTTATTCTCATAGACCTTATCTGTGGTGATAACGACGATAGCCTTAAGGCTTTTAAGCTTTCTAGCAGCTTCAAGCACATTAAAAGTGCCCATTACATTTGTGTTAAAGGTGCTAAAAGGCTCTTTATAGCTTAGTCTTACCAAGGGCTGCGCGGCTAAATGAAAGATAAGCTCAGCCCTACTCTCTAGCATAGCCTTTTCAAGCCTTTTTGTATCTAAAATATCGCTAAATTCGCTTTTTTCATAAAGCTTTGCACCGCCTAGTAAATCAAAATGATTTGGTGAGCTCTCAGGGCTTAGCGAGTAGCCGTAAGTTTTCGCCCCCAAAGTTTTAAGCCACAAGCCAAGCCAAGAGCCTTTAAAGCCCGTGTGTCCTGTAAGAAACACTCTTTTATTTTTATAAAGCTCAAATGCCATAAGCTGCCTTTAATTTTAAGCTTTTAAAATTTGTGAAAAATAAATTTAAATTCTTTAAATTTAAAGTTTTGAAAAACTCGCACAAAATTTTAAAAATTTTTAAATTTAAAAACTGGCAAGAAGATTTAGAATTTATAAATTTAAAGCTCAATTTAAGCCCTTTTTATCAAAGATATATAAAGACTAAAGCCTTTTAAAATGCTAAATTTAAGCTCTTTCATTTTGCATCCTTTAGCCAAAGTGCCCATGGCGCACGATCTTCAAGCCACATTTTCGTTAAATCATTTTTATCCTTTAAAGTGTCCATACACTTCCAAAAGCCTTTGTGCTTGTAGCTGTAAAGCTCTCCGTCCTGTGCTAACTTTCTTAAAGGCTCTTGCTCAAAAACCGTGCTATCGCCATCTTTAATATAATCAAAAACGCTAGGCTCACACACGAAAAAGCCCCCATTTATCCAGCCAGCATTACTCTCGCTCGCATCGCCTTTTGGCTTTTCAGTAAAGCTTTTTATACGGCTTGTGCTGCTATCTATGTCAAGGACGCCGTATTTTCCCTCAGGTAAAACCGAAGTCATCGTCGCTGCGTGCTTGTGAGAGTGATGAAAATCAAGCAAATTTTTTAAATTCACATCACTCACTCCGTCTCCATAAGTAAGCATAAAGGTATCTTTCACATAGTCCTTAGCCCTTAAAATACGCCCACCTGTCATAGAATCTTGTCCAGTGTAGAGCATAGTAACACGCCAAGGCTCGTTTTTAAGGCTGTGAATTTGCAGATCATTATTTTGCATATCTATGCTAATATCGCTGTAACGTGTGTAGTAGTTGAGAAAATAATCCTTAATAATATGCCCCTTATAGCCTGTAAGCACCACAAAATCATTAAAACCATAAAAGCTATAAATTTTCATAATATGCCATAAAATAGGATGTCCGCCAATTTCAACCATAGGCTTAGGCTTAAGGCTTGTTTCTTCGCTTAATCTCGTGCCAAGTCCCCCTGCTAAAATTAAGACTTTCATTTGCTTTCTCCTTTGGAATTCTTTTTAACTATTGATAAATTTTTATTTTTTCTTAAATTAATTTTTAACCCTTAAAATTATTTGTTCCCATAATTATATAAAAAAATATTTAATTAAAATTAACAAAGTTGAGATTTAACAATTTCTTAAATAATTACTAAATTTAAACTTTACGGTCTATTTTATAATATCTACGTTTTGATTTTTCTAAATTCTTTTATCAGTTTTAACATCTCAAAGAAAAATTTTATATATCCGCCTTTATACCAAGTTTTATCTGCCTTTATCAAAGATTCTCCTAATTTATAAGATAGGTGTTTTTTAACTTTCAAGGCTTCATTATAATCACTATAGGTTTCTAGCTTAGGTAGCTTTAGCTCAGGTTTTTGTTTAATCAATGTTTGATAAGCTTTTTGTTCGGTTTTATATTTATCTTTAATATAGCTTAAAACATAAAACATTCTTATATAGCCTAAAAAGCTTTTTGAATTATCAATGATTGCCGTACCCAATCTATATGCTAACTGATTTTTTATTCTTGCTACTGCCGAAGTTCTTAAGCTTTCATTTAAAATTAAATTCACGCTCGGTTCAAGTTTGCTAAGTTTTAATCCCAGCTTTTTCTCAAGCTCTTTGACTTGAAGTTTTTTGATGTTAAGATCTTCTTTTGCGCTCTGCTGGGCAACTGAACTCATTTTATTATGTAAATTTGTATTTTCATTTTGTAAAGATTGAATTTCAGTATTTAAATTTATGTTTTGATTTTCTAGCTCTTCAATAAGCTTATCTTTTTCAATCAATTCATACGCTATAAAGTCTATAAAATAAGAATTTGCCTTTTGATTATCAGACGATCTTAAAGGCTCATCAGCATTGAGATGAAATTCATTTTGCTTTTGCAAAAGCTCATATTGCTTAGCTATAAATTTGACATTTGGCACTGCCAGGCGGTATAAAAAGATATTTCGTCCCCTACTTTTGAAAAGCTCTTCTAAAATTTCAGCACCTAGATTGTAAATATGCTGCCAAGGGATGTGATAACCAGCTTCTGGACCTCCTCCTGCTTCTTTCATTTCAGGCATAAAAGAATCTGTTAATATATACTCGTGTGACACAGATTTTGTGAATTTTGTAGGTCGCATTAAAGGCATCATCCAAAGCCTAGAATTGCCAAAAAATACACAAGGTCTTTGAGTGATAAAGCCTGGGATAACGCCTGCTGATCCAGGTTCTGCAAAAGCTAAATCTATTGTTGAAGCATAGCAAATCTTTTCTCTGAAATTCAAGTCATTTAAAGACTCGACAACTACCCTATCATTTAAATTTAAATTTTTAAATTCTGTCATAAATTGTGTCTGAACTTCTAAAGCAATTGAGTGTGAATCTTGGAGTTTGATGGGTTCATATGAAGTGAAACCATCATAATAAATTTTAATATTTTTAAAACTTTTAGTAAATTCTTTTATAATATTTAAAAAACCTTCGATTTGCTCCATCCAGCATCGTCCCCAAAAAGATGAAGTCAAAGAGATCCAAAGTACCAGATCATAATGCCTATCATCCTTTTTAACCAATTCGTCAAAGTCCTGCATAGCTTCCTCGTAGACTTTTTGAGCGCAATCATTCATATATTCAGGCATTAAATTTGCATTTAAAAGTTGCCAAAATCCTATACCATTGAAGGTAAAATAAACTTTATCTTTGGTTTTTTTATTCCAGTATTTTTTAGGGATAAAATACGATGGTGCATCTAGAATGTTTTTATTTGTATTTAAAGCCATAAATGTAGGCAAAGTTTCGTAAAAATAATGCATAGGCCACTTTTTAGATAAGCTAAACCCCCAAGAAATATCACGAAATCTTAGCTCTTCTTCTTTACCCTTTAAAAAAGACTGAATCAAATCAAGTGAAGGCAATAAGCCAAAATCCGTATGAAAATTAAAAACTTTTTCGGGTGTGACAATGACATGTAAGTCAATAGCTTCGATATAGACCCAAGGATATTGATTATTTTCGTCGATAAAAAAGATGGTATTTATCCAAGTGCTGTAAATAGGCGCACTATAAACAGCTCTTGTGCGAATATGATTGCGTGTTGGGTGTGCTATCTCAAAGTATGTATTATTTTCTTGTCTTGCATAAAAAGACAAGCAAAGTCCGGGATTAACTTCGTAGATACCCTTCAAGAAATCTGCCATTTCTCCTTTATAATTCTTAGTATCATATTGTATATAGTTTTCTTCTTTAGGAAAATTTTCAATAAAATTTTCAATTTCTTTGCTTGCATAAGTCATTTTTTCTCCTTGATGGGATTTAAATTTCATTTTAAAAAATTATATTATACAAAAAAAAAAAAAACATTTGGTAAACGAGAGTAAATTTTTTTGAAATTTTTTTAAAAATTTACAAAAATGATAAATTTTTAAATAAATTTTAAATATAAAGTCTATAAATTTTTTTCTATCAATTTCTCTTAGCCCCTGCTTTCGTTTCAGCTTTAAAACAGCTTTAAAAGTGTAGAATTTGGTCTTTTTTAAATTTATAAATTTGACATTTTTTCAAAACTTTAGAATTTTTATAAATTTCAAAAACTTTAAATAAAAAGCCCAAAAGGACCTACAATGTATGTTGCGCCGAGTTTGCTGAGTGCTGATTTTTTGCATTTAGAAGATGAAGTGAAGGCTGTTTGTGCTGCTGGGGCGGATTTGCTTCATATCGATGTTATGGATGGGCATTTCGTGCCTAATTTAACCTTTGGTCCAGCTATCACAAAAGCCATTCAAAAGACTAGCAGCGTGCCTTTGGATGTGCATTTAATGGTAGAAAATGTGCCAAGCTTTGTAGAGCTTTTTTTGCCTTTAAAGCCTAAATTCATCACCTTTCACGCAGAAGCGCATCATCACCCTATAAGATTGCTTGAACACATTAAAAAAGCAGGGGTCAATGCAGGGCTTGTGCTAAATCCACACACGCCTGTAAGCACGCTAAAACATTTAATCGAGTTTGTAGATATTGTGCTTTTGATGAGTGTAAATCCGGGTTTTGGCGGGCAGGAGTTCTTACCCCTTGTTTATGATAAGATTAAAGAACTTCGCGAACTCATCGATAAAAAAAATGCTAAGGTTTTCATTGAAGTTGATGGGGGTGTAAATGGACTCAATGCGGCGAATTTAGAGCAAGCCGGAGCTGATATACTTGTGGCTGGAAGCTATATCTTTGACTCAAAGGACTATAAAACAGCGATTTCATCTTTAAAGCTTAAGTTTTGAGTTTAAAGCAAGTTGATGATTTTTTAAACAAGCTTGCACGCGTGAATTTACCCCTTAAATCAGCGATTTATGAGCTTTCACGCATTGAAGATCTTGATATTTTAGATATTTGTGAGAATTTTGATCTAAATATGCTAGAATTATTAGGGCTTCGCGCGAGTTTAAATTCACAAAATGAGCTCGTGCTGAAAAGTAAAAGCACGCCCTTTAAAAAAGACAGCTTTTGTGTCGTGGATATTGAAACCAACGGCAGTTTTAAAAATGGCGGGCAAATCATAGAAATAGGCGCTGTGCGCGTGCAAGGCGGCAAAGAAGTCGCGCATTTTCATAGCCTAATAAGCGCGCCTAGTGTGCCAGCTCACATCAGCGAGCTCACAGGCATTGACGCAAGTATGCTTGAAGGCGCACCCAGTCTAGCTAGCGTTTTGAATGAATTTCGCCTGTTTTTGCGCGATGATATCTTTGTCGCGCACAATGTGAGCTTTGATTACTCCTTTATTTCAAGCTCCTTGCAGCAGTGTGGCTTTGGCGTTTTACTCAATCAAAAGCTCTGCACCATCGATCTTTCGCGCCGCTTGATTGAAAGTGAGCGCTACTCGCTTGATGTTTTAAAAAGCCTGCTAGGCATTGAAAATGAGCACCACAGAGCCTTAAGCGATGCTCAATCCGCGCTTTTCATTCTCAAACACTGCATTTCAAAGCTTCCTTTTTACATCAAAACGACTCAGGAACTTTTAAATTTTTCTAAAAGTTAGTCAAAATATGATAAAATTAAGCATTTTTTAAAAAGGGAAAAAGCGTGCAAATCCTTGAAATTTCAGGCATTTGGGATAAAGATAATGTCTTTTATTTTGATAAATTTTTAAATGAAATCATCAAAGACATCCAAGCGGCTTGCTTTGTTTCTTTAATTTTTCAAAATGCTTCTTTAAGCCTTAAAAAAGGTACTTCACAAGATTTTTTAGAAAAAAAATTAAATTCTAAAAATAATTCTCAAAACAGCGGCGCGGGATTTAAAAATCATCAAATCATCTTTGATTTTACAAATCTAAAAGAGCTTGACACAGCGGGCGTGAAATTTTTTTTAGACTTAGAAAATGCGCTTAAAACGCCTATTTTAAAGATAAATCTTAAAGAAAATTTTCAAATTTTATTTGAACTTTGTGCGGCAAATTATATCCCCTTTAGCAAGCTTTCAAGCCCTGATAAAAAGGATAATTTTTTTGTGCGACTTGGCAAAGTTTGCGTGCAAAATTTACAAATTCTTAAAGATTTTCTAAGCTTTAGTGGGCTTGTTTTTGCAAGCTTTTTAAGTTATTTTAAAAATATTCATCAATTTCGCTTTATCGCTTTTTTATATCACATCCAAGAATGTGCACTCAAAGCCGTTGGCATTATCGCTCTTACTTCCTTGCTTGTAGGCGTTGTGTTAGCTTATCAGGCGGCATATCAGCTGCAGCAGTTTGGTGCGTCTATTTTCATTGTCGATTTGATGGGCATTTCAGCCACGCGCGAAATCGCACCTCTCATTGCTGCCATAGTCATCGCCGGACGCAGCGCAAGCTCATACACCGCGCAAATTGGCGTGATGAAAATCACCGATGAAATCGCCGCGATGAATACCATGGGCTTTAGCTCAGCGCATTTTATTATCCTGCCGCGCGTGCTGGCTTTGGCTGTGGCGATGCCTTTGATTGTGGCTCTGGCGGATGCTGTGAGCATTTTTGGCGGTATGCTCGTGGCTGATTTAAACCTTGGCATAGGCTTTAGCGAATTTATGCGCCGCTTTAAAGAAGCTGTGGCGCTCAAGCACATCATCATAGGTTTGGTTAAAGCACCTATTTTTGGAATTTTAATCGGTCTCATTGCTTGTTACAGAGGCTTTGAAGTGAAAAACACTACGCAAAGTATAGGAATTTACACGACAAAAAGCGTTGTCAATGCGATATTTTGGGTCATTGCTTTTGACGCGCTGTTTTCAATCATTCTTACAAAGGCAGGCTTTTAATGAATGCTCTAAACAGCGGCACAAGCAATGAAAATTTAAATCAAAAAAATTCAAGTCAAAGCAGCACAAATAAACCTAAAATCATCATCAAAGCACGCGACATCGTTACAAAATTTGGCGAAAAAGTCATTCATAATGGCGTGAGTTTTGATGTTTTTAAGGGCGAAATTTTTGGCATTTTGGGCGGTAGCGGAAGTGGCAAAAGCGTGCTTTTAAAGCAAATGCTACTTTTGGAGCATTTTGATAGTGGCGAGTATAAAATTTTAGGCATCAAGCTTAAAAATATCAGCGAAAAAGACGCACTTTTTTTGCGTCAAAGCTGGGGCGTGGTGTTTCAATTTGGCGCGCTTTTTAGCTTTTTTAATGTGTATGAAAATATTGCGATTTTGCTTAGAGAATACACGCGCCTGAGTGAAGCCAGCATTAAAGAGCTTGCGGTGATGAAGCTTAGGATGAGTGGGCTTGATGAAAAGGCGCTAAGCCTTATGCCAAGCGAGCTCAGCGGGGGAATGACAAAGCGAGTAGCGATAGCTAGGGCTCTAGCACTTGATAGCAAACTTTTATTCCTTGATGAGCCAACATCCGGGCTTGATCCTTACTCAAGCCGAGAATTTGACGAGCTACTTTTAAAATTAAAGCAAAGTTTGAATTTGACGATACTTTTAGTCACGCACGATAAAGAAAGTATGCGCAAGGTGCTGAGTCGCTTTCTTATTTTACAGGATAAAAAAGCGGGCTTCATCGGCACGCAAAATGAGCTCTACGCAAAAGATAGAGTGCTTTTTGATCGCTTTATGGGCGAGGATTAAAATTAATTTATAAAGAATTTGCAGTGAATTTTGATAAAATTTACAAGTCAAATTGATTTGAATTTAATAAAATGCATAAGAAAAAAAAGCAAATTAATAGCGAAAATTAACTAAGGAAAAATATGGAAAATAAGGCAAATTATTTTTTAATCGGCGTTTTTGTTTTTGGCATTTTCTTTGCGAGCCTATTTTTCATTATCTGGGTGGGCGGCTTTTCTCAAAAGCAAGAATTTGACTATTATCAAATCCACACCAAAGAAAGCATTTCAGGGCTTGAGAATAAATCAAGCGTCAGGCTTTTAGGTGTTGAAGTAGGAAGTGTTGAAAGCATTGACATTGACACGCAGCAAGGACTTGGCGTGCGTATCATCATCAAGCTTAAAAAAGGCACACCCATCACAAATCAAACTTACGCAAGCTTTCAGCTGCAAGGCATTACGGGCTTTAAGTATATCGATCTTACTTTAGGCGATGAAAACGCCACGCTTTTAAAAAGCGAACACGGCTCAATGCCCACAATCAAGGTCAAACAGGGGCTTTTAAGCAATATCGAAAAGCAAGGCGATAAGCTTTTTGAGCTTTTAGACTTTGCAAATGAGCGCGTGAGAGTGCTTTTAAGTGATGAAAATTTAAAGAATTTCAATGCTTTGTTGATGAATTTAACACAAACTTCGGCGCAATTAGAAGAAAATCTTAATGAAAGCTTAAAAAATATCAATCGAGCCGCGATTAAAATCAGCGCAATGGGCGATAGCGTCAATATCAGCGCTAAGGACTTTTCAAAGCTAAGCAAACAAAGTGTGGCAAGCCTTGATGAGCTTGGCGCGCTTAAAGTGCCGCTCATTGAAAACTTAGAGCTTTTAAAGCTGCTTTTAATCAGGCTTAATGCCCTAAGTAGCGAGCTAAAGAAAAGTCCGGCGGATTTATTGTTTAAGCGTAGCAAAACAAAAAAAGCACCAAATGAAAAATAAGAAAGGATGAAAATGCAGAATTTGCTTGATTTTAAAGGCTTTGAGCTTAGGAAAAATTTAAATTTTTCAAATCGTTTGAATTTCACAAAAAAATTAAAATTTATAAGAAATTTAAATCTTGCAAGCGTCCTACTCTGCGCGCTTTTGCTCAGTGCTTGTGGCACAAAAGAAAGCTTAGCGCTTTACACACTTAAAGCTTCAGCGCCACATTTACAAGCTTTAAATACCACGCCAAGTGCGAAAAACCTTGCGAGCTTAAAAAATTTCAGCCTAAAAATCCTAGCCCCGCAAAGTACGCTTTATCTTAAAAGCGAAAATATCAGCTATATCAAGGGCAATGAATTTGGCACTTACAGCCAGCACGCATTCAGCGGTGCGCCCGTTTGGCTCTTTAAGCAAAATTTAATGTATAAATTTGAAAGCGCGCATCTTTTTAAAGCCATAGTAAGCGAGCTTTCGCTGCTAAAAACAGACTTTGTGCTTGAAAGTTCGCTTGAAAATTTCGAGCAAATTTTCAATGAGAAAAATCAAAGCGTCGTTAAAATCAGCGCAAATATAAGCTTGCTTAAAGACAAAGCCTTGCTTTCTCAGCGCTTTTTTACAAAAGAAATTGCCAGCAAAGGCTTTGGCATAGATCCTAGCATTAAAGCCTTTGAAGAAGCTTTAAATGCCTTGAATGATGAAATTTTTAAGTGGGTAATAGAACAAATTTTGAGCGAATAAAATTTATTTGAAATTGAATTAAAACATTTTCTGATTGTGAGAAAATCCCTAAATTTAAATCATTATGATAGAGCGATAAAGTCTTTATACTTCAAGCTATAAAAACAAAGAATTTATAAAGCAAAAACGGCGAAATTAAATGATGATTTAATAAAATTTAATCTTTTTTCATTATAATAAAAGCTTAAGAAAATTGAATGAAAATTTACATTTTTTTAAAGTATTGAAATTTTGATAAAATTTAAAATTGTAAATTTTAAATGAAAAATTAAACCCATAAAAAAGGAAATTAAATGAACGCGTTTAAATCGATCAATTTATTTTTGCTTGCCGGCGTTGCTGGAATGGAGCTTTTTAGCGGTATAGTTGTGGCTGTGGCTGTGTTTTATCCCCCACTTTCTCTTGGTGGCGCAGCGGTAACAGATAGCTTTGGAAGTGGGCTTATCATGGGGCAAATTTTTTACAAGCTTGCTTTTGTAAGTCTTAGTGTATCGGTGTTTAACGCCATTTATGAGCTTGTAGCCTTAAAATTAAATTACACAAATTTAGAAAAAATTTTAAAAATTTTGCTCGTTTTGCTCAACTTGGCACTATCTTTGCTTTTTGTTTTTTATTATACTCAGCCTATGCTTGATATACAAGCTGAAATTTTACAAGGCTCACAGGGCTTAGAAGTGCTTGTAAGCGAGGATTTTAAGAGCTTGCACGCTCAAAGTGAATTGTGCGTGAAGGTGCTTTTGATTTCGCAAGTGATCCTTTATTTTTTAAGTTTCAAATCAGCAAAAAAAGAGTATAATTAAGCGTTAAACCCGAAAAAGGAGTTTCAAATGACAGTCAATAATAATTCAACAAGTTTGCAACAAAACAATTATTTAAACCAAGCTCAAAAGGCTTCAGACAAGGCATTAGGCAATATCGCTGCCATTCGGGCGATCAGTGGCGTGGATAGCGCGGATTTGGCGATTGCTGATTCTTTGCGCTCACAATCAAGCACTATCGATCAAGGCGTAGCAAATGCTTATGATGCAATCGGTGTTTTACAAATTGCTGATGCAAGCCTTTCTCAAGTGACACAAAGTGCAGATAGACTCAGTGAAATGAGCGTTCAAATGAATAATGCCGCCTTAAGCGATCAGCAAAAAAATATGCTCAACACCCAAGCCACAGCGATCGTAAGCTCGATCAATGACGCTTTTAACAACGCTCAGTATAATGGCAAAAATGTTTTTCAAACGATGAATTTCGTAGTGGGCACGGGTGCTGTAGAAACGACAAATTTAAATCCTGTGGATACGAGCGGTTTGCAACTGAATAATCAAGAAGGCATTCAAAGATTTTCAGAACAAGTTGCAAGCCTTAGAGCAGATATCGGCGCTGGCATTAACGCGATCACTTCAAACATCAATGCAAGCGTTGAAGCAAGCGTGAATACTAAAGCAGCTGAGGGCAATTTGCTCAATGATGATGTGGCTCAAAATGTGAGTGATTTTGACGCAAACTATCTCAAACAAAACTCAACAGCCTTTGCAATGGCTCATCAAAACGAGCTTTTACAAAGCAAAATCGCCACTTTACTTCAGTAAATAAGCTTGTCAAAATACTAGGATTTGTTTAAAAGATAAATCCTAGTATTTTATTTTTCCCCTACTTTATCATTATTAATCAATTCTAAAACTGTTGCCGATAATTTAAATTTGAAAATTTAAATAATCCAATGAAAAATTTAAAACAAGCCCTTTAAATTTAAGAGCATTTTTAACTTACTTTCACTACAATTTTATTCTAAAATAAAATTTAGCTTAATTTTAAAATCAATAAGTTTCATTTGACACATTTAAGCTTGATGAAATGAAATTTTAAAGTTAAACAAAGTCTAGGAAAAGGACTATGGATTTTGATTTTGTGATGAAAAGCACGCCTGCTTTTATAAAAGCAGCAAGGCTTACTTTAGAAGTGTTTTTTTATGGAGCGTTTTTTTCGCTTGTTATAGGCTTGTTTTGCGTTTTGGTGCGTTATTATAAGCTTAAAGTTCTTGGCAAAATCACTCAAATTTATATTGAAATTTCACGCAATACCCCGCTTTTAATCCAGCTTTTCTTTTTGTATTACGGACTTGGCCGGTTGGGCTTACAGCTTGAAAGCTTTAGTTGTGCGGTGCTTGGGCTTAGCTTTTTGGGCAGTTCATATATGGCAGAAAGTCTTAGAGCTGGGCTTGAAGCAGTTAGAAAGCAGCAGTTTGAAGCAGGACTTTCTTTAGGACTTTCAAGGTGGCAAAATTTTCGCTATGTGATTTTGCCTCAAGCCTTAAGCATAGCTATGCCAAGCGTGAGCGCAAATATCATCTTTTTATTTAAAGAAACTTCAGTCGTTACCATTATCGCGCTGCCTGATTTAGTCAATACGATGACGAGTTTAAACTCGCTCACTTATAAGACAAATGAGCTTTTATTTTTGCTTTTTATGAGCTATCTCATCATCATTTTACCGCTTTCTTTGCTTTTGAGCGCGCTTGAAAAAAGGCTAAATTATGCGTGAGTTTTTTGATATTTTTGATAAAAAATGCAAATTTTTTGATGAAAATCTTTTAAATTTTAAAAAGGGGGCGCTATGGATTTTTTAACCACAAGCACCTTTTTAAGACTTTTAAATGGGCTTTGGCAGAGTTTGCAAATTTCTATAGTGTCCGTCTTTGTGGCGAGTGTAGGCGGGCTTATTTTAGGCGTCTTGATGAGTTTAAACTCAAAAATCATTTACGCATTTTGCCGCGTAGGGCTTGAGTTCGTGCGCGTTATGCCCTTAGTGGTGTGGCTTTTTGTGGTGTATTTTGGCTTTTCAAGGTGGTTTGATTTAAACTTAAGCGCACTGGCTTCGGCGATTTTGGTCTTTAGCATTTGGGGCGTGTTTGAGATGATGGATTTGGTGCGCGCTTCTTTAAAAAGCATTCCTAAACATCAATACGAATCTGCCTTAAGTTTGGGTCTTAATTTACCTCAAATGTATGCTTATATCATCATCCCCCAAGCTCTTCGCCGCCTTACTCCAGCCAGTATCAATTTACTGACTCGTATGATAAAAAGCACGACTTTTGCCTTTTTAATCGGCGTTGTCGAGCTTGTCAAAGTCGGTCAGCAAATCATAGAGGTAAATCACAATCACGCTTATGCTTCCTTTGTGATTTATGGTTTAATCTTTTTTATATTTTTCGCGCTTTGCTATCCTTTGTCGCTGATTTCATCGCGTTTAGAAAAGAAATGGAGCTAAAATGGAAATTTTAAAAATAGAGCATTTAAATAAATTTTACGGCTCATCTCACGCCCTAAAAGACATCAATTTAAGCGTGGCTAAAAAAGAAGTCGTCGTCATCTTAGGTCCTAGTGGATGTGGTAAAAGCACGCTTTTAAGGTGTATCAATGGGCTTGAGCAAATTAAAAGTGGCGAAATTTACATAGAAAATGAAAAAATCACAAAAGATTTTAAAAACTGGCAAAAAATACGCCAAAAAGTGGGTATGGTCTTTCAATCTTACGAGCTTTTTGAGCATTTAAATGTCGAAGAAAACATACTTTTAGCGCCTTTAAAAGTGCAAAAAAGAAAAAAAGAAGAAGTGCTTAAAGAAGCTAAAATTTGGCTTGAAAAGGTGGGTTTAGCGCATAAATTAAAAGCTTATCCAAGAGAGCTTAGCGGGGGACAAAAGCAGCGCATTGCTATAGTAAGAAGCCTTTGCATTAATCCTGAAATCATGCTTTTTGACGAAGTTACCGCCGCGCTTGATCCTGAAATCGTGCGCGAGGTTTTAGATGTGCTTTTAAATTTAGCTAAAGAAGGCCTTACTATGCTTATAGTAACGCATGAAATGGGCTTTGCAAGGGCTGTTGCAGATAGAATTATCTTTATGGATGCGGGGCAAATTGTGGAAATTTCAAAGCCTGATGAGTTTTTTGAGCACCCAAAGACAGAGCGCGCAAAGAAGTTTTTGAATTTATTTGAGTATCAACATTGAGTTTAATTTAATAAAATTTTAAATCCAATTCTTATCAATTCAAACTCCAGTAAAAATTTCAAAATCCCGCTGTTCAGTAATTTTTAAATTTAATCAAAAGAAAGAAAAATTAAAACCCCTAATTTTAGGGGTTTTCGTATCAAAAAAGAAGCTTTTGCAGGTCTTTGTAAATTAAGCTTTTAAGATAAAAAGCTTAATTTTAAAGCTTAAAGTTCTTTGCCGTGCTTGCTAAGATAATCAGCCACACCCTTAGGATCAGCTTTCATACCTTCTTCGCCTTTGTGCCAACCAGCTGGGCAAACTTCGCCATGCTCATTTGTGAAAAGCATAGTATCGACCATTCTTACCATTTCATCGATGTTTCTACCCAGTGGTAAATCATTGATCACAGCGTGGCGGATCGTGCCATCTTTATCAAGCAAAAATGAGCCACGAAGCGCAACTGCTTCTGCATAAAGCACATCAAAGCCCCTAGCAATAGCCTTTGTAAGATCTGCTACAAGTGGGAATTTCACTTGACCGATACCGCCTTGATTGACCGGTGTGTTTTTCCACGCAAAGTGTGAAAACTCGTTATCACAAGATACACCGATAACTTCGATACCGCGTTCTTTAAAATCATTGTATCTGTTATCAAAAGCGATGATTTCAGACGGACAAACGAAGGTGAAATCCTTTGGATAAAAGAACACCACCGCGCCTTTTGGACCTAAATTTTTGTAAAGATTAAAATCTTCAACGATTTGATTGTTGCCTAAAACTGCTGGAGCTGTAAAGTCCGGAGCTTTTTTTGTAACGACCATTGTTCTCTCCTAAATAATAAATTTTATTTGTAAGAAAATTATATCAATTTTAAATTTAAAGTAAAATAAAATTTGATTTTTTTTTGAAATTTTCTATTTGAAGCTTAAAAAGAGTTTAATATTATGCTTTAAATCCCGCTCAAGCCTTGTAATTTTTCATCGCAGCCCTTGCTTCTAAGTCTGCTTGTTTTCTTTTAAGTGTTTCTCTTTTATCGTGCAAATTCTTGCCTTTAGCAAGAGCTAGAGTGGCTTTTGCCTTATTTTTTTTATTAAAATAAATATCTAAAACCACCAAAGTAAGTCCGTCAAGGCTTACCTTGCCAAAAAGCTTGTCAATTTGCTTTTTGTGCATTAAAAGCTTTCTAGCCCTTCTTTCTTCGTGTTTGAAATATGAATTTGTCGTGCTTAGATAAGAAATGTGAGAATTTAGCAAAAAAAGCTCACCCTTAATCACACGCACAAAGCTATCCTTAAGATTTGCGCGCCCAGCTCTTAAAGCCACCACTTCGCTACCTTTTAGCACCAGCCCTGCTTCAAATTTTTCAAGTATGCTGTAATCAAACAAAGCCTTTTTATTTCTTGCGACAATTTTCATCTTATACTTTCTTAAATTTCATTTAAATTTTTTCGAATTTTAATTCAGCCTTAAAGCTTCATCAAAGCCTTTTAAACACCGCACTTCCGCTACCACTTAAAAAAACTTTTTTTTCTAAAAGCTCTTTCATTTGCGGATAAAGGCTTAAACAAGGCTTGTATAAATCATTTAAAAACTCAGGCTCAAAGCGATTTAAAAGCTGTTTTGAACTAAGCTTTAAAAGCTCTTTACTCTCATTTAAACTTTGCTTAAATTTAGCTTCTAAGTTTTTATCAAAGAGCCTGTCAAATTCCTTATAAACCTTGGGCGTGGAGCAAAAAATATCACTTGTTTGAAGCTCTATTTTTGGTATATTATCTTCAAATTCTTGCACCACTTCGCCCGTGCCGCTTACATTTGCGCTTAAAAAGCCACTTAGAAAAAAGGCCACATCGCTTCCTAGCTCAAGGCTCATTTTTATAAGTTTTTCTTTAGAAATTCTTAAATTTAGCTCCTCATTTACTAAAAGCAAAAATGAGGCCGCATCACTACTACCCCCGCCAAGTCCAGCACCCACAGGGATATTTTTAATAAGATTTACACTCAAATGCTTGAAAGCTTCTTTTAACTCACTTTCAAAGCCCTTTGAACAAAGCATTTTATAAGCTTTTTCTATCAAATTTTCTTCGCACTTAAAATCACTTATAATTTCAAAGCCATCTTGCTTTTTTTCTGTGCTTAAAAAAAGCTCATCAAAGGGCTCAAAAAGCCTTATAAAACGCGAGTTTAAAAGATGATAACCACGGCTATCAAGTCCTGTAAGTTTCAAAAAAATATTGATTTTAGCATAGGCTTTCATTGTTTTCTTTCTTTTTTTTAAAGACTTAGTTTAAAATCTTTATGATTTAAATCTTAAAACCAGCGCCGCTGTTTTGTAATCTTTACGCACTCATTTAAAAATTAAATTTATTTAATTTACAAAGCATTTAAAAAATTTAATTTTTCTTAAGCTTTTTACTGAGCTCATTTAAATTTGAATCCTTGCTTGTAGTGGCGTGTAAATTCTCATCCTTAATTTGATTGATAAGCTCACTTCTTAAAATCATCAATGACTTAGGCGCCTTTATAGCAAGCTTTGCAACGCCTTTTGAGCTTGAGCTTAGTGTTATTTCTATATCCTCGCCTATTTTAAGGCTTTGTCCTTCTTTTCTTGTTAAAATCAACATTTTAAAACCTTGTTTAAAAGATAATTTACCTTGCCATCTTTTACGCAAATAATGCTAAAATAGCTCTCATCTTCGATGAAATATTTGCCATCATCTTTAAATTCTAAGTCATTTAAAGCAAGTTTTGTGCCATTTTCAAGCTTGCTTAAATCTTTGATGAAATTAGGCTTTATTTTAAGGTATTCTAGCACATTTAAGCTTTTTTCATCATTATAAATAAATTTTCCCTCGCTCAAACGCTCTAAATTTGATAAGCTTATATTTATTCCAAGTTTTTTGCCAAACTCGCTCGCATAAGAGCGTATATATGAGCCCTCGCTCACGCTTAATTTTAGCGTTAAAAAAGGATGAAAATAATGCCTTATTTCACAGCTAAAAACATTCATTAAGCATTTTTTAAGCTCTACAAATTCTCCTTTTTTAGCCATTTCATAGGCTCTTTTGCCATTGATTTTCTTTGCGCTAAATTGCGGGGGTAAAAGATTAAGATGTCCTAAAAGAGAGTTTTTAACGCTTTCAAGCTCTTTAATATCAAATTTGGGCACATTTTTAATTTCTATTATATTTTTATCATCTCCACTTAGACTTTTAACACCTAGCCAAAGCGTTGCTTCATAGACTTTTGGAGCCTTTTTTAAAAAGCGAAAAAGCCTTGTGTATTGATTAAAAGCTATAATTAAAACGCCCTTAGCAAAGGGATCAAGAGTGCCTGAGTAGCCTGCTTTTTGCACCTTATATTTTTTCTTAAGGGTGTTTAAATAAGCACTTGAGCTAAGCCCTGCTGGCTTAAAGCCTACAAAAAGGCGGTTTTTTAAATTTTTCATCATTAAATTTTTCTAAATTTTTTATTATTAAATTTTAGTCATTCAATTTTCAAGGCTAAATTTTTTCTACAAAATTTGACATTATAAAGCGCGTTATACCGCCAAAATTTATACCGAGTTTAAAGGCAGAGCCAGTTTTTTCTATGCTTATAATGCGTCCTATGCCAAAGATTTTATGCTTGATTAAATCGCCTTTTTTAAAGCTTTGCTCTTTATTTTCAAAATTTTCACTATTTTTGCCCTCAATTTCTGCTAAAAAGCGACTCTTCTTTAAATCATACACCCTATCGCCTCTAAAAAGGCGCGAGTTTACAAAGCTTAAAATCAGCTCTTTTCTTGCTCTAGTTATGGCTACATAGGCTAAACGGCGTTCTTCTTCAAGCTCGTTGATTTGACTGTCTAATGGAAAAAAGCCCTCCTCAAGCCCCACTACAAAAACACAGTCAAACTCAAGTCCTTTGCTAGCGTGAATGCTCATTAAAAATACACTCTCGCCCTCTACTCCATCTTGATCGCTTTGCAAAGAAAGCTCGCTGAGTAAATCGCTTAAAAGGCTTAAATTTTCAACCTTAATCTTATCTTTTAAAAGAGCGTAAAGCTCGTCTAAATTTTGCGCTCTTTCATCGCCATTATTTTCTTCTTTAAAGTATTTTTTAAGCAAAAATTCGCTCTCAAGCTCTAAAATCAAGGCTTCAAGGCTGCTTAATTCTTTTAATTTTTCTATTTTTTGCACAAATGAATTTAATTCACTTGCTATTTTACTTGAAAAAAGCGCATTTTCAAGGCTTAAGATTAAGGCTTCATAAAGGCTGATTTGCTTTATTTTAGCCACTTCTTCAAGCTTTTTAAGCCCAGCTTGTCCAAAGCCTCTTTTAGGCGTGTTGATAATGGCTTTAAAAGAAAAATCATCATTTGTATTGTTTAAAAATCTCAAATAAGAAAGAGTACATTTAATCTCTGCGCGCTCAAAAAAGCGAACACCGCTAAGAATTTTAAAAGGCACCTTAGCACGCATTAAGGCTTCTTCAAGGCTACGAGAAAGCGCATTTATCCTATAAAGCACGGCTATTTCATTAGGCTTTGTGCCGCTATTTATTTTTTTAAGTATTATTTTAGCTATTTCTTCGCTCTCGTTTCTTTCATCATTATTTTCAAGCACTTTTAAGGCCTCACCACCTGCTTTTGTAGCGATTAAAGTTTTTCCAAGCCTTTGTTGATTATTTCTTATCAAAGCGTTTGCAGCATCTAAAATAAGGGCATTTGAGCGGTAATTATGCTGAAGTTTTATCACCTTTACATTTTCAAATTCTTGCTCGAAATTTAAGATATTTTCTATCTTTGCTCCACGCCACGCATAAATACTTTGATCATCATCGCCCACCACAGCTAGATTTTGATGAGCGCTGCATAAAAGGCGCAAAAGCTCAAATTGAAGTGCATTTGTATCTTGATACTCATCGACCATTATGTAGCCGTGCTTTTGACTTATTTTTTTTGCAAAAGCCTTATCCGCACTTAAAATTTCATAGCTTTTTAACAACAAATCATCAAAATCAAGCAAATTATTTTTAATTAAAGCTTCTTCATAATGCTTATAAGCTCTAGCTACAAGCTCGAATTTCTCACGCTCTTCAGCCCTTATTAGCTTTAATTTATCAAAGATCATTTCAACGCTTTCAAAATTATTTTTAAAGCTTGAAATTTTAGCTAAAACGCTACTTGCAGAGCTTTTATCGGCTAAAATATCTTTGATAATTTTTTTTCCATCATCTGTATCAATGACTACAAAATCATTCTTTCTTTTTATTTTTTCAATATAAAGTCTTAAAAATAAAAGCCCAAATTTATGAAAGGTGCATAAAAGCGGGGTGGTATTTTGACTTTTTTTAAGTAAGCTTAAGGCTCTTAAACGCATCACCGAAGCGGCTTTATTTGTAAAAGTAAGTGTCAAAACAGAATTTGCGTCAATGCCTACCTCATCGATTAAATAAGCAAGGCGCGTTGTGATGGTCTTTGTTTTACCACTGCCAGCACCTGCTAGTATGAGTAAGGCTCCGTCAATGTGCGTGGCGGCCTCTTTTTGAGTCTCGTTTAAGCCTTTTAAAAGTTCGCTCATTAAAAGGCCTTATTTTTTAGGATTGTTTTTCAAAAAAATATTCATAGATTGTTTTATAAGCTCATTTTGATTTAAAGCCCTTTTATAAAAGCTAAAATTGACAAATAAAATATCATTTTCAACCTGAATTTGAGTAATAGCACCTAAATCAACGCTTACGAAAGTGTCAAAATCATTAGGACCAAAGCCTGCGTGAAAGCTGAGTTTTTTTTCATCAAATTTAAGCGATTCAAAGGTATAGCCTGCTAAAACAAACATAGTATAAGCATTTGCGCTTAAATCAAGCTCCTTTGGCAAGGCGGGGTCAAATTCTGTGAATTTGGTATTGCAAACTATGCTAAATTCGATTTTTTTCTGGGTTAAAATTTGCAACACTTCAAAGCAATGTTTTTGCATAAGCTTGATAAAATCACTATCGTTTAAAATTTTATCTATCATTTTTAAGCCTTAAGATTTAAGAAAAAATTCACAAGTTTTTCAACTTCTTTAATGCCTATATCCCAAAAGCCTTTATCCTCAATATCAAAGCCAAAGCCCTTTATAAGATCGCTTGGTGACTTACTGCCACCGCTTTTTAATACATTGATATAAAGTTCTTTAAAATTAGGGCATTTTTCACTTTTATAAAGCCCATAAAGAGCAAGCACTAGAAGCTGCGCATAAGCATAAGCATAGCAGTAAAAGGGCGAGTGGATGAAATGCGGGATATAAGCATACCAAAGCGCATAATAATCACTCAATATCACGCTATCTTTAAACATTTTCTTACTTTCTTCAAACCAAATTTCGCCCATTTTTTCACTACTTAGCTCGCCATCAAAGCTGTGAATGCGTCTTTCAAAGGTGGTAAAATTAATCTGTCTAAAAAGAGTAGCAAAAATATCCTCAATCTTAGAAGCATACAAAGCAATAATCTCATCTTTACTTAAGCTATCCTTAATATAATCAAAAACAAGCATTTCAGCAAAAACAGAAGCCATTTCAGCAGTCGTTAGCGGGGTGTATTGATTTAAAAAGCTTACTTCATAGCTTAAACTTTGATGAATGCTATGTCCTAGCTCGTGCGCTAGAGTGAAAAGATCTCTTCTTTTGTTTGTATAATTTAATAAAATATAAGGGTGAGCATCCCTTACACTGCTATGAGAAAAAGCTCCGCCTCTTTTATTCTCCTTTGGCAAAACATCAATCCAGCGCTCATCAAAAGCCTTTTGAGCGATTTTTTCAAATTCAGGCGAAAATTTCTTAAAGCTTGCTAAAACGATCTTTTTAGCCTCTTCATAACTTACGCTTAAATCCTTGCCTAAAGGGGCGTATCTATCATAGTCTTTTAGCTTTTTAAGCCCTAAAAGCTCTTTTTTCTTTTTATAAAATTTCACCACTAAATCAAAATTTTTCTCACTCGTTTGAATGAGCGCATCCACGCTATTTTGCGAAATTTGATTGCTTATATGCCTTGGCTCTTCAGCATTTTTATAGCCTCTTAAATCACATATTATTTTACGCTCTGCTTTGATTTGATTAAAAATATAACTTAAAAGAGCTACATTTTTCTTAAGCACCTTAGAAAAGCTCTTTGCAGCAGTTTTTCTTATTTTTCTATCGCCATCATAAATCTTGCTTAAAATCTCTTCTTCGCTCAGTTTTTTGCCCTCAAAAGCAATTTTAAAACGGCTAATGCTTTCATCAAAAAGTCTTGAAAAGGCGTCTTTTCCTGTGCTTGAAAGAAGCAAGATAATGCGCTCTTCGTTTTTGCTTAAATTATGCTTTTTATTTTTAAGCAAATTGCTAAGATAAAAGCTATAGTTTTTAAGCTCTTTTACAAACTCGGCACTTTTTTTCTCATCTAAATTACAAAACTCAAGCTCAAAAAATAGCAACAAAGCCTCATTTTTTTTACATTTTTGCTCATATTTAGCTAAAAATGCTCCCTTGCTGGTATTTTCAACAAAGATTAAAAAAGCATAAGTCATAATCTTAGAAAGCGCTTCTAAAAGCCTTTCATACTCTTTTAAAGCCCTTTCAAAGTCCTTAACGCTAAGGCTTTTAAGCTTATTTTCAAAACTGTTTTTAAAGCTCTCACACTCTTTAAAAGTTTTTTCACAAAAGCTTTCTAAGGCTTTTTCATTTTCAAATAAATCTTTTAAATTCCAGTTATTTTTCATATTTTTCCCTCTTTTTTATTTTAAATTTATTCACTACAAAACACTCAAAAACAAGCCTTTTACTCATTTTCTAAGATAAATTTCTTCAAAACCGCCATTCTAATTGCCACCCCATTTTTAACTTGCTTTAAAACAAGGCTTCTTTTATCATTCATCACTTCATCGCTTAAGTCTATATTTCTATGCACAGGGCCTGGGTGTAGGATGATTAAATTTTTATCCTTAATCAGCTCTTTTGTGATACAAAAATCATTCGCATAGTCCTTAAGTGAGCCATACATTTGCCTTTGATGTCTTTCAGTTTGCGTTCTTAAACTCATCACAATGTCCGCATCTTCAATGGCTTCTTTGAGTTTATAAGTTTTTTTTAAAGCTATATTTGGCATAAAATGAGGGGGCGCAACTAAAGTAATATCCAGCTTAAAACGGCTTAAAAGCTCTATATTTGAATTAGCCACACGCGAGTTTTTAATATCTCCTACGATGATGATTTTTTTACCCTCAATGTCTCCTTTAAAATGCTCATTGATAGTGAATAAATCAAGCAAAGCCTGAGTAGGATGAGCGTGCTTGCCATCTCCTGCATTAATCACAGGGCAGTTTATATGCTTTGCAAGGCTTTGTGGCACGCCTGAGTGCTGATGACGCACTATAATGGCACTTGGATTCATCGCGTCTAAATTTGCAGCCGTATCATAAAGCGTTTCTCCTTTGCTTGAGCTTGATTTTGATACATCAAGCCTTAAAACCTTAGCATCAAGCCTTTTTGCCGCTGTTTCAAAGCTAGAAAGTGTGCGTGTAGAGTTTTCAAAAAAAATGGTTGTTACGCTTTTACCCTTTAAAATTTCACGCGCCTTTTCATCCAAAAACTCGCGTGCGTCCTTAAAAAGAGCTAGAATTTCAGCCTCGCTTAAATCTTTCGTGCTGGTTAAATGTCTCATTTTGTACCTTAATTTTAACTTTGTCTTTAAATTTATTTGTTTAAAATTCTAAATTTAAAAATTTAAATCTCGCCGTCATTGCGGGGCCAGATTTATCCTTGCGTGGCAATCCATTGTTTAAATTTACGATTAAATTATGGATTGCTTCGCGTTTTTTAAACGCTCGCAATGACAAACCCCAAAACCCGCGCCGCTGTTTTTAAATTTAAAATTGAATTTAAAAAATTTCATTGCAACCTTATTTTTAAATTGCTTTAAATCTTTAATTCATCCTTTGAAGCCACAGCCGTAAAGAGCACATCTGTGGAGCTATTTATCGCTGTTTCAAGGCTATCTTGCACCACGCCTATGATAAAGCCCACACCTACTACTTTCATCGCTGTATCATAGTCTATATTAAAAAAAGAGCAAGCCAAAGGCACGAGCAAAAGCGAGCCCCCAGCCACTCCACTAGCTCCGCACGCTGCAAAAGTAGCCACAATGCTAAGTAAAAAGGCTTCAACAAAGCTTACATCAATGCCCAAAGTATACGCAGTAGCTAGGCTTAAAATGCCTATGGTAACAGCTGCTCCACCCATATTTATAGTAGCTCCTAAAGGAATTGAAATGCTATAAAGATTTTTATCCACCCCAAGTCTTTCGCAAAGTGCCATATTTACAGGGATATTTGCAGCTGAGCTTCGAGTAAAGAAGGCAAAAATGGCTGATGATTTCACGCAAGCAAAAACGAGCGGGAAAGGATTTTTACGAGTCATTATAAAAACGATGAGAGGATTGATAACAAAGGCGACAAAAAGCATAGTTAAGACAAGCAAGGCTAAAAGCTTAGCATAGGATAAAAGTCCTGCTGCACCTGTGTTTGCAGCTGAGTTTGCAACTAGGCCAAAGATACCAAAGGGAGCAAGCTTGACGATGAAAGCGACGACTTTTAAAACGCCCTCATTTACATCGCTAAAAAGCTCCTTGCTAGCAAGCTTTGAATGACGCATAGCCACGCCAAAGCCTATACTCCAAGCTAAAATTCCCAAGTAATTGCCCGAGATTAAGGCGTTTATGGGATTATCCACTATTTTAAAAAGAAGGTCTTTAAACACGGCTGCAAGTCCTGCGGCTGCTTCATTGCTGGCCTGAGTAACCCCTTCTAAAACAAGGCTTACTGGATAAATAAAGCTTGCAATAACAGCACTAAGAGCTGCTAAAAAGGTGGCTACAAGGTATAAAATTAACACTCTTTTCATCTTCGCACCCTGTCCGCTGAAAGTTTTAGTGCTGATTGAAGTTAAGATGAGTATAAAAACAAGCAAGGGCGCAATGGCCTTTAAAGCCCCTATAAATAAATCTCCAAGCATACTCGCATAAGAAGAAAGCATGGGAGAAAAAGTCCCCACTAATGCTCCTAAAATAATGCCTATGATGATTTGCAGGATTAAATTGCCATCCCTGTAAGCACAAATCGCTCTTATAACCATATCTTCGCCTTATTTGATGTGAGATTTTTAATTTTTCTTTTGATTTTAAATTTTTCAAGGCTTAATTTTAGCAAATTTAAACTTAAATTTTATTTTGCTAAAATTTAAATCTTTCCTTTTAAATTACAAACCCTTTATCTTTCTTGCGTTTTTTTCGCCACAAATTTCGCTAAGAGCTTCAAAACTGGCGCTGTGTATATTTTCAAAAGAGCCAAAGAAATTTAAAAGTTTTTGTAAAATGCCATCGCTTATGCCTAAATTCTTAAGCTTTGAGCTTTGTAAATCTTCTTTTTTGCGCGTTTTTCTATGGAAAGATATAGCAAAGCGGTGCGCTTCATCACGCAGTTTTTGCAAAAATAAAAGCTTTTTATCGCTCGTATTTAGGCTAAAGCTAGCTTTTAGAGAATGAATTTTATCCTTTGCGTCCCCTTTTGCACGCCTTGTTTTTGCATCCATTTTTTCTTTTGAAATGCCTAAGATATCGATATTTGCTCCACTGCTTTTAGCGATTTCATCAGCCAAGCTTACAAGCGTAGCGCCCCCGTCAATGAGCCATAAATCAGGCGGTGCAAGCTCGTCAAATTTCATCGCGCGCCTTGTTAAAAGCTCACGCATTTGCTCGTATTCGCTTTTTTGTTTTAAGTGAAAAAGACGGTATTCATCTTTTAAAAAGCTCTTTTCATAGACGATCATCGCACCAACTGTGGCTTTTCCTTGTAAATGAGAATTATCAAAAACTTCGATTTTTTGCGGCAAATGCTCAAGCTCAAAATAGTTTTGAAGCTCTTTAAGCAGGGCATTTTCACTATCTTTGCTTTGATTTTTGATATTTTGCAAGGCATTTTGATAGGCTAAATCACAAATTCTTCTTTTTTCGCCAATTTTTGGCACGCTAAGCTCAAATTTTTTATCAAATCTCTTCTCTAGTAAGCCCTGCAAAAGCTCTTTATCCTCAAAATCCTCGTAAATATAAGCCTTAGTTGAGCTTAAAGGCTCATCAGCAGGAAAGCTCTCAAGGATAAATTGCTTGTAAAGCTCGTTTTTATCGATATCTTCATTTGCTCTTAAAAAATGCACTTTGTGATAAACGCTGATGATTTTACCCTCTTGCACCACAAAGCGAAGCGTGGATAATAAGCCCTGCTCACAGGCGATTGCAAAGACATTAAAGTCTTCAAGCTTTGCGATATCAATTTGAGTTTTTACCTCGATGTCTTTTATCGTAGCTATTTGATCGCGCAGCCTAGCCGCTTCTTCGTAGTTTTCATTTTTGGCAAGTTCTAGCATAGAAGCGTTTAAATTTTTTATCAATAAACTAGGATTTAAAAGAGCATTAAGGGCGTTTTTAAGCACTTTTGCGTATTCATCTTTACTAATAAGCCATGCACATGGGGCTTTACAGCGTTTGATTTGATAAAAAATACAGGGTTTATCGCAATTTGCTTTTTGCTTTAAAGGATAGTAAAAATAAAGCGCGTCTAAAAGCGCTTTTGCGCCTTTAAAAAAGGGTCCAAAATACTTCATCTTCGCCCTTTTTATAAGCTTTCTAGTGATAATGGGGCGCGCGAAATCTTCTTCAAAATCCACGCAAATATAAGGATAAGTTTTATCATCTCTTAATAAAATATTGTATTTTGGATGAAGTTGCTTGATGAAAGAGTTTTCAAGGATGAGCGCATCAGCTTCGCTTTGGGTAGTGATGAACTCTAAATGCACGGCTTCATTTATCATTTTTTGAATGCGCAGTGAGTTCTTACTGCTTGCGTGCAAGGTGGGAGTAAAGCTAAAATAGCTTCTTACTCGCTTTTTTAAATCCTTTGCCTTACCCACATACAAAAGCTTATTTTCAGCATTAAAAAACTCATACACCCCGCTTAAGCTTGGCAAATTTTCGAGATCTTTTTCAAGGCTAATTTTTTGAAAATTTAAGCCTTTTTCAAGCTCTTTTAAAGAGATTTCATTTTGAGATTTTAAGTTTTCAGGCTCATTTTTTTTCATTATTTTTTAAAATCGCCCTTCTTAATTCTTCAAATTTTTTAAATAAGATCTCATCTTCAAAATTATTTTTAAATTTAGCGTCGCTAAGCTCTATAAAATCGCTTTTTTCTTCGCTTTCATTTAAATTTAAGCTTTTTGTCTCAAAAACTTCTTTTTTGAAATAATTCTCACTTAAAATTTTAAGCTCACTTACACTAGAAAAGGGACTTTGCGGGAATTCTTTGGCGTAGAGTTTGAGGCGAAAAAAGATATTTTCTTTGACATTAGGATGATTTAATTCTGCATAAGCGCTTGAGTTTTTTGTAAGTATAATTAGAGTATAATTTTTGATAAAGATTTTGCTAATGAGTGGTTGCTCGCTTTTGCTCATCATCGTAACTAGAAAATCTTTGCAAAAAAATGTGTTTTTTAAGGATTTGTAATGACCTTGCTTGCAAAGCTCAATGATAACGGAACTTGGGGTTTGAATTTCAAAAAAAGCCTTTTTCATAAGCTCATTTTAGCATTTTTATGCTTAAATTTTTTTGTAGCTTGTGGCTATAAGGGCGATCCTGTTTATGAGCTAAAAGATAGCAATGGCACGGTGATAAAATCGCGAAAATATCAAGATATAAATCGCTGGTGATAAAAATTCACGCGATTTAGACTTTATTTTTAATTTTAATTTAAAATTTGTAATAAATTTAAAAACAGCGGCGCGAGTTTTGGGATTTGTCATTGCGAGCGCAAGCGAAGCAATCTATAATTTAATTGTAAATTCAAACAATGGATTGCCACGAATTTGCTTTCGCAAATTCTCGCAATGACGGCGAGACTTAAATTTTAAATTTCAAAAGCAAAGCCACTAATAATAAGGAATATCAATGAAGCAAGACTTAATTTTGGTACTAGACTTTGGCTCACAATACACGCAGTTAATCGCTAGAAGGCTTAGAGAAGCTGGCTTTTACAGCGAAATTTTGCCCTTTAATGCAAATTTAGAGCTTATAAAAGAAAAAAGCCCTAAGGGCATTATTTTAAGTGGGGGTCCAGCTAGTGTTTATGCTGAAAATGCTTATTTTTGTGATAAGGGCGTGTTTGATTTAAATGTGCCTATTCTTGGAATTTGCTATGGTATGCAGCTCATCGCCCATCATTTTGGCGCAAATGTCGCTGCTGCAAAGCATAAAGAATATGGCAAAGCAAGCATTAGCGTCGAAAAAGAAAGCGTGCTTTTTAAAAATCTGCCTCAAAGTCAAATCGTTTGGATGAGTCATAGCGACAAGGTTGAGAGCCTGCCACAAGGATTTAACGTGCTAGCAAAAAGCGAAAATAGCGAATTTTGCGTTTTTGGCGATGAAAAGCGTCAAATTTATGCACTTCAATTTCACCCTGAAGTGCAGCACAGCGAGTTTGGTGCGCAAATTCTAAGAAATTTTGCAAAAATCATTTGTAAATGTGAAAGCGTGTGGAATATGGGAAGCTTTGCAAAAGAGCAAAGCGAGGCTATAAGGGCAAAGGTGTGCGATAAAAAGGTGCTTTGCGCGGTAAGTGGGGGCGTGGATAGCTCTGTGGTGGCAGCACTTTTAGCAAATGCTGTGCCTAGCCAGCTTGTAGCCGTTTTTGTAGATAACGGACTTTTAAGGGCAAATGAGCGCGAGCAGGTTGAAGCGATGTTTAAAAACCTTCATATAAATTTAAATGTAGTAGATGCGAGCAAGCTTTTTTTAAGTCGCTTAAAAGGGATGTTTGAGCCAGAAAAAAAGCGTAAAATCATAGGAAATACTTTTATAGAAGTCTTTGAAGAAGAGGCTAAAAAATATGATGATATAGAGTTTTTAGCCCAGGGCACACTATATACAGATATCATCGAAAGCTCTGTTGTAGGCTCATCAAAGACCATAAAAAGTCATCACAATGTAGGCGGCTTACCTGAAAAGATGAAGCTTAAGTTGCTTGAACCTTTGCGTGAAATTTTTAAGGATGAAGTAAGAAATTTAGGGCTTGAGCTAGGCTTGCCCCGCGAAATGATATACCGTCATCCTTTTCCAGGACCAGGCCTTGCTATACGCATTTTAGGCGAGGTGAATGAAGAAAGCTTAAGCTTGGTGCGTGCTGCTGATATTATTTTGCAAGAAGAGCTTAAGAGTAGTGGTTATTATGATAAGACTTGGCAGGCTTTTTGCGTGCTTTTAAATGTAAAAAGTGTGGGCGTGATGGGCGATAATCGTACCTATGAAAACACCATTTGCGTGCGCGCTGTAAATGCAAGTGATGGCATGACAGCTAGCTTTTCTCATCTTCCTTACGCGCTTTTAGAAAATGTAAGTAAAAGAATTATCAATGAAGTAGCAGGCATTAACCGTGTGGTGTATGATATTACTAGCAAGCCGCCCGGCACCATTGAGTGGGAGTGAGATTTATAGCGATAAAAAGACACTCAAATTTATCATCTTTAAGTGTCTTCATCAATTTTTTTACATTGCATTTATTTTACGCCTAAATTTAACGCAGATTTTATGCTTTGTGTTAAAATTAAACTTGTTTGAGCGCTTAATTTTTCTATAAATTTATCAAATTTATTATCTTCTTTAAATTTAGCCTTTTGTACCCCACTTAGCTTTTCAAGCTCCTTTGTAGCATCCTCAATATCAGCGATTTCATCGATGAGTTTTAGCTTTTTTGCATCTTTAGCTAAAAACACACGCGCATTTGCCCATTCATCTTTTTGCTCTATATCAAGTGAACGCGCATTTGCTACATAGTTTGTAAAAAGCGTGTAGCTTTCATTGACAAGAGTTTGCAAAGCAAGCCTTTCTTTTTCGCTCCACTGTCTCATAAAAGTGCCTGCTTCTTTAAACTCGCCCGCCTTTATCACCTGGCTTTTAAAGCCTAATTTACTCGCAAACTCGCTTATATCAGCACCTTGAACGATAACTCCTATCGAGCCTATGAAAGAAGCAGGATTTGCGTAAATTTTATTTGCACTTGCTGCTGCAAGATAACTTCCGCTTGCTAAAGTACCGCTTGCATACACTAGCACAGGCTTTTTAGCCCTTAATTTTTCAAGGGTTAATGCTAGCTGCATACTAGGAGCAAAGGCTCCTCCTGGACTATCTATCACAAAAAGCACGCCCTTAACGCTCTCATCATCTCTTGCTTCTTTCATTTTTTCTAAAAGCGCATCGACATTATCAATTTCTGTGTTTAAAACAAGCTTGGCTAAATTGTAGTTTTGCACCTTTGTATCGCCACTTGGAGAAAGTATCAAAAAAACTATAAATAAAAAAACAAAGGTTTTAAAATAAGTATTTATATATTTAATACAAGCACCAAAACCCTTAAAAATAGACTTTAGAAACGACATTCTTTTCCTCCTATGAATAAATTTGAAACTTCTTTCGCGTTTAAGATAAATTGAAGTGGGAGTTGTTCCTTTTCACACTCGCTTATTTTAAAGACGCTAAAATCAGCAAGCTTGCCCGCTTTTATCTCGCCAGCATTTAAATTCAAAGCCTTTGCGCCTTTATTTGTCGCCATTAATAAAAGCTTTTGAGCTAAAATTTCGGGCTTTAAACTTGAATGAATGGCTAAATTCGCGCGCATTTCATCAAGCATGGATAAAGAATTATTTGAGCTAAGTCCGTCCGTGCCTAAATTTATATTTAGCCCTGAGTTTAGCGCCTTTTTTAAATTTAAGGTTTTATTGCATAAAAGGCGGTTTGACATAGCACAATGCGTGATTGAATGCAAATTTTTATCTAAAAGTGAAAAATCATCTAAAAAAACACAATGCGTAAAAAGCGTTTTTTGATTTTTAAAAAGGTTTACAAAGCTTTGTGGGGTGTAGTTTGGCTTGGGATTTTTAGAGAAATTTAAAAGCCATTTTTTAAAGCCACCTTGTGCGTTAAGAAGCCATTTTTTCTCATAAGCACTTTCTAAAAAATGAGAACTCACAAGCATTTTATGTTTTTTTGCTAGACTTAGGGCAAACTTAGCTAAATTTAAGTTTAAAGAATAAGGCGAATGAAGCGAAATCGCAGGGCTAAATCTCTCATTTACATACTTTAAACTGGCTTGAAATCTTTTTAAAAACTCAGCTTTTTTAGCTTCGTTAAACTCTTCATTTACGCCTAAAATTTCATTGAAAAAAACCACTCTTAAATTTGATTTTACGCAAGCACTTAAATCGCTGCCAAAGCTTGAAATTTCGCCTATTGTGGCTGTGCCAGAGCGCGCCATTTGAGAAAGCTTTTGTAAGATTAATTCTTCTTTCGCGCTTTTGCTTAGATTATCTCTGCTTTTTATCACGCTTTTAAGCCATTTTAAAAAATCTCCAAACTCAAGTGTATAAGCATTTGCGCTAAATTCTAAATGCGTGTGAGTGTTGATAAAAGCAGGCAAAATGAGTGAGTTTTTAGGGGTTTTGATAAGCTTTGCAGCGGGATATTTTTTGATTAAGCTTTCAAATTTGCCAACTTCGATGATTTTTTCATCAAAGACAAAGGCAGCATTTTCAAGCACACTAAAGGTTTCATCACAGGGTAAAATATATCTTGCTTTGATGATTTTTAACATTTTCTTTCCTAAAATTAAAGCTAAATTCTAGCAAAATTTAGTTTTAAAATGTTATAATAAGTGCAAAAATTTTTGCAAATTTAAGGACAAAAAATGAAAATTATGGTGATTGAAGGACCTAATATTAATATGCTAGGCTTAAGAGAGACGGCTATTTATGGTCCTATGAAAATGGATGAAATTCACGAGCAGATGAAAATCGCAGCCAGTCAGCAAAATGAATTAAATATCGAGCTTGACTTTTTTCAAAGCAATTTTGAAGGCGAGCTTGTTGATAAAATCCAAGAATGCCTTGGCACAGCAGATGGAATTATTTTAAACGCGGCTGCTTATACTCACACTAGCATAGCCATTAGAGATGCGATTGCGGCTGTGAATTTGCCTGTGATTGAGGTGCATATTTCTAATGTTTATCGTCGTGAAGAATTTCGCCACAAAAGCCTTATAGCTCCTGTGTGTGCTGGCTCAATAGTTGGCTTTGGCGCCTTTGGCTATCATTTAGCTTTAATGGGAATTTTACAAATTGTAGAACAAATTCAAAAGTTAAAGCAGGCAAATAACATAGGCTAAAATGCTTAAAATCAAGGGTGCAAGGAGCTTTAAAAAGATGAGCTTTTATCCTTTTTTGTGTAAAAATAAATTCGATAAATCAAGGGGTAAATTTAAAGCTCTCATAGGACTTGGCAGTAATATTGACGGAGAAAAAGAAAGATTTATCAAGTTTTTTAGGCTTTTAATGGCTGATAAACGCTTTAAGGTGCTTCAAACTTCAAGCATTTTAATCAACAAAGCCTTTGGTTATGAGGCACAAAAGGACTTTCATAATGCTGTAATGCTTTTACAAAGTAATTTACACGCCAGAGCGCTTTTAAAAATTTTGCTTTTTTATGAGTTTAAATTTAGACGAAAAAGAAGCTTTAAAAACGCTCCTAGAACACTTGATTTAGACCTTTTGTATTTTAGTGCAAAGAGTAAAAATGATTATTTTTGCACTTTGCCTCATGTGGGCGTAAATGAGCGCTTGAGCGTTATTTTACCCTTAGCAGAGCTTAATTTGGGTTAAAGAAAGGATAAAAGTGGGTCAGCTCGTTCATACTTTTACGGTTGAAGATACCGCGCATATCATTCCTAAGGTGAAAGAAGATTATGGCGATGAAGCTTTAATCATCACTCAAAAACAAATTCGTGGAAAAAGCCTTACTCAAAAGCCTTTGTATGAAGTTGTTGTGGCTATTGAAGAAAAGGACTATGAAGAGCATTTGAAAAAAATGGGTAAAGCCCCTAAAAAAGCAAATTTAGCCCCAAATTTAAATAATTCATTAAATGCAAATGGCTCAAAAAATACAAATTTAAATGCCTTAAATAATGTAGATTTAAACAAATCAAGAACAAAGGCTGATAAAATAGATCTTGATGAGCTTAATTTAAAAGAAGAAGATGTCGTGCTTGATTTTTCATCGGCTGCAAAAGAAGCAAGAGCCTTTGTAAAAAATAAAAATAGCCAAGATAGGCTGGATAATTTTAGGCAAAGACTAAGCGAAGTAAGCGCTGAGATAGACAAGGTCGCAAGCGCTCCTGAGCTTTTGGCAAAAGAAGAAGATCAGTATGATAAAAAAATGCAATCCTTTGAAAAGCAAATCAATAAACTGAGTGAAAAAGTAAGTTTAATTGTCGATATGATATGGGAGGACAAGGCTGCTTTAAGGCAAAATTTAATTATACCGCCTGAATTTGCCACAATTTACAAGCAGGCTAAGGAAAGCGGTATGAAAGAAGAGCATTTAGAAGCCATTATGAAAGCCACTGTTGAAAATATGCCTGTGAGTATGAAAAGTAATCCTGAGGCCGTGTCGCGCTATTTTTATTCTCTTTTAAGGCAAATGCTACCTGTGCGCGTAGAAAAGGAAAATAAAAAGCAAAAAATTATGATGCTTGTAGGTCCAACGGGCGTTGGAAAGACCACGACTTTAGCAAAGCTTGCTTTTCGCTATGCTTATGGGGATAAACGCTATAAAACAGGCATCATAACCCTTGATACTTATAGAATAGGCGCGGTTGAGCAGCTGCATCAATATGCTACGATGATGAAGCTGCCTATTATTGATAGCATTGAGCCTAAGGACTTGGATGAAGCGATAAAATCGCTTAATTATTGCCAAGTGATACTGGTAGATACCATAGGAAATTCGCAATATGATCAAAGTAAATTAGCTAAGACAAAGGAGTTTTTATCGCACGCAAATGCTGATATTGACGTGAATTTAGTCATTTCTGCTAATACCAAATTCGAGGATTTGCTCGATGTTTATAAGAATTTTTCAAGCTTTTTAGATATGGATACTTTAATCATCACTAAATTTGATGAAACAAAGGTCTTTGGCAATATTTTTTCTCTTATTTATGAAACAAATACACCGATGAGCTTTTTTTCAGTAGGCCAAGAAGTGCCTGATGATATAGAGCTTGCAAATAGTGAATTTTTAGTAAAGTGCGTGTTAGAGGGCTTTAGAAGGAAAGAAAATGAGTAATCAGGCGGATAAATTACAAAATTTAATGAGTCAAAATAAGATTAAAAAGCACAAAGGCACACATTTTATCGCCATTACAAGTGGCAAAGGTGGCGTGGGAAAAAGCACGATGAGTGCAAATTTAGGCAATATCTTAGCTAAAAATGGCTACAAGGTGGGGCTATTTGATGCTGACATAGGACTAGCGAATTTAGACGTGCTTTTAAATGTGAGAATTAATAAAAACTTGCTTCATGTTTTGCGTGGTGAGTGCGCGCTTGAGGATATTTTGATTGAAGTTAAGGATAATTTGTGGCTAATTCCGGGCGAGAGTGGGGATGAAATTTTAAAATACAATGATAAAAATATCTATGAGCGTTTTTTAAATCAAGCTAGCGTGCTTGATAATTTAGACTTTTTAATCATTGATACAGGAGCTGGCATAGGCGGAAATATACAGCATTTTTTAGAAATGGCTGATGAGGTTATCGTTGTAACTGTGCCTGATCCAGCAGCCATTACAGATGCTTATGCGACTATAAAAACAACTTGTAAAACAAAAGAAAATTTACTTATGCTTTTAAATTCAGTAAAAAATGAAAACGAAGCCTTGCGCGTCTTTGAAAATATCAAAAAAGTCGCTGCTGCCAATATCAAAAATCCTTTAAATTTAGAATTTCTAGGCTTTGTGAGTGATTCTAAAAATGTCAGCTCATCTATAAAAACAAGAAGCCTTTTTAGTGATGAAAATACTCACTCAGCAGATGAGCTAAAAAGCTTAGCTTCCAAGCTTTTGTATAGGTTGGAACAAAAAATGCTTGATGATACTCCAAGTCGCAGTTTTACTAGCTTTTTCAAAAAGATTATTGAGAGATTTTAAAACAGTGATAAGCAAAGATTGAAGAGTTAAAAAATGGCAAAAGACAAACAAGAAACAAAACAAGAAGAAGCAAAAAACAAAAAAGAAGAGAAAAAAATCGTCGTTACAGGTCCTAGACCTGATAATTTCGTCGCGTTTTTTACTGTATGTGGCTTTTTTATTGGGCTTGCTTTTAGTGTTGTAAGCATTGAAGAAGCGATGGATATTGTTGTTTTTACCTTTTTAATTACCTTTATTTTTTATGTTCTCATTCATATATCCATTATGTATTTTATCGATGTGAAAAAAATCAGCGGACGCATATTTAATAAAGCAAAATACGAAGATACAAGCAATCTTATCATCAATGATTTATCCATTAGAGAAAAGAAAATGGAACATTTGCTCGATAAACTTAATGAAGAGCGCGCAGAATTAAAGAAAAATGACGCAAAAGAAAGGCGTAGAAATGCTAAGAAACGCGCAGCCTAATCCTTACGCAGACACCATAAAAGAAGAGCAGGACAATCTCGTCCTTTCTTATATGCCCGCTGTGCGCGCCCTAGCCTTTCGCTTAAAAGAGCGTTTGCCAGCAAGTGTGGAAGTGGGGGATTTAATCTCAGCAGGCGTTGAAGAAATGATTAAGCTTTCTCGCCGCTATGATAAAGAGCAAAACGCAAGCTTTTGGGGTTATGCGAAAAAGCGCGTCAATGGGGCTATGCTTGATTATCTAAGAAGCCTTGATGTGATGAGCAGAAATAATAGAAAAATCATCAAAGAACTGGATAATTTAATCGATGAGTATTTTCAAGAAAACGAGCAAGAACCTGACAATAAATATCTGGCGCAAAAGCTAGGACTGGATGAAGAAAAGGTCAATGAAGCAAGATTAGCCCACGCTATTAGCTATGTGATGCCTTTAGATGAGCAAGTGGCGGTGTATGAAGATGAGGACACGCTTGAAAAAATCGAAAAACAAAATTTAATCGAGCAAATTCAAAATGTGCTTGAAAGCTTTAAAGAGCGCGATCAGCTCATCATTCAGCTTTATTATTATGAAGAATTAAGCATTAAAGAAATCAGCGAAATTTTAAACATCAGCGAAAGCCGAATTTCTCAAATTCATAAAAGGCTTTTGCAAAAACTTAGAGAAAGGATGAGCCTTGGCTGAGATACTCTCACAAGAAGAAATTGACGCCCTGCTTGAAGTCGTCGATGATAGCGACTCAAATGTCGATGCGCACGCTAGCGATCGCGACGAGCGCAATATCGTTGTATATGATTTTAAGCGTCCAAACAGAGTTTCTAAAGAGCAACTTCGCTCGATCAAAGGCATACATGACAAGCTAGCTAGAAATCTTGCTTCTCAAATTTCATCGATGATGAGAAGTATCGTAGAGATTAAGCTACACTCAGTCGATCAAATGACTTATGGCGAGTTTTTGATGAGTTTGCCTAGTCCAACGAGCTTTAACGTCTTTTCGATCAAGCCCTTAGATGGCAACTGCGTGCTTGAAATTAATCCAAGCATTGCTTTTCCTATGATAGATAGATTACTAGGCGGTCAGGGCGAGAGTTATGAGACCTTGCGCGAGCTTACGGATATTGAGCTTAATTTGCTTGATAGCATTTTGCGTATCATCATGCAAAGACTTAAAGAAAGCTGGGCAACGGTGACTGAAATTTATCCTAGCATTGAAGCTAAAGAATCAAGCCCAAATGTCGTTCAAATCGTCGCTCAAAATGAAATCGTCATCATGGTTGTTATGGAGATTATCATCGGTAATTCAAGCGGTATGGTCAATATCTGCTATCCTGTGGTGCATTTAGAAAGTATTTTAAGCCGTTTGGCAAATAGAGACATTATGATGGGCGAAACCTCAGCTAAAAAATCGCGTAACAAAGAGCTTAAAACTTTAATCGGGCGCGCAGAAGTCGTCTATGAAGCCATTTTAGGTAAAACCTTAATCAGCGTCGATGAGTTTTTAGAGCTCAAGCAAGGCGATATTTTGCGTCTTGATCGAGAAGCTGATGATAAGGCTATTGTAAGCATTGATAAAAAAGAAGTATTTTTGGCAGAAATCGGGCTTCATCGCTTTAGAAAATCGATCAAAATCATCGAGCTTATCCGCACTGATAAAGATGAGATCAAGAAAATCCTTGAAAAATACGAAGAAGAGCGTCGCGCTAAAGCTAGCGTCTATGATGAAAGTGAAAATACCGAGGAAGAAGAGGAAGAAATCATATGATCAACGAGTTTTTGAAATTTTTTACCAACGAAGCAGCCAGCACGATAGAAGGACTTACCGGCAAGCAAGCTAGCTTTAGCGAGTATCAAGAATTTGATGTGAGCGCTAATGAAACGATGAAACCGCCTTTAGTTGTGGCAAGATTTAATGTAACAAGTGGCGGAAAATTCGGTGTCTTAGCCAGTGCCGTTTTGATGAGTGCTATTGGCGAATGGATGATGGGCGAAGAAGAAATTTCACGCAATGAAAACTTAAGTAGTGATGAAATGGATGCTGCTAAAGAAGCCATTTTAAATATCATCTCAACTTTTTCAACCACGCTTGGAGCGCAAAAAGACATTCCTAAAATGGACTTTGAGCTTCAAAGTTGTGATTTTGTGCCTGATAATTTAGACCTTAAAGACTTTTACAAAATTTATATTTTCGATGTTAAGGTCGCAGATTTAAGTGAAAAAATTTCTTTGGTAATGGATAAGCAACTTTACGGCGTTTTAGCTAAGAAAGAATTTGATGAAGATGGCGTAGAGCTGAGCGAAGAAGAGATGAAAGAAAAGCTTAACACTGTGGCTGAAGAGCTTAAAAATATCAATTTGATTATGGATGTGCGCCTGCCTGTGCGCGTTCGCATTGGTAATAAAAAAATGCTCTTAAAAGATGTTCTTACAATGGACATAGGCTCAGTCGTTGAGCTTAATCAGCTGGCAAATGATCCGCTTGAAATTTTAATCGGCGATAAAAAAGTAGCTTATGGCGAAGTTGTTATCGTGGATGGAAACTTTGGCGTGCAAATCACTGAAATTGGCACAAAAAAAGAAAGACTCGAGCAGCTGCGCTGAGAGTCTTTTGTTTTTTTATCTTTAAAATTTCTATTTTAATTTTTTTATTTTTGCTAGATTTTAAATCGCTCTTTTTATCTTCGGTTGATTTATAAAATTTTATTCTTTATCTTTGTGCGGCGACGGCTTTGTTGTGATCGTTAATGTTTGTCGTAAAGATATGAAGTCCTGTTTTTTTATCGCGCATAAAATATAAATAATCACTCGAGCCTTTATTATAAGTTTCAATATATCTTTTTTCTTTAATCACAGCTTGAATGGCGGCTAAAGAGACATTACACACCGCATTTTTAGGTAGTCCTGCGAATTTATAGGTATTATAAGGGCTTTCATCGTTTCTTATGCGCTCAGGCGTGATTTTAGTGTGGCTATATAGCCCATAATTAAGCGTGCCATCCATTTGAAGCTTCATTGATTTACGCAAGCGGTTGTAAATCACACTTGCGACAACTTGCATTTCATCATTGTTTGCAGCTTCTTTTTGCACGACTGAAGCGGCGATGATGATTTCATACCATTTTTTTTCATTATAAGTTCCAAAAATCTTCATCGAAAGCTGTTTAAAAGTATTTTGCGCGTGCTCTAAAAGTAAAGAGATGAGATAGCTTTCGCTGATACCCTTTGGCAATTTATAAGTTTCAGGCAGCAGCATGCCCTCAGAATAAAGCGCTTGCCTTTCATATTCGTTAAAAAGCTTGTTTTCGTCTAAATTTAAATCCTTTGTCGCTTGCTTTAAAAATATAGCCGTCGTCTCGCCCGGTATAAGCGTAAGGCTGATTAGAGCAGCTTTTGCTGTGGTGAGCTTTTTTAGAAAATCACCCCGCGTCAAACTGCCTTTAAAGTCCTTACCGCCGACATCTATCCAGCCCGCTTGCACTGAGCCTAAAAGTCTTAAGGTGATTTCATCGATTTTGCTCATTTGTAAATTTTTATTGTTAAAATTTGCTATAATTTTACTCAAACTTCCTTGTGGCACAAAAACAACAGATTGCGTCTTAAAAGGCTGCGAGAGATAATAAAAAAAAGCAATAGCAAAAATTAAAAAAATTTGGACCAGCATGAAAAAAACATTCATATATCTTGGCTTTGTTTTCGTCATCTTTTTTATCCTTTTTGTCGTGCTTAAAATGGGCTTTAGTATTGAGAGTTTAAACTCGCGCCTTTTTACTTTAGAGCAATTATACATAAAATTAGATAAAAAACTCATTGTAAAAGCACAAAAAATAAGCATTATTCATCAAAATGACGAAAATGTAACCCTAAGCTCAGCCGAGCTTTTAGACATCGTGCAGAAGATAGAATTTGCTTATAATTTCTTTGAAGAAATCGATATAAAAAATTTTCATTTTAAAAATCAAAACGCGCGAATTTTGTTTAAAAACAACGAATTTTTAGTCGATAATGATAAAATTTCTCTAAGACTTGATTTAAGAAAAGAAGATAAAAATATCCTTGCAAATATCAAAAATATCCTGCTAAAAGATTACAACACAAGCCTTGAAGGCGCTATAAATATCAACACTAAAAACGACACTTACACCTTTTTAGGCAGGGCTTATAATCAAAGCGCTAAGCTTGATTTTAACGCAAGTTTTCAAAATCAAAGCTTGAAATTCAGCCTTGAAAATATCATCATCAGCGAGACAAAAAATCTTTACGATAGCCTTAAAAATCTAGTCACAGACAAAGGCTTAAACGCCAAGCTTAATGAATGGTTGGCACAAAAGATAAAGGCAAATTACGCGCTTGATTTTATCAAAGGCGAAGTAGAGCTTAAAAACAATGAAATTTCTTTTAAAAGCCTTGATGGCAAGGGCATTGCAAAGGATGTGAATGTCTTTTTGGCTAAAAATGCAACCCCTATTAAAACAAGTCTCGTAAATATCGCTTTAAACAAAGGCGAGCTTGAGCTTACAAGTGATAATTTAAGCTTTGAAAAAGCTGATTTAAGCCAAAGTAAAGTGAAATTTTATAATCTTTTAAATCCTAAAAAATGCGGGGTTTTACTTGAAATAAAATCGCCTAATTTAATGCTCACACAAGACTTGGCAGAAATTTTAAAAAATTATAAAATCAATCTTGGCATTTTGCAAAGCTCAGGCAGTTTTAGTGCGAATTTAAATTTTAAAATGCCTTTTGCCAAAGATATCCCAAACACCTACACAGGCGAGCTTGAGCTTAAAAATGCACTTTTAAACTTAGCCCAGCTTAACGCTCAAAGTGGCAAACTCATCTTAAATGATAAAAAGCTTGACTTTGAAAATGTGAGCCTAAGAAATGATGAATTAAGCTTCGTGCTTAATGGAGCGCTTGATTTAGAGAAAAAAAATGGCGCTTTAAGCGCGCGAAATTTCAATGTGAATATAAAAGATATTTTAAACTTAAATGAAGAAGCACTCGAACTTAGCATAGATTACACCAATAATTTTTTAATCAATATCAAAAAATATCAGCTCTTACTCAATCTTTCTCAAGGCTTTAGCGTGCAAAGTGCTAGGCTTGATTTGTTTGTGCCAAGCTCAGATCTTTTGCAAAAATTAAAACTCAAAAGTGCGAGCAGTTTTTCTTATTCAAGCAAGGATTTAAAGGACTTTAATTTAAGCGTTGAAAATGCTTTTTTTGAAAGTGATTTTATCAAAAACGATGACACACCTTATCAAAATGATGATTTTACCTTAGTGAAATTTAAAAATAATTTAAGCTTAAAGACCAAAAGTGAGTTTATCAATATCACGCAAAATAATAACACTTACAATGTGAATGTAAAGAATTTAAGCTATGTTTTAAAGGATTTAAACTCGAGCAAAGATTTGGATTTAGCAGATTTGAAATTCAATGTCAAAGCCACAAATTCAGGTATTTTTTTAAAAGATATGAATAAAAGTTTGAAATTTGACGAGCTTAATGCTACTTTAGAGGGTAAAAACATGCAGGCAAAGGCAGCGCGTTTGAAAACTAAATTTGAACTCATTAAAAATACTGGCGCGCTTTCTTTAAATATTTACAATGTAAATGATAGAAATATTAATGAATTTTTTGGCAAAGAAGCCGTGGTTAATGGATATTTTAGCCTGAGTTTAAATGGCAAAAGCACGGATGAGTTTAGCGGGCAAATCATCATTGAAAATACCTTTTTTAAGGACTTGAAATTTCACAATCAATTCATCTCTTTTATCGATACTATCCCAAGTCTTTTAATGTTTAAGTCTCCTACTTTCAACGAAAAGGGCTTAAATATCAAGCAAGGCGCGGTGATTTTTAACAAAAAAAATAAAATCATCAATATAGAAGCGCTCACCCTGCACGGCGATAGTGTCGATATATTAGGACTTGGCAATGTAAATTTAGCAAATGATAGCCTAAATTTAGAGCTTGAGCTGCGCACGCTTAAAAGTGCAACCGATATCATCGCAAATATCCCTATTTTAAATCAAGTGATTTTAGGCAAAGAAAGAGTCATTTCCACACAAATTCAAGTAGATGGCAAAATCAGCGAGCCAAAATTCCACACCAATATCGCCAAAGAGACCTTGAAGCTGCCCTTTAATTTAATCAAAAATATTATTGATTTGCCAGCAAATTTGTTTAATTAAACAAAGTGAAATTTCATTGAAAATTTTATATAACTTTTTAAATCAACACTTTTTAGGCAAAGCTCAATGGCATTTAAGCTTAAAAAGTGCTTAAAATTTAAATTTTCAGGCATAAAATGCAAAAGTATTCTCAAAAGTTAAGCTTTTTGTGTATAATTAGTTAAAAATTAAGGATGATGATGACTTACACACTCACAGATGAAAGCCCAGCCTTAGCGACTTACTCTTTTTTACCCATAGTCAAAGCCTTTTTAAAGCAGGCAAATATCCGTGTAAAAACAGCTGATATCAGCCTTGCAGGGCGCATTATCGCTAGCTTTGGCGAGTTTTTAAAAGCAGAACAACGCATCAATGATGATTTACAAAGTTTGAGCAAGCTTGTGAATGAGCCAAGTTGTGTGCTCATTAAAACACCTAATATTTCAGCTTCCATTCCCCAGCTTAAAGCTTGTATAAAAGAGCTTCAAAGCAAGAATTATGCGCTACCTAATTATCCTGACGTGCCACAAAATGAAAAAGAACAAGAAATTTTAAAAAAATATCAAAAAATTCTAGGCTCAGCGGTAAATCCTGTGCTTAGACAAGGAAACTCAGATCGTCGTTGTAGCGCAGCTGTGAAGCAATATGCTAAAACTAATCCTTACAAAATCACGCCTTTTGATAAAAATTCTAAAACACGCGTAAGCTCTATGAGTACGGGCGATTTTTACGCTAATGAAAAGGCAGTTTTAGTGCAAAATTCTTGCAAAGCGCGCATTGTCTTTAAAGGCGCAAATGGCGAGCAAATCATTCTTAAAGATGATTTAAACTTAGAAAAAAACGAAATTTTGGATTGTTCTTTTATGAGCGCAAAGGCTTTAGACACCTTTTATGAAGAGCAAATTAAAATTTGTAAAGAGCAGGATTTGCTTTTATCGCTTCATTTAAAAGCCACGATGATGAAAGTAAGCGATCCAGTGATTTTTGGACACTGCGTAAAGATTTATTTTAAAGAGCTTTTCGCTGAATTTAAAGATGAATTTGCAAGGCTTAATATCAATGCAAACAACGGCGTAAGCGAGCTTTTGATAAAAATTCAAAACTCAAGCCAAAAAGATAAAATTTTAGCTAAAATGAATGAAATTCTAGCCACATCCGCACCCCTTTCTATGCTTGATAGCGCTAAGGGTATCAGTAATTTAAATGTGCCAAGTGATGTGATTGTCGATGCTTCAATGCCTGCTATGCTTAAAAATGGCGCGAAGCTGTGGGATAAAAAAGGTGATTTAAAAGATACAAACGCGCTCATTCCTGATAAAACTTATGCCAGCATTTATGAAGCCGTGCTTGAAGATTTACACAAAAACGGCGCGCTTGATCCTAGCACGCTTGGAAGCGTTTCAAACATAGGGCTAATGGCAAAAAAAGCCCAAGAATATGGCTCGCACGATAAAACTTTCATCGCAAAAGAAGCAGGTAAATTTGAGATTGTGGATGAAAAAGGCGAAGTTTTACTCGAACAAAACGTAGAAAAAGGCGATATTTTTAGAGCGTGTGAGGCTAAATTTGACGCGGTTTTAAACTGGATTGATTTAGGCATTCAAAGGGCTAAGGAAAGTGGTGCGCAGGCTATTTTCTGGCTAGATAGCAACAGAGCAAGTGATAAAATAATGATAAATTTAGTCAAAGAGCGGCTCGCACAAAAAAATGCAAATATTGAAATACTAGATTATAAAAAAGCCTGCTTAAAAAGCCTTGGGCTTATACGCGCAGGAAAAGATGCCATCAGCATTACAGGCAATGTTTTAAGAGATTATTTGACAGATTTATTTCCTATTTTAGAGCTTGGCACGAGCGCAAAAATGCTCTCTATAGTGCCTATGCTAAATGGCGGGGCGATGTTTGAAACAGGAGCTGGCGGGTCCGCTCCTAAGCAAGTGACTCAGCTCATCGAAGAAAATCACTTGCGCTGGGATAGTTTGGGCGAGTTTTTAGCCCTGCAAGGCGCACTTGAGTTTTACGCTAAGAAAAATGAATCCTACCGCGCAAAAGTGCTTGCTGAATGCCTTGATGAAGCCATAGCCACTTGGCTTGAAAAGCACAAAGTCCCATCGCGCAAAGTGGGCGAAGCAGATAATCGCACGAGCCATTACTATCTAGCTAGCTTTTGGGCAAACGAGCTTGCCAGACAAGGCAATGAAAAGGAGCTTCAAGCAAATTTCAAAGACATCGCAATTGAGCTTAGTAGCAAAGAAGATGAGATTATGAAAGAGTTTTTAAGCCAGCAAGGGCGCAGCGTAGATCTAGGCGGCTATTATAAATTCGATGATGAAAAAGCAAATAAAATCATGCGAGAAAGCGCCACTTTTAACGCTATTTTAGGAAAGTTGGCAAAATGAAAATCACAATTATCGGCGCTGGAAATGTGGGCGCTAGCCTTGCTTATGCTCTCATTTTAAGGCAAAGCGTGAGCGAGCTTGTTTTAATCGATATCAATGAAGATTTGCTTATAGCAAGGGATTTAGAACTGGGTCAAAGCATAGCAGCGCTAAATTTACGCATAAATCTTACCTGTAGCACAGGATATTCTTATAGTGAAAATAGCGATATAGTGATATTTTGCGCTGGACTTGCCAGAAAAGACGGGCAAAGCCGCGACGAGCTTTTAAAAATCAACAAAGCCATCATGCTAGAGTGCGCGCAAAAAATCAAGCGCTATAATGAAAATCCCCTATTTATCATCCTTACAAATCCTGTGGATTTTTTACTCAACGCACTTTTTGAAAGCCATTTATTTAAACGCGAAAAAATCATCGCTATGGCCGGCACACTAGATAATGCGCGCTTTAAATACGAGCTTGCAAAGAAATTTAAAGGCCACAGCTTTGACGCAGACACCAAACTTATGGGCTTTCACAATGATGATATGTTGCTTTTAAAATCACTTTCTAGTTATAAAAATCAAAAACTGACAAAAATTTTAAACGAAAATGACTTTGAATGCCTAGAAAACGAGGTCAAAACAGGCGGGGCAAAAGTGATTAAACACCTTAAAACTTCGGCATTTTTAGCCCCAGCGGCAGCTTGTGTGAGAATGATTGAAGCCCTTCGCACGGGCGAGTTTTTGGCTATGAGCGTGATATTAAATGGCGAATTTAGGGTCAAAGATAAGGCTTATGGGGTTTTAGCGCGTCTTAGTTTAGATGGGGTGCTTGAAATTTTGCATTTAAATTTAGATGAGAGCGAGCAAAAAGCACTTGAAAATTCTTTGATTAAATACAATTATATCAAGGCAGAAAAATGAGCGCTTCAAATCCTACAAACGCGCCCGTTTGGGTCAATGAAAAGCGCTGCAAAGCCTGTAATATCTGCGTGAGCTACTGCCCAGCCGGCGTTTTGGCCATGCGCGATGATGAACACGCGATTTTAGGGCAAATGATAGAAGTTGTTTATCCAAACTCTTGCATAGGTTGTAATGAATGCGAGCTGCACTGCCCTGACTTTGCCATTTATGTGGCTAAAAGGGGCGATGTTAAATTTGCAAAATTAAGCGAAGAAGCCAAAGAGCGCGCAAAGGCGATTAAAGAAAATCACTATAAAAAATTGGATACAAAATGAGAGAGATTATAGCAACGGGAAATACCCTTATAGCAAGGGCTGCGATTGAGTGCGGGTGTAAATTTTTTGGCGGTTATCCTATCACGCCAAGTTCTGAAATCGCGCACAGCCTTTCAAAACTGCTGCCCCTAAATGATGGCACTTTCATACAAATGGAAGACGAAATCAGCGGCATTAGCGTAAGCATAGGTGCGAGCATGAGCGGGGCAAAAGCCATGACAGCAAGCAGTGGCCCTGGAATTTCGCTTAAAAGTGAGCAAATCGGCTATGCCTTTATCGCTGAAATTCCACTCGTCATTGCAAATGTCATGCGTGGGGGTCCCTCAACTGGTCTTCCTACGCGCGTGGCACAAGGCGATTTATTTCAAGCTAAAGCGCCCACGCATGGAGATTTTGCAAGCATTGCTCTAGCTCCTAGCAGCCTTGAAGAAGCTTATAGCGAAACCATTCGCGCTTTTAATCTAGCCGAAAAGCTGATGACTCCAGTATTTTTGCTTTTAGATGAAACCGTGGGGCATATGAATGGAAAAGCACTCATCCCTAACGCAGAAAACTTAGAAATCATCAACCGCGCCAAATTTAGCGGCGATAAAAAAGATTACAAGCCTTACAAAGCCGCGATGAACGAACCAGCCGTTTTAAATCCTTTCTTTGAAGGTTATCGCTATCACATTACAGGGCTTCATCATGGCGATATAGGCTTTCCTACTGAAGATGGCGAGATTGTGGATTACAATATCAAGCGCCTTTTTGGCAAGATAAAAAGTCGCGTGGATGAAATTTGCTTGTTTGAAGAGTTTATGCTTGAAGATGCCCAGTTTCTCATCATCGCCTATGGAAGCGTGGCGCTTTCAGCCAAAGAAGCCATTATGAGACTTCGCGAACAAGGCGTGAAAATAGGACTTTTCAAGCCCATTACCCTTTATCCTGTGCATGAAAAAAAAATTGCTGAAGTTGTAAATAACTTTAAAAAAGTGCTCGTGTGCGAGCTTAACATGGGGCAATATTTAGAAGAAATACAGCGCGCAAGCTTACGAAGCGACTTACATACCTTACTTCGCGCAAATGGCCGCCCACTTACACCAAGTGAAATCATAATGAAAGTGAGGCAGTGCTTGTAATGGCTTTTGAATATGATGATTATCTAAGAGTGGATAAACTGCCTACGCAGTGGTGTTGGGGCTGTGGGGATGGCGTGGTGCTAAAGTCCATTATTCGCGCCATTCAAAAAGTGGGCTGGAAAATGGATGATGTTTGCCTTGTCGCTGGCATAGGCTGTAGCGGGCGTATGAGCTCTTATGTTAATTGCAACACCGTACACACCACGCATGGACGCGCCATTGCTTATGCAAGCGGCATTAAGCTAGCAAATCCTAGCAAAAAAGTCATCGTGGTAAGTGGAGATGGCGATACGCTAGCAATCGGGGGCAATCACACCATACATGGCTGTCGCCGAAACATCGACCTAACGCATATTTTAATTAATAATTTTATTTATGGGCTTACAAATTCGCAAACTTCGCCCACGACCCCGCAAGGCTTTTACACCGTAACCGCTCAGCAAGGCAATATCGATCCTAATTTTGACGCGTGCAAACTCACAATCGCCGCTGGGGCTAGCTTTGTCGCGCGCGCAAATATCATCGAAGCGATAAAGCTTGAAAATATCATCGCAAAAGCCTTGGAGCACAATGGATACAGCTTTGTGGATGTGTTTTCAAATTGCCATATCAATTTAGGGCGCAAAAATAAAATGGGCGAAGCCACGCAAATGCTTGAGTGGATTAAGGGCCTTTGCGTGGATAAAGATAAATTTGATAAGCTTGAAAAAAGCGAGCAAAAGAACAAATTTGCTATGGGCATTTTGCATACGGACAAGGAGCGCGCTGAGTATTGCCACGCCTATGAAGAAGTGCGCCGTGCGGTCAAGCAAAAAAGAATGGTGCATTTGGAGGATTTATGAAATATCAGCTTAGATTTGGTGGCGAGGGCGGTCAGGGCGTCATCACAGCAGGCGAAATCCTAGCCGATGCGACGATCAAGCAAGGACGCTTTGCCTTTAAAATTTCAACTTACACTTCACAAGTTAGAGGCGGTCCAACAAAGGTCGATATTATCATCGATGATAAAGAAATTTTATTTCCTTATGCTATGGAGGGCGAGATTGATTTTATGCTCTCAACCGCAGATAAGGGCTATCACGCCTTTAAAGAGGGTGTGAAAACAGGCGGCATTATCGTTGTGGAGCCTAATTTGGTCACGCCCAAAAAAGAAGACTTTGAAAAATGGCAAATTTATCAAATCCCCATCATCACTATCGCCAAAGATGAAGCGGGCAATGTCGCCACGCAATCAGTCATCGCCCTAGCCATCGCAGCCTTTATGAGCAAATGCATTGATCTTGAGCCTTTAAAAGCAACCATGCTTGAAATGGTGCCTGCAAAGACCAAAGAAGCTAATGATAAAGCCTTTGAACTAGGCATCAAATACACCAAAAAAGCACTCGCGTTGAAATGATTTTATTTCTTTATAAAAATTTTCGAGCAATTAAAAACTCTTAATATTATTTTGTAATTTTAAAAGCTTTAAATTTCAATGATTTCAACTTCTAAGCCTTTGTGAATTTCTGCTTTGACATGGCTTAGATAAAAGACTTTAAAGCGCTCATCGCTTGCGTTTTCAAAGCGCGTTTTTTTAAGATTGATAAATTCTTGCTTTACGCTTAAGTTCTCATCAAAACAAGCCTTAGCAAAAAGGCGCAGCCATGAGTAATCAGGCGCGCAAACGCACACGCACACATAAGGATTTTGATTTAATTCATCAAACATTTTTTTATCTTTATTCATACAATAATAAATTTTCCCCTCAATCAAACTCGCACTTCCTAAGGGCCTTGAAATGGGCTTATTATCAATGCTGGTGCTTAAAATTTGAATGGGATTTTCTTTTAAAAATGTGGCAATTTTTTCTATTTTTGACATGATTTTCCTTTAAATTTGATGTTAAATTTGTATTTTAACGTATTCTTTTAAAACTCGCGCCACTGTTTAAGAGCTTTTTAATTCTTATCATTACAAGATTTGACAAAGTTTTGTCGTGGCAATTTAAAATTTTAAAAAATTAAATTCGCCAAGTCAAAGAATGGATTGCTTCGCGTTTTTTAAAGCCCAGCAATGACGAGCCAAGATGACCAAGCCCCGCTAAGATTGCCACGCTAACGCTCGCAATGAACGCGCCAAGGCAAAGTATTTTGGATGAAAAATGGGCGTTGTGCAGAAAAACCCTTTGAGGCTAGGCAAGAAACCTGCCGATTGAGATTTTTTCAAGGCTTGCTCATTTTTCGCCAAAAAAAACGCGCCCTAAATAGCAAATTTATTACAAAATCTCTCTTTGCCCCTTGCTATCAGGTTCGCTTAAAAAGCCCTTTTGAGTAAGCTGCTCGATGATATTTGCAGCCCTGTTGTAGCCTATTTTAAGCCTTCTTTGCAAATAAGAAATGCTTGTTTTTTGATCCTCAAGTATCACAGCCTTAGCTTGCTCAAAAAGTTCATCAAGCTCGCCGCTAAACTCGCCTAAATTGATGCTTTCTTTCGAGCTGTTTTCATCTTTTAAAAAGCTCTCATCATAGTTTGCGCCTTGTTGAGCCTTTAAAAACTCGACGATTTTTTCTATTTCAAACTCGCTTGCAAAAGGAGCGTGAAGACGCACTAAATTGCTAGTTCCTGGCGGAGTAAATAAGCAATCTCCTCGCCCAAGTAAGCTCTCAGCTCCCTGAGCGTCTAAAATCACCTTACTATCGATCTTTTGCCCCACTTTATACGCAAGGCGGCTTGGTAAATTCGCCTTTATAAGCCCCGTTACGACATCAACGCTTGGGCGTTGCGTGGCTACGATTAAGTGAATTCCGCTCGCCCTTGCCATTTGCGCTAGTCTTCCTATGTAAAATTCGACATCCTTGCCCGCTGTCATCATCAAATCCGCTAACTCATCGATGATGACCACGATATAAGGCAGGCTTTCTTGGCCTAATTCTTTCATCTTTTCATTGTAATTTTCTATATTTTTCGTCCTTGCATCTGCCATGAGTTTATAGCGGCGCTCCATTTCAGCGACCATATTTGAAAGTGCGATGACCGCTTTTTTAGGATCGGTAATCACAGGGGTGAGTAAATGCGGGATTTCATTATAAATGCTAAACTCAAGCATTTTTGGATCTATCATCATGAGACGCAGGCTTTGCGGGCTGTTTCGATATAAAAGACTTAAAAGCATAGCGTTAATGCCAACGCTTTTTCCGCTTCCTGTCGTGCCTGCGATGAGTAAATGCGGCAGCTTTTTTAAATCCGTGATGAAAGCATTTCCCACGATATCCTTGCCAAGTACCAGAGTAAGCTCACTTTTAGCGCTTTTAAAAAGCTTGCTTTCTAAAATTTCTCTTAGATAAATCGTTTGTATGCTTTCATTTGGCACTTCAATGCCTACGACATCTTTGCCAGGAATGGGCGCTTGAATGCGTATGGAAGTAGCCTTTAGCGCCATTGCCAAATCATCTTGTAAATTTAAAATACGGCTTACTTTAACATCAGCACTTGGGCGAAACTCAAATGTCGTTACCACAGGTCCTGTGTAGGTGCTGATAACGTCGCCTCCTATTTTAAAACGGCGCAGTTTTTCTAGCAAATCATAAATTTTTTTATCAATTTCTTGCTCGTTAATCTCAGCAATGTTTTGCGTGGGTTTTACTAAAAAATCAAGCGGTGGCAGCGTGAAATTCACAGGCTTTTGAATTTGGCCTTTTTCTATGTCCTTCATTAGCGCTTCATTTGAGCTTAAGCTGGTTTGAATGCTCACTTTAACCTGAGGCTTTAGCACAGGGGTTTTAAGTGTGTCATTTTGCAAATTTAAATTCTCATTTTGAATTTGCTTATTTTGGCTTAAATTTTCACTCAAAGACTCATCATTTAAGGGCTTGAAATCATTATTTAAAGCTGGCTCATCCAGGCTAGCTAGCACTTTTTTAATCTCTTCTTTTTCATCTTTGTTTTGCACTAAATCAAGCTTCTCACTTTCTTTAAATGCACTTTCATCGTCCTTAGGCTCATTTTCTACTTCACTGACTATGGGCATAAATTCTTTATCATCATTTTGTTTTGGCTCGTTTTGAATTTCTTCTTTTTTGGTCAAATCACTTGAAACTTGCGTGATGATAAAGGGGGTATCTTCGCTTAAATTTTCTTTTAAATTTAAATCTTCTTCGAATTTTAGCGGCTCTTGCTCTAAGCTTAGCTCTTTATTTTCACCTTCTAAGCTGATATTTTGCCTTTTAAAGCTTGGCTCGTCTAAATTTGTATCTAAGTCAATGTCCTTATTTTTAGCGGGCTTTAAAAAACGCTCGGGTATAAATACTTCCTTTTGCTCCACATTTGCTTCTTTGCTTGCTCTTTCTATGAAACTTTGCAAAGAAGAGCTACTATTTTTAGGCTCATTCAGGCTTGAGATATAGTTTTTTTCTTCTAAATTTTCATCTAAAATTTCTTTTAATTCTTCTTTTTTGCTCACTTGCTCATTTAAATTGGGCTTGATTAAATAATTCTCACTCATTTCATCGCTTGAATTTTCTTTTAAGCTCTCATCTAAGGGCATTTTTAAATTTTCTAAACTTTCATCAAAGGACTTTAAACTCTCATCTTCAAGTTCCTTTAAATCTTGCTTGTTTTCATCTTTCAAACTTTCATTTTGTGAATTTTCTTTTAAATTTTGCTCTAAATTTGGCGCGCTCAAAGTGCTTTTAGTTTCATTTTCTAAATTCTCATTTTTTTGACCAAAAAAGCCATAAAGCGTGTTTTTAAGCCGCTCATCAAGGCGCGCAAGCTTTTCAAACTTAAGCTCAATGCCAAACAAAGCCTTAAAACTTTTAGGAAAAATTAAAGCCAAAGAAAAGAGCAAAAGCGCTAAAAATACAAGCCCACAAAGCGTCCTGCCTAAAAGTGCGCCAAAAATTGTATAAAAAATTTCAGGCACAAAGCCTGCATTTTTACCCAAAATCGCAAATAAAATCATCAAAGACAAAAAGGCTAAGCAAAGCCCTATAAATTCACTTTTTTTAATCAAATCTAAATCGTATTTTCTTTTAAAAAAGATGAAATTTAAAGGCAGTAAAATGAAAGGTAAAAAAAGTCCAAAATCCCCGAGAAAAAAGGCATTAAATTCGCTTAAATAATAGCTTAAAGCCCCCAAACTTGACGGGGCTAAAAAAGAAAGTGCGAGTAAAAATAAAAACAAACTTGAAAGGATAAATTTGACTTGATTTTTCATTATTTTGAGTTGTCCTTGAAAATTTAAAAGCCTTATTATAGCCAAAAATGCCAAAAACTCGCATTAAATTTGCTTTCTTAATTTACTTTTAAATAATAAAATCTTATAATCTAAATTTTAATTGTCTTAAAAGCTGAAGAATTTTTCAAAGAAAGGGCGAGAAATGGACATTTTTGATGAGATGTTTAGCAAAGAGCCTAAGGAGCACTTTACAAGCATCTTAAAAACAGCGAATGCAGGGGCTGTTGAAAAGGCTATGGACGCCTTTATCAGCGAGCATATAGCGATGTTTGAGCTTTTAGAAAAAATGGGCGTTGATGAGCAAAGAATCAAGGAATTTCAAAGCCTTAATGATGATTTGATAGCTCAGCGTAAGAATGATATTTATATAGGGTTGGGGGCACAAATTTTAGGACAAGAGGGCTGAATTTTGGCAAAGACGGCCCCGCTTTTGGCGATAAATGAGCGAGTTTGAAAATTTGTATCTTTACTGCGTCATTGCGAGCGTAGCGAAGCAATCTAAATTTAAAATTAAATTTGAAAGTAAAATCAAAACAGCGGCTAGGTTTCATAAAAAATAAAAATTTTGTATAATTTTAATTTTAAGAAAAATTTAAATCCGCCGTCATTGCGAGAATTTACGAAGTAAATTCGTGGCAATTCATTCTTTATTTTTGTGATTAAATTATGGATTGCACCAGCCTAAAGGCTTTGTAGTGATGAGACTACTTTGTCATTGCAAGGTAATCTAAAATTAAAATTAAATTTAAATCAATTTAAAAACTGCGGCGCAGTTTCATAGAAAATAAAATTTTGTATAATTAAAAAGGAAAAAATTGAATCAAAAATTAAAGGCAAAAGCTTGAAAAAATTCTTTATATTTTTATTTTCTTTTAGCCTGTTAAATGCGGCTGGTCCAAGCTTTGAGCATATTTATGATTATTCTTTAAAAAAAGATGAAAAAGCAAGGGTAAAAATCACTGAGCTAGGCTTTGATACAACGCCTGAGACTTTTGATTTTTACTGGACTTTGTGGGATACGAATAAAATCATCATTCACACTAAATACCGCAATTTCGTGCGTCAATTTGTGCTTTCTTTAAGGCGCAATTTAAACTGGGCGACGCAAACTTTGATCCCTGATTTTACAAATCCACACATTGATAGAGCGCGTTTAATCCTTGAGTTTAGAGCCTTTGAGCGCAAAGAAGCTAAATTTCGCATTTATATTGAAGATAAAGAAAGTCGCTTGGAAGTGAAGTTTATAGATAATAATCAAAGCCCGTTGCTGCCGCCTCCAAAGAGCAATCAAGTCGTGCCGATGATTGATTTTGCTGTGCCGCAAAATCCGGGCGCTGATCAAAATCGCACGATAAATTAAGCTGAATTTAAAGGAAAAAATTTGCAAAATATTGAAAAAGAAATTCAAAATTTTATCAAAGAACTTGACTTTAGCCCAGCACAAGAAATTTTCACTCATATTAAAATGGGCAAAATGCTGCGCTCCAAGCTCATTTTAAATATCGCTAGGCTTAAAGTGCCAAGTGAAAGCACTTTGAAGCAAATTCACAAGCTTTGTGCCATCATCGAGCTCATTCATCTAGCAAGCCTTTTGCACGATGACGTGATTGATGAGAGCAAGCTAAGGCGCGGCGCAAAGAGCATAAACGCCGAGTTTGGCGCAAAAAATGCCATTATGCTGGGCGATATTTTATACTCCAAAGCCTTTTATGAGCTTTCTTTTTTTGACAAAGAGCTTATAAAATGCGTTTCAAACGCGGTTTTAAATCTTTCAAAGGGCGAAATGCTGGATATAAATTTAAGTGTGAGTTTAAATTTAGACAAAGAAAAATACCTGCAAATGCTTTATTTAAAAACTGCTGCGCTCATTGAAGCCAGCTCATTTTGCTCTGCGTTTCTAATAGGACTTGATACGAATGATTTTAAAGAATATGGCAAAAGCCTAGGCATAGCCTTTCAGCTCATCGATGATATTTTAGACATCATAAGCGATGAAAAAACGCTAGGAAAGCCTGCTATGAGCGATTTTAAGGAGGGTAAAACGACCCTGCCTTATATTTTAATGGCTCAAAAAAATAAAGAAAATGAAGAAAAATTAAAAACGCTTTTCAAAAAAGAACTTGTTTCAAAAACGCAAAATGAGCTTAAAAAAGAGCTCAAGCCCTTTGTTGATGAGAGTTTAAATTTAGCCAAAACTTACGCACAAAAGGCTTTAAAAGCGGTTGAAAAATATAAAAGCAAAGAGCTTGAAGAAGTGATTTTAGCTATGCTTGATAGGAAGTTTTAATGCCTTATTTTTGTGTGAGCTGGAGTTATAAAAACACGGATTTAACATTAAGGGAAAAATTTGCCTTTTCAAATGAGACGCAAAAGCTTGATTTTTTGCATTTACTCACAAAGGATAAAAACACGCCAGAAGCCTTGATTATCAGCACTTGTAATAGAGTTGAAATTTTTGCTTTTGTGAATGATTTAAATAAGGCTAACACCCAAATCATTAAAAATCTAGCAAACTTTTTCAAGCTTGAAGTGCAGGATTTAAGTACAAGGGCTGATTTTTACGAAGAAGCAGGAGCAATTCACCATCTTTTTTCAGTCGCAAGCTCGCTTGATAGCCTTGTAATCGGCGAGACGCAAATTGCCGGCCAGCTTAAAGATGCCTTTTTGCTTTCTTTAAATCACAAATTCTGTGCCACTCATTTATCGCGCGCTGTGCATTTTGCCTTTAAATGCGCGGCTAAAGTTCGCAATGAAACGCAAATTTCAAAAAACGCTGTTTCTGTCTCATCAGTGGCTGTTTCTAAGGCTAAGGAGCTTTTAAGCTTAAAAGATAGAGAAGTCGTTGTTATTGGTGCTGGGCAAATGAGCGAGTTAGCGTGCAAGCATTTGCTAGCAAATGGCGCTAAAATAGTGCTTTTAAATAGAAAGTTAGAGCGCGCAAAAGGGCTTGCCACAAGCCTTGGCAAAAATGTAAGTGCGCACGATTTAAGCACGCTTAAGAGCTATTTAAAAACTTGCGAGCTTTTTTTTAGTGCTACAAATGCGGCGGGCTTCATCATCGATGAAAAAGACTTGCCTGAAGTCGCTTTTAAGCGCTATTTTTTCGACATCGCCGTGCCACGCGATATTAATGTTGAAAATAGCGAAAAAAACGCCGTCTTTGCAGTCGATGATTTAGAAGCTGTGGTGAAGCAAAACTTGGCTTTAAGAGAAGAGCAAGCTAGCATTGCTTACGCACTCATCAATAAAGCAACAAGTGATTTTGTCAAAGAAAATGAAAAAATCACGCCAAGCCCTGTGATTAAGGCTTTACACTTAAAGGCTAAAAAGCTTGCAGATGAAGAGTTTAAAAAGGCCTTAGCTAAAAAATACCTTAAAAACTGCGACCCAAAAGAAGCGCAAAAGCTCATCGAGCAGGTTTTAAAAGCCTTTTTGCACACGCCTTTTAAAAGGCTTAAAAGCCTAGATGATAGCATTCAAAGTCAAAGTATGGCAGAAGCCTTGAGCTTTGCCTTTGATTTAAAGAACAAAACTAAGGAAAATCAATGAAATTTAGCAAATTTTACGCCCCTACAAGCAAAGAAGCTCCAAAGGACGCTACTTTGCCAAGCCATATTTATTTGCTTCGTGCGGGCTTTATCGAGCAAATCGGGGCTGGGCTTTATAATTTTTTGCCCCTTGGACTTAGAGTTTTAGAAAAGATAAAAAAAATCGTGCGTGAAGAAATGAACAAAGCAGGAGCTTTAGAAGTGAATTTGAGCTTTGTTAGCCCAGCAGCACTTTGGCAAGAAAGTGGGCGCTTTGATATCTTTGGCAAGGAGCTTTTGCGCTTTAAAGATAGAAAAGACAATGACTTCGTGCTAGGTCCAACGCACGAAGAAGCTATGCTAGCACTCATTCGTAATAAAATCACCAGCTACAAGCAACTGCCCCTGCACCTTTATCAAATCGGGCTTAAATTTCGCGATGAGGCAAGGCCTCGCTTTGGACTTTTAAGGTGCCGTGAGTTTATGATGAAAGATGGATACAGCTTCCACGCTGATGAAGTGGATTTAGAGCGTGAATTTCAAGTGATGTTTGATACTTATAGTGCTATTTTTACAAGGCTTGGGTTTGATTTTAGGGCTGTGGAGGCTGATAGTGGGGCTATTGGGGGCAGTGGAAGTAAGGAATTTATGGTGCTAGCACAAAACGGAGAAGATGATATCTTGCTTTGCTCAAAATGTTCTTATGCTGCAAATATCGAAGCAGCCACGCGCAGTAAAAGAACTTGCGATAAAGAAAGACCGCAGGCAAATTTCGCAAGTAAATTTCACACGCCAAACATAAAGACGATTAAGGATTTGGCGGAGTTTTTTAAAATCGATGCTTTTTATACCATCAAAGCTGTTGTTAAAAAGGCGATTTATGAAGATAAAGAAAAGCTTGTCGTTTTTTTCGTGCGCGGCGATGATGAGCTACAAGAAATTAAGGCAAAAAATGCTTGCAACGCCCTAGAACTCGTAGAAGCTAGCGAAGATGAGCTGATAAAAGCTGGTCTTGAGCCTGGCTTCATAGGCTTTGTAAATTTAAAAAATTTAGACTTTTTCATAGATAAAGAACTTGAAAACGAAAGTCAGATGATAATGGGAGCTAATGAAAAAGACTATCATTTAGTAGGAATTGAAGTTAAAAATTTAAATAAAGAAAGATTTAAGGACTTAGCCGAAGTTAAAGAAAATGACTTCTGTCCTTGTTGCGGGGGCGTTTTGAAGCTCAGCAAAGGTATAGAAGTAGGACACATTTTTAAGCTAGGACAAAAATACTCATCTGCTATGAATGCGACATTTTTGGATGAAAATGGCAAGGCAAAGCCTTTTTTAATGGGTTGTTATGGTATAGGCGTAAGCAGGCTTTTAGCTGTGGCGGTGGAAGCTAGTTTTGATGAAAAAGGCATAGTGTGGAATGAAATTTTAAGTCCATTTAAGCTTGTTTTAATATTAGCAAATATAAAAGATGAAAAGGCTTTAAACTTTACAAACGCGCTTTATGAAGAGCTTTTAAATTTAGGCATAGAAGTGCTTTTGGATGATAGAAATGAGCGTTTTGGCGTGAAGATGAATGATTTTGAGCTTATGGGGATGAATTATGCGCTCATTATCGGCAAAAGTTTTGAAGCAGGTGAGCTAGAGCTTGTAAAAAGAGCGGGGCTTGAGAAAGAGCTTTTAAGCCTGAAAGAGCCTAAAGAACTGGCGCAAAGCCTGAAAGAAAGGCTAGGATGAGTTACCGCATAAGTCTACTACCCGCCTTTTTGTGTGAGTTTTTTATCTCTTTAGCCTTTATTCTTGCCTTTGGTTTTGGTAATTTTTTGATTTTGCTTTTAGCAAGTGTTGCTTTAGGTGTGGTGGTGCTTGCTGTGTTTTGGAAAAATATGCTTGAATTTCAGCTTTTAAGCCCTAAGCAAATGCTGGCTCAATTTGGCTTTATTATAGCTGCTTTTTTGCTCATTATACCAGGGGTTTTAAGCTCTTTTCTAGGGCTTTTAATCCTTATTTTTTGCTTTTATATGAGAATGAAAAATAAAGAAACGAATAAGAACTTTAAAAAGCAATTTTTTGATGAAACTTATCAAAAAGATTCAAATTTTAATGAAAAATACACTCAAAATTTTCAAAAAAATAAATACATGGATGAAGAAATCATCGATGTAGAAATCATTAAGGATTAAAATGCGAAATTTAATCATAGCCACGAGAAAAAGCGCGCTCGCTCTTTGGCAAAGTGAGTTTGTAAAAGAAAATTTGTTAAAACTTTATCCTAGCTTAAATATAAGCCTTGAGAGTTTTAAAACTAAAGGCGATGTGATGCTTGAAACGCCTTTGGCCAAAATCGGCGGCAAGGGGCTTTTTACCAAAGAACTTGAGCTGGCTATGCTTGAGAGAAGGGCTGATTTAGCCGTGCATAGTTTAAAAGATATGCCAAGCGAGCTACCACAAGGGCTTGTTTTGGCTGCTGTGATGAAAAGACACGCTATTCATGATAGCTTGCTGAGCGAAAATTATAAAGACTTAAAAGCCTTGCCAAAGGGCGCAAAAGTAGGCACGACAAGCCTTAGGCGTAAAATGCAGCTTTTGGCGATGCGAAGCGATTTAGAGATTATCTCGCTTCGTGGCAATGTCAATTCGCGCATTCAAAAGCTTAAAAATGGTGACTTTGATGCTATCATTCTAGCGCGCGCTGGCATTGAGCGGCTAAATTTAGATAAAGAAGTGAAATTTATTTATGATTTTACTTTAGATGAGATGATACCTGCGGCTTCTCAGGGCGCTTTGGGCATTGAGAGTATTAAAGAAAACGAGCTTTTAGAGCTTTTAGAGCGCTTAAATGATGAAAAAGCTAGGATAGAAACGCATATTGAAAGGCAGTTTATCGCCACTTTAGAGGGCAGTTGTGGGGTGCCTATAGGTGTAAATGCGAGCTTAAAAGATGAAAATATAGAGCTTAGGGCTATTTTGGGCTTACCTGATGCGAGTGAAATTTTACAAGAAAAATCAATCATTAAAAAAAACGAGTATCAAAACGCGGGCTTAAATTTCGCTCAAATGTTTATTTCAAAAGGCGCAAAAGAGCTTTTAGAAAAAGCAAAGGCTATGCTTGAATAAAGCTTTTAAAGCTAGTGTGATAATTTAAAACTAAATTGATGACTCTTGATGATGCTTTATTTTAATATTTTATTATTTTTTGCATTTTATTTAAAATTTCACTTTCAAACCTTTGCTTAATTATTTTTAGCTATAATACAAATTTATAAATTTTCTAAGGATTTTTCATGCAAAAAGATGTTAAAAAAGTCGTTTTAGCTTACTCAGGTGGGCTTGATACAAGTATTATTTTAAAATGGCTTCAAGATGAGTATAAATGCGAGGTTGTAACCTTTACTGCTGACATAGGACAGGGCGAGGAGCTTGAGCCTGCACGTAAAAAGGCTTTAAGCCTTGGCATAAAAGAAGAAAATATTTTCATTAAAGATTTAAAAGATGAGTTTGTGCGAGATTATGTTTTTCCTATGTTTCGAGCAAATGCTTTGTATGAGGGTGAATATTTGCTTGGAACGAGCATAGCACGCCCTTTAATTGCTAAAACTCAGGCGCAAATTGCTCTACAAACAGGAGCAGACGCTCTAAGTCACGGTGCTACTGGCAAGGGAAATGATCAAGTGCGCTTTGAGCTTGGCTATTTAGCTTTTAATCCAAATTTTAAAATCATCGCTCCTTGGCGAGAGTGGGACTTAAATAGCCGCGAAAAATTACTTGCTTATGCGCAAAAGCACGGCATTGATATTTCTAAAAAAAAGGGCAAATCGCCCTACTCAATGGATGCGAATTTACTTCACATTTCTTATGAAGGACTTGTTTTAGAAGATCCTGCAAAAGCGCCTGAACCTGATATGTGGCGCTGGACAAAATCGCCAAAAGAAGCGCCTAATGAAAGCGAGATTATCGAGCTTGACTTTGAAAAGGGTGATTTAGTGGCCATTAATGGCGAAAAATTAAGCCCCGCAGGACTTTTAGCTAAGCTTAATGCGCTGGGTGCAAAGCATGGTATAGGCAGGCTAGACTTGGTAGAAAACCGCTTTGTAGGTATGAAAAGCAGGGGCTGCTATGAAACACCGGGTGGCACGATACTGCTTAAGGCTCACAGAGCTATTGAAAGTATAACGCTAGATAGAGAAGCGGCACATTTAAAAGATGAGCTTATGCCAAAATACGCCACGATGATTTACAATGGCTTTTGGTTTTCGCCTGAAAGGCTTATGCTACAAGCTTTAATCGATGAATCACAAAGGCATGTCAATGGGCGCGTGCGTCTTGAGCTTTACAAGGGCAATGTTACTGTGCTTGGGCGTGAAAGTGCTAAGGATAGCTTGTTTAACGCTGCTTATTCTACTTTTGAAGAAGATGAAGTGTATAATCAAAAGGACGCTGAGGGCTTTATCAAGCTCAATGCCTTAAGGCTCATTATAGCGGGCAAAAACGGCCACAGTTTCAAATGAGTTTGCAAATTTAAATCAAGCTTGATTTTGAGCTAAAACTTCAAACAAAGTTAAAATTCAAATAAAAGCGCTCAAAAGAAGCCTCAATAAAAAGGATAAAAAATGAAAGTATTGTTAATCAAAGATGTTAAAGGACTTGGCAAAGCAGGCGAGGTCAAGGAAGTCAAAGATGGCTACGGACAAAATTTCTTAATCGGCAAAGGTTTTGCAAAAGCTGCAACGACTGAGGTTTTAAGAAAATATGAAAGCGATAAGAAAAAAGAAGCTGAGAATTTACGCTTTGAGCTTGCAAATTTAGAAAAGCTAAAAGAAACTCTAAATTCGGTGCAAATTTCTATCACAAAGCCACTTGGCGCAAATGGCTCTCTTTTTGGTAGCGTAAGCAAAGATGAAATTGCCAGTGCTTTAAAAGCACAAAGTGGCATAGAAATTGATAAAAAAAGCATAGAAAATGAAGGCGTTATAAAAGCTACTGGCACTTATGAAATTTCAGTGAAGCTAGGACATGCTATTCACGGCGTTTTCAAGCTTGAAGTAAAGGGGGAATGATGTTTCACGCAACGACGATTTTAGCTTACAAGGGCAAGAAAAAATCCGTCATCGGCGGCGACGGCCAGGTAAGCTTTGGTAACACCGTATTAAAGGGCAATGCCACTAAGATTAGAAAGCTTAATAATGGCAAAGTGCTAGCAGGTTTTGCAGGCAGCACAGCCGATGCTTTCAATCTTTTTGATATGTTTGAAAGCTTGCTCTCAAGCTCCAAAGGCGATTTGCTTAAGGCTGCGATTGATTTTTCAAAAGAGTGGCGTAAGGATAAATACTTAAGAAAGCTTGAAGCGATGATGCTAGTGCTTGATAGAGAGCATTTGTTTTTACTCTCAGGAACAGGCGATGTGGTAGAGCCTGAGGATGGGGCCATCGCAGCCATAGGGAGCGGTGGAAATTTCGCCCTTTCAGCCGCAAGGGCTTTAGCTATGCACACTAAGCTAGATGAAGAAATCATCGTCAAAGATAGCCTAAAAATCGCCGGCGAGCTTTGCATTTACACCAACACAAACATTAAAACTTATGTGATTGAGGATGAGAAAAAATGAACTTGACACCTAAAGAAATTGTAGAGTTTTTAGATGATTATGTCATAGGGCAGCAAAATGCGAAAAAAATCATCGCCATAGCTTTAAGAAATCGCTACCGCAGAATGCTATTAAGCAAGGATTTACAAGATGACATTATGCCTAAAAATATCTTGATGATAGGCTCAACTGGCGTAGGAAAAACTGAAATCGCACGCCGTTTAGCTAAAATGATGGGCTTTCCTTTTGTCAAAGTAGAAGCGAGCAAATACACAGAAGTGGGCTTTGTAGGACGCGACGTTGAAAGTATGGTAAGAGACTTAGCAAATGCTGCGATGAGCTTAATAAAAAAAGAACAACAAGAAAAAAATCAAGACAAAATCGATGAATATATAGAAAATAAAATCCTTGAAAAACTGCTGCCGCCTTTGCCAAAGGGCGTGAGCGAAGAAAAGCAAAAAGAGTATCAAAACAGCCTTGAAAAAATGCGTGCAAAGCTTAGAAAAGGCGCACTTGATGAAAGCGTGATAGAACTTGAGCTTTCTCAAAGTATGTTTGATACAAATCCAAATTTACCCCCTGAAATGAATGCTATGCAAGATATCGTCAAGGTCATAGGCGTAGGCAGTAAAAAAATCAAAAAAGAAATGAAAATAAAAGACGCCAAAAACGCCCTTGAAAGCGAGGCTATCGAGAAAATTTTAGACTTAGAAAGCATTAAAAACGAAGCCTTAAAACGCGTGGAAAATGAGGGCATTATCTTTATCGATGAAATTGATAAGGTTGCCGTTTCTAGTGCAAACTCAAGCAGGCAAGACCCTAGCAAAGAGGGCGTGCAGCGTGATTTGCTGCCTATAGTCGAGGGAAGCAGCGTGCAAACAAAAATAGGCAATGTCAAAACCGATCACATCCTTTTCATTGCAGCAGGGGCTTTTCATCTAAGCAAGCCAAGCGATTTAATCCCAGAGCTTCAAGGACGTTTCCCACTTCGCGTTGAGCTTGACAGTCTTGATGATAAGGCGCTTTATGAAATTTTAACCCGCCCTAAAAACTCACTTTTAAAGCAATACATAGAGCTTTTAAAGACAGAAAAACTCGAGCTTAGCTTTGATGATGAAGCGATAAAAGAAATCGCAAAAATCGCTTCACAGGCAAATGAAGAAATGCAAGACATAGGCGCTAGAAGGCTTCATACCGTGATAGAAAAGCTGCTTGAGGATATTAGCTTTGAAGCAGACACTTACGCGGGTAAGAAATTTAGGGTCAGCAAAAAAATGGTGCAAGAAAAGCTAGGCGACATCGTGGAAAACAAAGACTTAGCAAGATATATTTTATAAGATTTAAAATGAGCGAGATTTTAAAGGTGATTTTGTGAAAAGTGGCTTTGTAAGCCTTATAGGTCGCACAAACGCCGGCAAAAGCTCGCTTATAAACTCGCTTTTAGACGCTAAAATCGCTCTCATTTCTCACAAGCAAAACGCCACTAGACGCAAAATCAACGCCATTATCATGCACGAAAACACGCAAATCATCATCACAGACACGCCCGGACTTCACAAAAGCGACAAGCTTTTTAATCAAATGCTGATAAACTCGGCTTTAAAAGCCATAAAAGATTGTGATTTAATCCTTTTTGTAGCCAGCATTTTTGATGATACGAAAGATTATGAAGAATTTTTAAGCCTAAATGCTAAAGTGCCACATTTGCTCATCTTAAATAAAGTCGATTTAGCCAAAAATTCTCAAGTTTTAGAAAAAATAAGCCAATATGCTAAATTTAGTGCGCATTTTAAGGCGCTTTTACCCTACTCGTGCCGTCAAAAAAGCTACAAAAAAGCACTTTTAGAAGAAGTGGCTAAATTTATGCCCGAACACCCATTTTACTATGATAGCGAGTTTTTGACATCTACAAATGAAAGAGAAATTTACAAGGATTTTATACTTGAGAGCGTGTTTGAAAATACAAGCGACGAGCTTCCTTACTGCGTAGAAGTGCTAAGTTTAAAGGCTAAAGACAGCCCAAACACGCTTTTTTTAGAAACCATCTTAATCACAGACACAGCCTCGCACAAGGCTATATTGATAGGAAAAGACGCAGCTACTTTAAAAAGAATAGGCCAAAAAGCGCGCTTTAAAATAGAAAAACTAGCAGAAAAAAAGGTCATGCTAAAGCTTTTTGTGCAGGTTAAAAAAGGCTGGCAAAAGGATGAAAATTTACTCAAAAGGCTTTTGAATGATGAAAATTAGACAATTTGAGAGATTTTTAAGCTTATATTCAATTTTAGGGTAAATTTAATGAAAAATTTTTTTAAAAAAGAAAAAAGCGTTCAAATTATAAGTCTTAATGAATGTCTTTATTTAGCACTTGAGACTGATTTTAAAAGCGAAGAAGAGCTTTTTAATGAAGCTTACAAGCATTTAGAGCTTGAAAACTCCTTTGATTATGCTTTTTCTTATTTAAGGCAAGGTGCAAAAACTCATATTTTTTTAAGTGAATTTATTAAGCTTGATACAAGTAAGCAAATCAGTATTTGCGAGCTTGTTTTATGGCGAAATTTAAGTAAAATAGATAAAAATTTAAACTCATTTTGCGTGTTTTTAATGAATGAAAATTCATCATTTTTAGCCTTTTTTGATAAAGAAAATTTACTTTTTGCAAAAAATATTTCTAAGCATTTAATGCCTTTAAATGATGATTTTAGTGAGCTTTTAGAGTTTTTAAATTTCAAAGAACTTGCACATAAGTTTAAATGTAAAGACTATATCATCAGTGAAAATTTAACCCCACTTTTTAAAAAACTTGATTTAAATTATCACTTAAAAAGTGCTTTTGAAAAAAACCTTAAAAACAAGCTTTTAAGCTTAGAGCTTTTGCGCAAAGAAAAAAGTGTGAATTTTCTAAGAACTTTCAAACGCACGATGAGCTTTAAAAGCTTTTTGATTTTAAGTTTTATCGCTAGCTTTTTGCTTGTATTTTGTTTTAAAATCACCCTACTTTACGAAGAATTAGAAAGTCAAATTTTGCTTGAAAACGAGGATCAAAAAAGATTAAATCTAAGCAAAATCGAAGAAAAAAACTCACTCAACGAAGAAAAAATTTCATCGCAAAACGCACTCATTAATGAGCTAAAATCCTTTCATAATGAAGATAAATTGGTGCAAAGCTTGGGGCGTATTTTTGATATTTTTTATCAAAGCAAGGTGCAAATTTCAAGCTTAGAGTATGAAAATGAGCTTTTTAAAATTTACACCAAAGAACTCAATGATAAGCTTTTAAACGCCATTTATAGTAATGTTTTTTTCCTTTTAAAAGAAAAAAAACAAGAAAATAATCAATTCATTCTTTTTCTAAAGGCAAGATGATGAAAAATTTAGAACAATTAAGCTTAAGAGAAAAGGCGCTTTTAAGCGTTTTAATACTGCTTATAACTATATTTTTAGCACTTTATTTGGCTTCTTTTTGTGAGAGTTTTTTAAAAAATCACATCCAACAAAGCTTAAGCATAGATGAGAGTGCTTTATCTTTAGGCGCGCAAAGTAATTTGCAAATCCTAAAGCAAAATGAGAATTTTTTGCAAAATTTCAAACGCGGTAATGAAGCGTATTTGGATGAAATTTATAAATTCGCTAAGCAATATAAAATCACTTTCAAAGAGCTAAAAAGCAAATCAGGCGAAAAAAGTACACAAAATATACAACAGTATCAAGTCTTTTTGAAATTCGCCGCGCCCTTTTTTGCGGGGATTAGCTTTTTAAATGACTTAGAAAAAAGCACTTTGGCTTTTAAAATCGTTTCTTTAAATATCACTAAAAACGAAGATTTGAGCCTTAATTTCGCGCTTTTACTCAGCTTTTCAAAACTTAAAGAATAGACGCAAATCAATAGCGACAAATTAATTACAAAATTCGCGCCGCTGTTTTTTAATTTTAATTTCTATGAAATTTCCTCATCTGCTTTTTGTTTTGTATTTAAAAGAATTTTTGTGCGAGTTTGAGTTTTTGAAGACTTGGAGCGAGTTCGTTTTTCTTTGTTAGAGTGAGTTTATTGGCTTCATTAATAAGAGCTTGAAGCTGTTTTAACTCATCAAGTGTTAAATCTTTTTTTAAAAGCCCATCCAGCTGGCTGAGTAAAGCATTGATTTGCTCGATATTTTCTTCAATGAGAGCGAGTTTAAAATCAGCTAAAAATTTTTTTATCATCTTTTTAAACTCATCGCTCATTTTTCAAGCAAACCTTGATTGACTTCGCGCCACGCTTCAAGCAAGCCTTTTACAACATTGATGACTTCATCGACATTGGCTTCGTCATTTTTTAAATTCGCCAAAGATAAAAGCTGAATTTCTCTAGTATAAAGCCCACTTAAATAATACGCCACATCGCCGCCTTTTTCATAATCAAGGCTATTAATCAGCTCAATAAAAATCGCTGTCGCACGCTTGACATAATACACTCTTTGTTCGATATCTTCGTTGCGAATGCACACTTTAATGCGCGCGCAAAAACGCAAAAGCCCTTCATAGAGCATTTCTATGAGTTTTTCGGGCGATTCTATGCCTACTTGATTTTCAGAATAAGCATTGTAAGCTAGATTATTTTGCATTTTTTACCTTTCTTTAGCGGTTGTTTTGGCTCATTGCGTTGATCATATTTGCGATTTGATTGCCTTGTTGTTGCAATTTATTGATGATTTTTTCATACTGCGCCCATTTTGATGCTTGTGTATCATAACGCGCGTTGATTCTTTCTTGTGTGCTTTTTTTTGAATCGGTCAAAGACTTATTGTCTGAAGTCAGCTGCTTATCAAGCAGTGTGAGACTGCCTTCACTACCTGATTTCGTGCTTGTCATACCCTTAAGTATGCTTTTTAAATCCGCGAACACACCGGTGCCTGATTCAAGCTGTGGCGTGATTTTAGTTGCTTCAAGCCCCATTAATTTAAGCTGTGTATCAGTGCCGCTGATTTCAAAAGCTGAGCCATTGTCGCTTTTAAAATTAAGAACATATTCTTTACCATTTGTGGTGTTGAGCTCTTGCATTTTCACTTCTAAATCTTCGATTCTAAAGCTATTGATATGCTTGACAAGGTTTTGCATTCTCTCTTCAGGGGTTTTGCCTGTGAGCGTGAAAGCTGTGCCGTCTTGATTTTTGCTTAAATCATAAGTTTGTCCGTTAAAATTGATTTTAAAATCGCCAGTTTTAAAAGTAATGTCATTATTGATGTTCACGCGATTTGTGGTATAGTTAAGCTCTTCAAAGCCATTCACACCGGCAAAAAATTTCTCAGCAAAATCCACATCCTTACCCACTTTTTCATTAAATTTACTTTGATCAAAGCTTAAGGTCCCAGATTTGCTTAAAGTAAGTCCAAAGTCCTGTAAAGAGACCATTACATTGACTTTTTTCTCGTTGCCATTTTTATCCACTTCTGTGCCTTCGATAGATTGTGTTTGAAAAAGCGAGTCAATCACTTGCGTGCGAATGCTTGTAACTTCGCTAATGCCTTGAAGCTCGCCAGCGACCTTAGTATCGGTGTCGTATTTGGTATAGCTTTGAAGGCTAGTCATTAAGTCATTATAAGCTGTGGTAAGCTCGTCCATAGACTTTGCCAGCGCTTCAGTGTCTTGCTTGACATCAAAATTGATCTCGCCTTTTTGCTTGAGTGTGAGCGTAAGCCCTGCGCCGATATCGGTAACCGTGTTACTTTGGCGCACCATTTTAATGCCATCAAGCGTAAATTCAGCGTTTCTTGAGTGCTTGATATGATACTCGTTCTTTGGATCATCAAGTTTAAATCCTGTTGTCGCCGTAGCTGCAGTTTTTTTATCCAAGGTCCAGCCTAAATTATTAAATAATTTTGTCGCACCCGCATCCGTTGTCACAACACCTTGAGTATTTATGGTGCCATCAACAAAAGTGATAGCGTTTTTATCGCCTGTGTCTTTACTTGAAAGTGTCAAGCGGTAAGGGTTATTCGCTTCGCCTGTGTTGATGAGCTTGGCTTGAATTTTGCCATCTGTGGCATTATTGATTTTATCGACCAAGTCCGTGTAAGTGTCGTTTTTACCAATAATGATTTGATAAGATTTGCCATCTTGCATGAGCGTGAAAGTAGCCTTATCGCCAGTAAAGCCATCAAGCACCTTGCCTGTGTCGCTGCTTAAACCCTTGCTTTGAAAGACATCTTTTTGAGCAATTTGAGTCACATTGACATTGAGATTTTGCACGCTCACACCGCTGCTTGCACTAAGGCTTGCTGCTGCACTATCGCCTGTAACGCTAGGTGTAACGCTTCTTTTAGCAAAAGCAGTGGAATCGCCTAGCGAGCTGACTTGAGTTTGAAAGCTCAAAAGCTTTGTTTTAAGATCAGTCAATGCCTTTTGCTTGGCGGTGTTAGACTCGATTTTCTTTGTGTATGGAGAAACCATTGCCGTTTCTTCGCCTGTTTTTAATTTATTGAGCAATTCTGATGTCAAAACCCCTGAGCTAATGCCCAAGCTTCCTAATTTTCCTGCCATTTTAACTCTCCTTATTAAATAATAACCCTACGGCATTTTTAAAATACTCTTGCAGTCTCATCGCCTCTTCGCTTGGGATTTGACGGATGACTTCGCCTGTTTTTTCATCAATAACCTTAATGTATAAAACATCGATTTCATTACTGAAGCCAAATTTAATGCTTGCCTGCAAAGACTTCATTTGTTCATTTAGTTTATCGCTCAGCTTTTCAAGCTCTGCACTTGTAGCTGCTTTGCTTTCGCCGTCCTGGCTTTGTGTATTGATATCAGCGTTTAAATTTGCTGATGTGCTGCTAAGTGGGGCGTTTGATTCATTCTTTGCCCTTGTATCCACGCTTGGCGTAGGCACTCTCACACCGCTTAGATTAAGATTAACTTCCATTTTAAAATCCTTTTTAAAATTTGATGTTTCAGCTTCTATATCGACGTTTTTAAAATTTGCTGAATAGCTTTTTGTAAAAAATTTGCAAATTATTCAAATTTTTACATATTTTAAAAACTCACAATTGTTTAAGCTGAGTTTGATCTTAATCTTTAGGTTATGATTAATTACAAGCAAAAATCATTCCACAAATGCTATTTAAAGAAATTCTAAAGCAAGTGATTTTAGATAAAATTGATAAAAATTTCAACAAATCAGCCAAAAATTTGCAAATTTCAATCATTCAATAAAACAAGCGCCGCAGTTTTTAGGATTTATTGATTTTTTAAATTTCTAAAAATTTTGAATTTAAAAATTTCAATTTATAATTTAAAAGCACTATCAAAATTTAATTTACAAAATTATGCTAGAATGATTAGAAATTAAATGAAGGAGTAAAAAATGACATTTGAGCAAACCCTACACCAACGCTTTACTTGCAAGGCTTTTAAAGATGAGAGCATACCGGGAGATGTGCTTGAGTTTATCCTTGATGCGGGCAGATTAGCGCCTAGTTCTTGTCGTTTTGAGTCAAAAAAAGGACAATGAAGATTTAAGCAAAGCTTGCTTCAATCAAGAAAATGTCGCTACTGCAAGCAATAATATCATCATCCTAGCAAGGACTGATCTAAGAAGTAGTGACGCTTTCGTGCAAGATCAAATCGCGCGTTTTGCCCCACGCAGCGACGCAGCTAACTTTGAGCGCGTGTTAAAGCTCTATACTGCAGGCACTGACGCGATGAATGAGGAGCAAATTTATCACTACGCCCAGCTTCAATGCTATTTAGCGATGATGCAAATGACAACGGCTGCGATGATTAAGGGCGTTGATTCTTGTATGATAGGCGGCTTTGAAAAAGACAAGGTCGATGCATTTTTGCGTGTGAATTATCCTTTTCAAACAGCGGCGATTTTGGCACTTGGATATAGAAAAGCTGAGCCAAAGTATCCTAAACAAAGGCTTAGACTTGATCAAGTCGTGGAGTATCGATGAGTTTAGAGCTTTTTAAAAATCGCTTTTCGTGCCGCGAATTTAAAGATGAAGCGCTAAAAGATAGCGATTTGCACGAGATTTTAGAAGCAGCGCGCCTAAGTCCTAGTTCGCTGGGGCTTGAGCCGTGGAAGTTTTATCTTGTCAAAGATAAAGAAAAAAAGGCGCAAATTGCCACCATCGCGCACAATCAAAACCATGTCAAAACAGCAGGCGCGCTCATCATCATCGCTTCAAGGCTTGATTTTGCCAGCTATTTTGAGGCTAAACTGCGCGCTAGGGGTATGAGCGAAGCCGATCTTAAAATGCGCCTAGAGACTTACAAGCCCTTTTTAGAAGGTATGAGCGAGAGTCAAAAGCTTGCTTATGCACGTGAGCAAGCTTATATCGCACTTTCAAGCATACTTTATGCTGCGGAGATTTTAGATATAGGCTCTTGTGCTATAGGGGGCTTTGATAAAAATGCGCTGGATAAATATCTAAATTTAAACACAAGCAAGCTTCAAAGCACGCTCATCGTGGCACTTGGCAAAAAAGCAAGCGATAAAACACCACCAAAGCAGCGCTTTAGCTTTGATGAAGTGGTTGAAGAACTGTAAATTTTAAGCTTTGAAATTTAAAATTAAATTTCAAAGCTTCATTTTAAATTTTATTTTTAGTGTTGTAAATAAAATTTATTAAGAAAAATATTACTGTCTATCAAGTTGCTTTACAATTTTATTTTTTCACAAGTATTGTTACGCTTATTTTTGATCTTGTTTTTATCAAACCTTGTCTAAAAAGTCCTTTGTGCCTTGAATAAGGCGCTTTAAGCCTTCTTCGAGTGTGGCTCTTGGTGTGGCGACATTTAGACGAAAGAAATTCTCTCCGCCCGCGCCAAAGCTTGAACCTTTAGAAATCCAGATTTTAGCGTGTGTGTAAAGGTATTGCCACAAATCATCACCATTAAAAGAACAAGCATTTAAATGATCTATTGAACTTAAATTTGCTTTCAAAGCTTGATTTTTAGCACCTTTTACATTTCGCGCCGCTGTTTTTGAATTTTCATTTTTAGCCTTTAAAAGCGCATTGCAATCAATCCAAAGCATATATGTAGCCTCGCTTCGCACGATACGAAGTGCTGAATTTGCTTCTAAAATGCGTGTGGCGTAGTCTTTGTTTGCCGAGACATAAGCATTCATAGCCTTTAGCCAATCTTTACTTTCATTAAATGCCGCGATAGTCGCTGTTTGCGCAAATGAAGCAGGCTCTTTAATCTCATCGGTATTAAATCCACGCGTGATTTTAGCGCGCAAACGCTCATCGCTTGTAAATATGCAAGAAGCGTGCAAGCTTGCCAAATTAAACGCCTTAGAAGCTGATATAGCCGTAATTGCGCGTGAGTTTATACTCGCAAATGGCGTGTAGGGCGAGCTTGTGATATCGCAATGAATTTCATCGCTGATGAGTAAAACGGCGTGTTTTTCACATAAGGCGGCGATTTTTTGAAGCTCTTTTTTGCTCCACACCTTGCCAATAGGATTGTGGGGATTGCAAAGTATCATCAAAGTGGTATTTGGCGAAGCTAGTTTGGCTTCAAGATCCTTAAAATCAATGCTATAAGCACCATTTTCATACACAAGCTCGTTTTCAACGACTGTGCGCCCATTATCACGGATACAGTTGTAAAAAACACCATAAACAGGCGGCTGTATCAGCACGCCCTCGCCAATGCTTGTTAGGCGGCGAACCATCGATGAAATCGCTGGCACAACGCCCGTGCAAAAGGCGAGCCATTTTCTATCAAGTTTAAGTTTGTGCCACTCTAGCCACCATTTTTCAATACTTTGATAAAACTCATCGCTCACCACTTCATAGCCAAAAACGCCTTTTTCGAGCTTTTTTTGCATAGCGTTTTGAATTTGGGGTGCGATTTTAAAGTCCATATCAGCAACCCACATCGGCAGGATTTTTGCACCCTTTTGCCATTTTAAAGAGTTTGAATTTAAGCGGTTTAGCTGGGTGTCAAAGTCATAAGTAGCACTAGTTTCACGCTTTGAGTCTTTTGAATTTTTTTTATTAGAATGATTTTTCATGCCTTGCCTTTTTAAATTTGTAATGATAAATTTTAAATGCTAAAAAGTTTTAATCCTGTGCGCGTTTAAATTTGCTTAAATTGAAAAAAACTTGCGCTACTATTTTATAATTTTATTTAAATTTCTTTAAGAAGTTGTTAAATAAACAGCCTAAAAATTAAAATTTCTAAGATTTATTAAAAAAAATTGAAATTTATCACCAAAATACTTGTTTTTTTTATTATAGTAAAATAAGTTTTAAATTTAAATTTTGAAAGGATGAAAGATGAAAAAAAGTAATCTTATTAACAGGAAGTGCAATTGTTGCATTAGGTTTAGTTGCCTGCAGTACAAGGCTAGAAAGAATAGAGCAAAAGCTTGATAGACTTCAAGATGATACTACTGAGTATCTTAAGAAGTCCAATGAACATTATCAAGATAAAACTCTTGAAATATTAAGTGACTCTGTAAATCATCTAGGAGAAGCCGTAAAAAGTAAGTAAGGGTATTAGTAAATCTGATACTAATACCCAAGAAGATGAAGATACAGAGTATCCTGCATGTGATTGGATATGGTATAATGGTAAAGTATATACTCATACATTACCGTGTGTAACTCCTAGAGGTACTTTACTTAAGTCATTAAATTATAATAAGTTTAAAAAGAGATTATAGAAATATTTTTAAATTTTCTATAATTTACTTTATTGATTAAAAAATGGAGCAAACAATGAACACTTCACACGCTTTAACCCCACCGCTTAACTTTGAGCTACAAAGCCATTCAAATAAGGAAAATTTTAGGAGTTTTTAAGTCGGGCGATTTCTAAAACAACTCGAAAAAATCTCAGCCCCCGTATACAGCTAAATTATATAAATAATCTAGAGCGGTTTTTTAATGAGTTTAGGGCTTTAGGACTTACAAGCGCAGAAATTGATATTTTTAGAGTAAATAAAAAGTCTTTGCCCTTATTAAGAGCGATTAGGGATGAAATGCAAAATCACAACACTTTGCTTTACAAAGTAAATTACAATAAAAAAAAATAAACCCTTTTATTTGAGTGATTTTAGAGCATATAATGGAAGCCCTATCGCTAGCCTTGAGTATTATATACAATTTTTAGAACAAAATTAATTTAAAAAGTGTTTTGTTTAAAGATTTTATCATTATTGCGCGGGGCTTGAATGACTTGCTAGAGTAAATAAGCATAATGATGAAATCAAATTTCAAAACTCGTTAATCTTTAAAAAATTTATAAATTTTAAAATTTCCATTAACTAAGTGTTTTTTTTTTTTTTTTGCTATTCTTGTTTAAAATTTATTAAGTGAGAATGCAAAATGAGTCAAAATGTTATTTTAATTAATTGCTCCAAATCTTTTCTTCAAAATATTAAAAAACTAGATAAAGATATAAAAGTCTGTGTATTTTTAGCCTTTAAAGAACAAGTGGATAAAAATTTGGTCGATTTATTTATATCGCGTTCCAGTACTGATGAGCAATTTAATATTATGTATCAAAATGACTATAATTTAAGCTTTGAAGAAATTGAAAAATTTAGACCCACGCAACTTAAAGTAGAGCATTATATGCAAAGGGCTAGCTATGATTTTAATGTGATTTCTTATAAATATTATCTCGCCCTATCCTTTTGGCTTGATTATTTTAATAAATTTAAAATTGATATGGTCTTTGTGGGCGAGGTAGAACATGGAGAAATTCAAGATAGTGTTGTGATGGATGTAGCAAAATATAAAAAGGTGCCTATATATAAATTAGGATTTTCTTCGGGGTTTAAAGATTTCAACATACATCATATTTTAAACTATAATAATAGAACAATTATTAATTTATCAAAATTATCTCATTTTCAAGCTTCAAATATCAATCTTAAAGAATATATTAATAAGCTAAAGCCTTCAAAAATAGGCTTTAAACATCCTATCAAATACTTCTTTAAAAATAGAATTTTCACACTAGCAAGTGCGATGACTCAATTTTTTAGAAGTCCTAAATCTCTTTATAAAAGAGCAAAAAAATACCCTATAAATAGACTTGCTAAATATCAAATTTTAAACTCAAGTATTTATATTTCTAAACTTACCAAACTTTATAAACAAATTTCGCTTAAACCTAATTTAGATGAAGATTATATATATTATCCATTACACCAAGAGCCTGAAGCTTCTTTTATGGCTAGAAGTGCATTAAATTCTCAAATTTTCATTATTTATTTGATTGCAAGCACTCTACAAAAACTAAAAAGTAATATAAAAATTTACATTAAAGAACATCCTGCACAATTTTTTGTTTATGAAAAAGAAAGCTATTTTTTCTCAAATATAGATTCTTATAGAAGTTTTAGGTATTATGCTTTAATTTCACAAATGCCAAATGTTGTTTTATGTGATATACAAACAAACTCCAGTGATTTGATAAAAAATTCAAAAGCCGTTGCTTCAATATGTGGCTCATCTTTAATAGAAGCAGCAATTTATAAAAAACCTATTCTTTGCTTTGGTAATGCCTTGAGTTTTGTAGAAATTTTAAATGAAAGTTTTAATATCAATTCAAGAGAGAATTTAGAAAAAGCTTTAAAAGAAATTTTACAAGGATTTAACCCAAAATATGAAGATTTAAATCAGTGTTTAAACACCTTTACTCTAGGTTTTAGCGCTAAAAAACTTGAAGAAAATGATCAAAAACTAGCAGATATATTTTTAGATTTGCTTCATTTAAGGCAAATGGAGTGAAAACTCAGTCCATTTGTCTTCTTAAAAAAGCAGGTGTGTCTAGGTGATTAATCAATTCTTCGTTGTTATAAGTGCCTGTGCGACCTAGCGAGATATAAGAATTTCGTTTGGCTTCTTCTTTAGCCTCGGCTTTGCTTTTTTCATCCTGATACTCAAAGCCTGTGGCGATAATGGTAACTTCGATTTTATCGCTTTCCATACTCTCATCATAGCTGATACCATACTTAAAGCTGATTTCATTGCCACCACTGCTTAAAGTCTCTTGTAAATTTTCAGCCGCTTCCATAACTTGCATAAAAGGAAAATCAGGGTGGTGTTTAAAATGCAAAATCACACCCCTAGCATCCTTGACATTAAGCCCGTCTAAAAGTGGGCTTTCAATAGCATTTTCAAGCGCGTGCATCGCGGCATCCGGACCATTTGCACTACCCATACCCATAAGGGCTAAGCCTCTATTTGTGCCCATAATGTTTCTCACATCGGCAAAATCGACATTGATATCGCCATTATCAAGCAAAATGGACACCATTCCGCGTACCGCGCGCGCTAAAACTTCATCCACCATACTATACACTTCGTTTGAGCTTGCAGATTTGTCGATTAAATTTTTAACTTTTTCATTTTGTATGACTAAGATAGAGTCACTTTCTTTTCTAAGCTCTAAAAGTCCAGACTCTGCGAGAGTTTTTTTCTTTGGACCTTCGAATTTAAAGGGCATTGTTACAACACTTACTGTCAAAGCGCCCACTTCTTTAGCCGCGCGCGCGACAATAGGAGTTGCGCCTGTGCCTGTGCCACCGCCAAAGCCAGAAGCCACAAAGACGATATCACTTTGCTCTAAAGCCGCTTTGATTTCATCGAAATTCTCATTCGCACTCTCAGCGCCCACTCTAGGATCTCCACCCGCACCAAGTCCGCGTGTGGTCTTTTCGCCAAGCTGAATTTTAGTCTTCGCGCCTGATTTAGAAAGAGCCTGTGCGTCAGTGTTTGCGACGATTAAATCCAAATTATCAAGCCCCATGGAGACCATTCTATTAATCATATTGCCACCGCCACCGCCACAGCCTATGATTTTGATTTTCGCACCCTTTGAGTGTTGTGCTTCTTCGACTATGAATTCGCTCATCATTGCTCCTCTTAAAATTGTTTAAGTAATGTGTTCCAAGCCCTAGAAAATAGCCCTTCTTTTTTAATTTTTTGAGTGCCAAGCTCCAGTTGTTCTTTAATCATAATTGTATCACTTTCTTTGCTATTTTCATCAAAAAATTCATTATTTCTTTCTTCTTCTATTATAACCACTTCTTGTTTAAGGGGTTTATTAAAAAGCTCGGGTTCGCCTTTATATCTTAATTTTTCATTTGAATCCAGCTCATAAGGCGTGAAAAAGCCTGCCGCATATAAGCAAAGCCCAATAACACACGAATTCTCAGGGTCATTAAAGGCTTCAATGCCAAATATCGCGTCTCTTCTAGCCGTAGCAATTCTCACTGAACGATTATCAAACATCGCACTCGCAAGCTCATCAAGCCCTGCAAGCTTTGTCATACCGCCTGTAAGCACGACTCCAGCACCGGCTAAATTGATATAAGGATTTTCACTGATCATCTTTGCTAAGAGCATTAAAGTCTCTTCAGCGCGCGCATAAATCACATTTGAAATGATCTCGAGCTTGCATTCGTTGATTTTTTTCTCATCGCCTATGGCAGGCACTGGCACGAGTTTATCAGGCTGTTTTGAAAGCGCTTCATAAGCAAGTTTGATTTTTTCTGCTTCTTTCATTGGTGTGTGAAGAGCTAGACTTAAATCATTTGTAATGTTTGCCGAGCCTATAGGCAAGCAGTCATTATAGCGTATGGAATTTCCCGAGTGAATGACGATATCACAAATGGCTCCGCCCATATCGATCAAAACGCAGCCAAGCTCTTTTTCACTCTCATCCAAACAAGCAATAGCCGAGGCATAGCCTGCAAGCACTATATTATCCACGCGCAAATCTGCTAGCTCGATGGCCTTTTTTAAATTCTTAATGTGTGATTCTTGTGAAATGATGATATGAGTGCTTACTTCAAGGCGGTTACCACTCATTCCTAAAGGATCCTCTATATGCTCAAGATCATTAACTTTAAAATTATAAGGTAAAACATGAATGATCTCATATCCTGTAGGCACATTTGCTTGGTGCTTTGCCGTGCTTAGTGCGCGGTGAATTTCTTTAATGCCTATTTCTTGATTTGGGATATTGACAACACCTAGGCTATCGACACTTTTAGTATAAGCACCAGAAATAGAAACAATGACCTTATCATAATGCACCCCGCTCATCATCTCAGCATTTGCAACGGCTTGTTCTATGGACTTTGAAGCAAGTTCTATATTTGTAATCGCGCCTTTTTTTACACCCTGAGTTTTAGCCTTGCCAAAGCCCATGATTTTAAGCCCGTCTTCGTCCTTTTGAGTGAGCAATGCACAAGTTTGAGTCGTGCCAAGATCTATGCCTAGGATATTCAAGTCAGTTCCCTTTATAATAAATTTCGACCTTATAGCGCTTTTCAAGCTCTTTTAAAAGCTCGCTTCGAAGCTCAGCGCTTTTTAAGTCTCTAATGTCTTTAATCAAAATTTCTTTGTATTGCTCTAGTTTGGCTGGATTTTCAAGCTTTTGCGCCTTGATTTTATACAAAATCGCCTTATCATCAAAAATCACTGCCGAGCTGTTTAAATCACTATTAAAAACACTTTGTAAAAAATAAGCAAATTCCGCATTATTCATCACTTCATCGCTAATTGCGCTATCTTTGACGCTGTCTCTGTTTAAAAAGCCCGTGGTTTTACCCTTAAAATTTGCGAGATTTTTGCTCGCTTGAGCTTGTAAGAAAGTTCTGTGCTTGATCTTTTCATAAAGGGGCAAAAGCTCAGCTCTAGCTTCTTCAAAACTTTTAAATCTTTCTGGTGCATTCACATCAAGGCGGATGATTAAAAAGCCAAGCTCGTTATCTTTTGTAAATTCAATAGGCTTTAAAATGCTGCTTGCTTTGGCTTTTGCCAACTCATCAAGCGGATAATAAATGTCTAAATTTGTGATATTTTGCTCTTTTTGAAAATCAAGTTCTTTTTTATTGAGTTTTAAATAAGTCTCATTCGCGCTTTTTCTAAGCTCATTTAAAGCAAAATCCCTAGATACGCTTTCTTTGGCTTCGTCAAAATTAAGAATTTTACCCGCAAAGTCTGTGTATTTTGCCTTATTTTCTTCATAAAAGGCTTGAAGTTTGTTTAAATCCAAATTTTTCGTATCAACGGGCAGAAAATAGCTTGAAATAGTGTAATAAGCTTGCGTTTTAAGCCCTTCTTTATTTTCTTCATAAATTTGCTTTAAAAGCGCTTCATCGATACTTTTATTTGTATCTTGCGCCTTAAAAACGCTAATTTCTAAATTATCTTGCATGTAAAGATTTGAAGCCAGCATTTCGATCTCATTTTGCTTCGCGCCTAAATCAAAAAACACGCTGATTTTCCTAAGCAAAATACCATCGCTTAGCATTTTTTCATATTCTGCGCTTTTAAGATCGTTTTGTCTTAAAACTTCATAATAAATTTCTTTATTGAAAGTGCCGTTTAAATCCCAAAAATTCGTATTTGAAATGAGCGCGTTAAGAATTTCATCTTCGCTCACGCCAATGCCAAGCTCTTTAGCAAAACTAATAAGAAGTTTATCTTCTATCAAGCCTTGCAAAGCGATCGCATCGAGCCTTTGCTCCTTGGCTTGCTCTTGTGTGAGTGTGCCATTGCTGATATTTTGATAATAACTAAAAATTTGAGAATATCTTCTTTCAAATTCTGTGAAGCTGATTTTTTCATCGCCCACTTTAGCGACACTTGAAGCGCGGTTAAGATTTAAATCATAGCTTCCCCAGCCCACAAAACCCGCGCCCACAAAAGCTATCACGCTAATCCAAATCGTAATCACAAGCCATTTTTTATGTCTTTGCATCCAAGTAATCATTTAAATTCCTAAATATTTCAAGCAAATTTAATCAAGGATTTTATAATAAAAGTGATTAATTAAAGTTTAAATTTAATAAATTTTAAGCAAAAATTCAAAATTTTTGCATTTTTTAAAGCTTGTTTTGCTATTATTTCATTTTAAATTTCATTACAAGGGCTCATTTTTGCAAATTCCACACATTAGCGTTTTGCCTAACGAAGTCAAAGAAGCTTTTAAAGATCTTAATGATGGGTTTTTAATCGATGCGACCTTAGGCTTTGGCGGACACAGTGAGCTTTTATTAAATGAGCATAAAGAGCTTAAAATCATTGCTTGTGATAAAGATGATGAGGCTTTAAGCTTTGCTAAAAGGCGTTTGCAAGATTTTAAAGATCGGGTGAGTTTTTTTAAGAGTGATTTTAGACAAATTTTTAAGCTCTTAAGTGAAAATGAGCTTTTAAAAGTGCGCGGCGTGCTCGCTGATATAGGTCTTTCATCGTGGCAGCTTGATAGCGATGAGAGAGGCTTTTCTAAAAAATCAAATTTTTTAGATATGAGAATGGATAAAAGCTCTAATTTGAGTGCTTTTGAAGTGGTTAATGAGTATGATTTAGCTAGGCTTTCACAAATTTTTAAAGACTTTGCAGGGCTTAAAAACGCTGAAAGCTTAGCTCAAAAAATCATTACACAGCGCACAAAAAAGCCTATTGAAAGCGCTAAAGAGTTCGCTCAAATTGTAGATGGCTTTGTAAGAGGGCGAAGAGTTTCAAATGCAACCCTTGTATTTCAGGCTTTGCGCATTGAAGTAAACCGTGAGCTTGAGGCTTTAAGTGAGTTTTTAAGTGATATTGAAAGTTTAGCAAGGGCTAAAAAGCTTAGAAATTGCACTTTGGCTATCATTTCTTTTCATTCTTTAGAGGATATTTTGATTAAAAATGCTTTTAAAAAATGGAGTAAAAATTGTCTGTGCGAAGAAAGATGTAAATGCGCTAAGACTTCAAAGCTTGGCTCTATCATCACTAAAAAACCTTTAACAGCAAGTATAGCGGAACTTAAAAACAATCCTAGAAGCTCAAGTGCTAAACTACGTGTGTTTAAGTTGGATTAAGTAATGCTTGATGAAGATTTTTTAAAAGAAAGACAAGACATTAGAGAAAAAATGCTGCGCTACTCAAGGGCAGTAAAAAATGGCAAAATCCCACAAGTCTTTGATGAAAATGAAGATATCTTAAAAAGACGCGTCAAAAAGGACAAAAGACCGCGCCTTTTAAAGCTAGAAGAAGATGAGCCTAAAACCAAGGGCAATATTTATCTTAAAGAAGACTTAATCAATGTCAAATTAGAAGATAAAAAAAACTTTTTACAAAGACTTTTTTCTAAACGCAAAAAAAATAAAAATGAAAAAAGCTTAGAGAAAAAACTCGCCCTAAACACTGATAAAACCACTTCTATAAATGCTAAAGAAACTTTAAAGTCTAGCTCAAAAAGCACATTACATTCACAAAAGCTTGTACCCAATAAAGCTCAAACTGCACCACAAAACAGGGCGCAAAATGCTTATTCTAAATTAGAGCAAACAACTAAAAATTCGCAAAATACAGCTTCTACTCCACAAAGCTTAAAAACTAAAGAAAATTTAAAAACTTCGCAAGCTCCTAAAAATGAGCCTTTAAAAGAAAATTTGAAAAAAGATTTTAAGGATAATTTAACTAAAAACGATCCTTTAAAAGAGCGCATAAAAGAAAGTCAAAAGAGCGCACAAACTCCTTTAAGCGCGCAAGAAAAAAACCCTTTAAATTCTCAAGAAAGCACACAAAAAGACGGTGAAGAAAAGCAAAATTTGCTCCAAGGCTTTGATAAAGACTTAAAAGCAGATAGAAATTTGAGCTACAATCAGCTCATACTCGCCTTTTTATTTATCTTTTTTGCCTGCATTATTTTCATCCCACAAATTTACATAAGAAACAATATTTATTATTTAAGCCGCGAAATCGCAGTGCTTAGAAGCCAAGAAAGTGTTTTAAATGAAGAAAATAAGGAATTAAAACGCGAACTTGAAAATTTACGCTTTAAAAATCAAATTTTAGATTATTTGGAGTGAATAAAATTTTAAATATTATCCAAAAATTTTAATTCATTAAATTAAAGAATAAAAGCAATGCTCACATCTGCAAAATGCGCACTACTCTTTAAAGCCTATTTAGCGCGATAAATAGGCTTTTGTTTAAATTTTAGATTTCTTTTTTGACGACTTTAACCTTGTCGATGCTGTTTCCATCCATTTGCTTGACTTCATAATAGCAAAGCTCGTCTTCTGCTCTATCGCCTACCACAGGCAAGCGCCCCAGCAAGTTAAACACATAGCCCCCGATTGTAACTTGCTCTAAATCCTCATCATAATTGATATTTAAAAGCTCTTCAACCGTGGCTATATCGCAGCGCCCTTTAAACTCGTAAATATTTTCAGCAAGTTTTTTATAGTATTCGTCGTTTTCATCGTGTTCGTCTTTGATATCGCCAAAGATTTCTTCCATAATGTCTTCCATGGTGATGATACCTGCTGTGCCGCCGTATTCATCGACGACTAGGGCTGTGTGGCTTCTTTCTTTATTCATCCTTAAAAGCACCTTAGATATAGAAATACTCTCAGGCACTAAAAACATAGGGCGCACGAACTCATCAAGGCTTTTTTTATGAGCATCAAGCTCATTTTGCATCAAATCTCTTATATGAATCATACCCAAAATATTATCCTTTGAGCCGTCTATATAAGGAAAGCGCGTATGCTTACTTTCGCAAACGATTTTCATATTTTCTTCATAGCTTTTGTTTTTATTTAAACAAATCATATCTTTTCTAGGGCTCATCACTTCTTTAGCTACAGTGTCTGAAAAATCCACAGCATTACGGATGATCTCAGTTTCAAACTCATCCAAAACCCCACCTTTTTGACTTTCACTGGCTATGATTTTAATTTCTTCTTCGCTGTGAGTTAGCTCGCTATCTTTTGCAGGCTTAATGCCTAGCATTTTTAAAGAACGCGCCGCAAGAAAATCAAAGGTTTTGATAAAAGGTAAGAAAATGAGCCAAAAAAGATGAATAGGCCTTGCTACGATTAAAATGGTCTTTTCAGCCATAGCAATGGCAATGCTTTTAGGCACAAGCTCGCCCAAAACCACATGCAAAAGCGTAATGAGTGTAAAAGCGATGATGAAAGCGATGGTATGTGCTAAAGTAGCAGAAATTCCAAGGGGTTCAAAATAATGTGTCAAAAGCCTTGCAATAGCAGGCTCTCCAAGCCAGCCCAAAGCCAAAGAACTCAGCGTAATGCCTAGCTGACAAGCACTCAAATAAGTATCAAGCTGCGAAGTGACCTCTAAAGCTTGCTTGGCGTTTTTTTTGCCCTCTTTGATCAATTCTTCGATCTTAGAACGGCGCACGCGCACGAGAGAAAATTCAGACAACACAAAAAAGCCATTTAAAAAAACAAAAAAAAGAGCGACGATAATCATCAAAGTAGAATAACCTGCATCAAATGAAGCAGCGATAGTTTGACTCTGGCTGGGGTCCAAGAAAACTCCTTAAGAAAATAAAATGCCTAATTATAGCAAATTTAAAGCTTTGATTTTGCTTAAAATTTAAAGATTTATAGGCAAAACAAATCGCTACCATTTAATTTTCAATTCATAAGCATAGCAAAGTGCAAAAACCTAACATTTAAATCATTTAAAATTTTAAAAAACTAGAAATTTAAATGAGCGATAAAGCTTTAGTATTTTTTAACAAGAAAAATTGTATAATTTTTTAAAATTTAAAGGAGAAACAATGCCGCTTGTAAATATTAAACTTGCCAAACCTGCTCTAAGCAAAGAACAAAAAGCCGAGCTTATCGCCGATATCACCACGCTTTTAAGCACGAAATATAATAAAAACAAAGAACGCGTTGTCGTGGTGCTTGAAGACATAGAAAGCTATGATATAGGCTTTGGCGGACTTAGCGTTGAAGCCATAAAAGCAGGCAATAAATAAGAAATTCAAGGAAAAGCAATGAGCGAATTAAAAATAGGCGACAAAGCCCCTGATTTTAAGCTTTTAAATCAAGATGGCAACGAGCTAAATTTAAAAGATTTTGCAGGTAAAAAGGTGATTTTGTATTTTTATCCAAAAGATAATACACCCGGTTGCATCACCGAAGCTTGCGAGTTTAGCGAGCTTTTTAATGACTTTGAGCAAAAAAATGCTGTCATTATTGGCATTAGCCCTGATAGCGTGAAAAGTCATGATCAATTCATCTCTAAATTTAAGCTCAAGCACATACTGCTTAGCGACCCTGAAAAAGAAGTGGTGAAAAAATACGGAGCTTGGGGGCTTAAGAAAAATTATGGTAAAGAATATGAGGGGCTCATCCGTAGCACCTTTGTGATCGATGAAGCGGGCAAAATCGCTGCCATTTATAAAAATGTCAAGGCAAAAGATCACGCGAACAAGGTTTTAGAGAATTTAGCGTGAAAATGCTTGGGGCTAAATTGATAGGGGTTTAAAATGCTCGTGCATATTTGCTGCAGCGTGGATAGTCATTTTTTTATACAAGAATTGCGCAAAGCTTATCCAAATGAGCGCATAGTGGGCTTTTTTTACGATCCTAATATCCATCCTTATAGTGAGCATGAACTGCGCTTTTTGGATGTGAAAAGAAGCTGTGATAAGCTAAATATCAAGCTTTTTAAAGGCGAGTATGACATTGAAAGCTGGCTTAGCGCGGTCAAAGGCTACGAAGATGAGCCAGAAAAGGGCGCGCGCTGTAAAATCTGCTTTGATAAAAGAATGCAAAAAAGCGTGGAATTTGCCCTCAAACTTGGCGAAAAAAAGCTCACTACAACGCTTCTAACAAGCCCTAAAAAAGATTTAGAACAGCTTAAAAACGCCCTTGATAAAGAATGCGTGCCTTATGGTATCGAGTTTATCGCGCCTGATTTTCGCAAAAATGGCGGCACGCAAAGGCAGTTTGAGCTGGCAAAAAAGGATATGCTCTATCATCAAAATTATTGTGGGTGTTTATACGGGCTTTTAAAACAGCGGCAAAATAAGAGTTTTATTGATGAACTTTCTTCGCCTATAACGCGCCAAGTCCTGCCCGCTAGCATTGAAGAGCGCATAAAGCTTTATGAAAAGGTTACGCGCCTTGAAAAAAAGGGCGCTCATTTTAAGATAGAGCGCGAGAAATTCCTAAATTATCGTCTTTTAAACGCTCTTGTGCGCGTGAATAACGAAGCGATAAAAACGCATATTTTATTTTATTCGCATTTTAAAAATGCCTACACACGCTTTTCGCAGCCTACTAAGCTGAGTGGGAGTTTAAATTTAAGCAAAGATGAGCTGATATTTTGGGATTTTGAGTATTTTAATGCCCTTGTAAAGCACAAATTTAAAAGTTTTGAAGAGCTTTTAAAAAAGCCTTTGAGCGTGGATAGAGAAATCAAGCTTCGCACAAAGCTTTTCAATGCTTACAATTTAAGCCCCATCATCATCTGCAAAAGCTTGCCACAAGGAAAAGTCGAAGTCATCGCAAAGAGTGAAATTTATTTTGATGTGCGCGAAAAGATTGTAAAGACTTAAGAAATTGATCAAATCATAGTTTTTTTATCTTAAAGTATTTTTATGTAAAAAATCACAATTTCATATTTTTTGCACAATTACAATAATTTTTTAATACATTTTCCTGATTATTTTATTTAAATTAAAGCTTAAAATGATATAATTATAATTTATTTTGTTTGCAAAAAGGTCGCTTAGCTCAGTTGGTAGAGCGCCACCCTTACAAGGTGGATGTCATAAGTTCGAGTCTTATAGCGACCACCATTTTAGATAACGGAGAATAGATTATAGAAAACACAATTTAAGATTTAAATTCTTAGAAATTTATTAAATTTTAATATGATAAAAGTTTTAAAACTTTAAATTTAATGTTAGAAATTTAATTTTAAATGAATTCTAAAATTTAAACTCTGTGTTTTGTTTTTAGTTTTCCGGACGCAGCGGTAGTTCAGCTGGTTAGAATGCCGCCCTGTCACGGCGGAGGTCGCGGGTTCGAGCCCCGTCCGCTGCGCCACTTGTCTCCTTAGCTCAGCTGGTAGAGCATCTGACTCTTAATCAGGTGGCCGTTGGTTCGATCCCAACAGGGGACACCATTTTTTAGGGCTTTAGACCCTTTCGTCTAGCGGTCCAGGACACCAAAATCTCTATTTGGTAACAGGGGTTCAAATCCTCTAGGGGTCGCCAAGGTCGCTTAGCTCAGTTGGTAGAGCGCCACCCTTACAAGGTGGATGTCATAAGTTCGAGTCTTATAGCGACCACCATTTTAGATAACGGAGAATAGATTATAGAAAACACAATTTAAGATTTAAATTCTTAGAAATTTATTAAATTTTAATATGATAAAAGTTTTAAAACTTTAAATTTAATGTTAGAAATTTAATTTTAAATGAATTCTAAAATTTAAACTCTGTGTTTTGTTTTTAGTTTTCCGGACGCAGCGGTAGTTCAGCTGGTTAGAATGCCGCCCTGTCACGGCGGAGGTCGCGGGTTCGAGCCCCGTCCGCTGCGCCATTTGTCTCGTTAGCTCAGCCGGTAGAGCATCTCCCTTTTAAGGAGGGGGCCGTTGGTTCGAATCCAACACGGGACACCATTTTAATGCTTAAACTCATAAATTTAAATTCTCATTCAAATCAATCTTTCATCTACAAACTTAAAAATTCAATAAATTTTAAAATAAAGCCAAATGAAAGGGATTAAATTTAAAAGCACAACAAAAAGCGCAAGATACTTTGAAAACATCGCAAGCAAAGATAAAATGACAAAGCCTAAAAACTGCCACAAAGCCAAAGTATAATCAGCGCCTTGAAATTTAAAATCCAAAAACTCGAGCAAGGCTGTATCGAGTAAATAACCAAAGCCTACAAAGTGCAAAAATAGGCTTAAAGGATAAAAAATCACAAAAACAACGCTTAAAAAAATCGCTAAAATTTGCTGAAAAGAAATGAGCGGGAAAAAGTAAAGCACGGGCACAATCATCGCAAAAAAGGTCCAAATGTTTAAAAAAATGACATTCAAAAAATTATTAAAATATTTTGAAAAATGATAAATATACAAAAAGATAAAATAAACGCCCATCACTGAAAATAAAAAGCCCACGCTAAATAAAAGTTGCGGAAAAAGAGCAATACAGATTAAAACACAAAGAAATAAATTTAAAAAACTTAAGATTTTCACATTTTTAGCAAGCAAATAAAAGCCAAAAAGCGCCATAATCAAAGAGCGAACATATGAGGGCACAAAGCCCAGCAAATAAGCATAAAAAAATAAAAAGATGAAAATGGCCACACTTAAATCAAGCTTAAGGTTTCTATAAGGAAAAAAACGCTTTTGGAAAAAGCCATAAATAGGCGCAAAAATGAAAAAAATCAGCGAAAAAATCAAAGCGATATGATAGCCACTGATGGCGATTAAATGAGCGATACCATAAAAATTAACATCCGTTCTAAGCTCAAGGCTCACAGGCAAGGCAAAAAAGAGCGCTCCATAAAACTCACGCAGCTTTTCATCGCTGTGCTGATTCAAAAAATAAGGCACGATTTTATGCTTAAAATTATTCTTACTAAGCAGCTTAAAATCATATGCTGGCATATAAAATCTTTTACTTAAAAAATCCTTAAAACTCACGGCCGAAGTGATAGCTTTGAGGCTTAGCTCATCAAAGCGCGAAAAATTATTTTCAGCCTTTGTGGTCGTATAAAAGCTAAAATTAGATGTTTCAAGCTTTAGCACGCGATAATCTTTGCCACTTTTCCTTGTCTTGGTGTAGCTTTGAAGCACCTTAGCACTTTCAATGCTGATATGCTTTTGCTCTTTAAAAATTAAAAACTCTTTATACTCAAGCCCTATATTAAAGGCAAAAATCAACACGCAAACTAAGATAAGATAGATAAATTCTTTAAATTTTTTTAAAAAATGAAGCGTTTTTTGAGCTAAAAAATGAAGAATTTCTTTTAAATTTTCTTTAAAAAAAGCCTTGTGAAATACAGACAAAGCTTAAACTTTTTTAGAAAATTTAGACAAATAATAATAAATTACGCCCACAAGAGCGAGTAAAAAAAGTGGCATAATGTAAGGATAAGCCCCTAAAGTATCCACAAATTTTGTAATCACAGCCCCAAAAGCAAAGCCCAAATATCCAAAGCCCACAGCCCAAACTAAACTTGCAAGGGCGTTGATGATGAAAAATTTTGCAAAATTATACTTCATTAGCCCCGCAGCCATAGGGATAAAGGTTTTTAGTCCGTAAATGAACTTTTGTAAAAAAATCAAAAATGAGCCATATTGTGCCATTTTAAGCCTTGCTAGAGCGAATTTTCTTGAATGCTTTTTTAAAAATATCTTTAAATCTTTTTTAAAATATTTACCCAAAATAAAAAGCAAAGTCGAACCCAGCACATTTGCCACAAAGGCAAGGCTTATGCAAAGGGCTAAATCAAGCTTGCCACTACTACTTAGCACTCCAGCGGCTAAAATCGCCACCATACCCCCACCTAGTGAGTATAAAAAAAGTATAATGTAGCCATATTTTATCAAAGTATCAATAGTTTCTTGCATTGTTTTGCCTTTCTTTTAACCTTTCAAGCCTTTATAATTATTATAAATTTACAATGTTAGGCGAGTAAGATTAAATTTTAAAATCCTGCGCCTTTATTTAAAATTATATAAATTTATTTTCCATATAATTTTATCTAAATTTATTTTTCAAATTTAAATTTAGTATTTCGTCATTGCAAGCTGACAAAGTCTATGTGGCAATTCATAGTCATTAAGCGAAATAAAAATTTATAGATTGCCACGAATTTGCTTCGCAAATTCGTGGCAATGACGGAGTAAAACACCAAATTTAAATTTCAGACTATCAAAAGTAGGTTTAAATTTCCTTTGCACACCCTAAGGCGTGGGTTTTAAATTTCCTTTACGTATCCAAAGGCGAAGTATTTTTGAGTGAATTTGTGAGTTGTGAAGCATTTTTAAGCAAGGCTAGGTAAAAAACCTGCCGCAGTGCAAAAAATGTGAACTCTCACAAAGACGCCAAAAAGACGAGCCTTTAAAATCAAGCCACTTTAAAGCAAATCATTTCGCATAATCCACCGCCCTAAGCTCGCGTATCACATTCACCTTTATTTCGCCCGGATATTGCACCTTTTCTTGAATTTCCTCGGCAATTTCTTTAGCCAAAAGCACCGCCTCATCGTCATTAATCAGCTTTGCATTAGCGATAACTCTAATTTCTCTGCCAGAATTGATTGCATAAGCGTTTTTAATGCCTTCTTTGCTTTTGGCGATATTTTCAATCTCGCTCACGCGTTTTAAAAAGGCTTCTAGCACCTCGCGTCTTGCACCTGGGCGAGCCGCGCTTAAGGTATCTGCTGTGCAAACTGCTGCTGCTTCAACGCTTAAGGCTTCTTCGTGTCCGTGGTGTGCGTAAATAGCGTTAATCACTGCGGGATGTTCTTTATATCTTTTGCAAAGTTCGCCACCCAAATCCACATGCGAGCCTTCAAAATCATGCGTTAGTGCCTTTCCTATATCGTGCAAAAGCCCAGCTCTTCTCGCTACAAGCTCATCACCCCCGCACTCAGCTGCGATAATGCCTGCTAAGTGCGCGACTTCCAAAGAGTGCGCAAGGGCGTTTTGTCCATAACTTGCACGGTATTTAAGCTTGCCGATGAGTTTGACAATTTCTGGGTGCATTTTTGAAAGCCCTAAATCCATAATGATGGTTTGTCCTTCTTCTAAAATGCTGTTTTCAAAGTCCTTGCAAACCTTTTCGTGAAGTTCTTCAATGCGCGCAGGTTGTATGCGTCCATCTTCAACCAAAAGCTCGATCACGCGCGTAGCAATAGCACGGCGGTAAAGATTAAAACAGCTTACTATAATCGCACCCGGCGTATCATCAATGATGATATCCACGCCCAGCGTCATTTCAAGGCTTTTGACATTACGCCCTTCTTTGCCAATAATGCGCCCTTTAAGCTCATCATTTTTGATATTTACGACATTGATAAGGCGCTCGGCTGCAAATTCGCCCGCAAAGCGAGAAGTGGCCTGAGCGATGATATAATTTGCTTTGCGTTTGGCTTCAGTTTTGGCTTCTTCTTCGTATTTTCGCACGATGTGAGCGATATCAGCGCGCGATTTTTCTTCGACTTTTTTTAAGATGATTTCTTTAGCTTCATCTTGCGTAAGCCCAGCATAATGCTCTAAAACACGCAAACTTTCATCCAGCTTTTGCTCGTAATTTTGCTTTAAATTCACACTCTCATCGTATAAATCTTGAGCGATTTTTTTCTTTTTAAAAAGCTCGTTTTCTTCGTGTTTTAGCTCTTTTTCCTTGCTTTTGAGCTCATCAAATTTTAAAGAATACTCCTTTTGCACGCGCCTTTCTTTGTCTTCAAATCTTTTTTTAGCTTCAAACTCAGCATTTGAAACAGAGTTTTTCGCGTCTTTTAAAACAAGTTCAGCCTCGTATTCAATGGCTTTTGCTTTGGCTTTTGCTTGTTCAACAAAAATGCCATAATTTGCGTCATTGATTTTTTTGGCAACTAAATATCCTATCCCAGCACCGATGATAACGGCGATAACTACGGCTAGTCCTATAAACATTTTTTTGCTCTTTTTTATAATATTTTTTATGCGGGGTGATATAAAAATCAGCCTTTATGTCGTGTTTTTGCGAGAGTTTTTCATCACAAAAGGCGTGAATGCTTTGTGTGAAGATGATTGAAATTTTCTTTTTAACTCCTGCAAAAAATCTATCGTAAAAGCCTTTTCCATGTCCTATGCGCCTTAATTCTTTATCCACGCCGACAACAGGCACGACAGCCAGATCAATATCTGCTTTCAAATAAGAATTTCTAGGCTCTCTTACCCCAAATGCCTTCTTTTCAAAAGGCAGTCTCAATTTTACCATTTTTAAGCTTTCATCTTGCATAAATGGAACAAAAATCGTGCAATTTTTACTTAAAATTCTGCGAAAGCGCGTTAAATTAGGCTCATAAGCAAGGGGGATGTAAAGTAAAATTTTTTTAGCCTTTTTGAGCTTGATGATTTTAAAAACTTCTTTAAAAATCAAAAAATCTTTTTTAAAGCCATGCAAAGCATTAAAATTGAGCCTTTTTTTGCTGATTTTTCTAAAATTTTCTTTTGTCATTTTTGCTCTTGTGTTTATAAATTCGTGTTAAAATTATAGCTTAAATTTGATTTCAAGGGTTAATTGATGCGTTTTTTTAAGGCTTTAAAGCTTTTTTTGATGATGTTTTTTGTCATTTTTTTCATTTCTTGTAGCAACGATGAAAGTGGCGAGAAAACGAGCTTACAGCCATCAAGCACCCCTTCAAGTGAGCCAAGTCTAAGTGCAAGCGCACTTAAAAATGTCAATCTAAAAATCAAAGACAACGAAGATTTATTTATCACTATCAATAATGCAAAATTTGAATTTGATAACGAGCAAAAGGCTACGCTTTTCGTGTTTTTCACGACTTGGTGCGTGCCTTGTAATGCTTTGGTGCCGCATTTAAATAATTTGCAAAATAAATACAAAGACAGCTTCAAGGTGATTGGCGTTTTATTAGAAAAAAAAGATGAAGCCACTTTGAATGAGTTTATCAATAAATATAAGATAAATTATGATTTAGCCATAGGCGAGAGTAATTTTGACCTAGCCACAGCTTTAGGCGGGGTAAATGCCCTACCTACAATGCTTCTTTATGGCTCAAATGGTGCTTTTATCAATCAATATTTAGGGCTTATCCCTGAAGAAATGCTTGATATTGACATTCAAAAAGCGATCAATTAATTTTGTAAATTTAAATTTTTAAATCAATTTTAAAAACAGCGGCGCGGGTTTTAAAATTTAAAAAATAAGGACAACAATGCTTGATTTTTTAAAAAAAGGCTTTGAGAAAACTTTTAAACAAATGAGTCAGACAAAAAAGGGGCAAAAAATTTCAAAAGACATTTTAGAAGAAATGCTCCTAGAAGCCGATGTGCCTTATGAAATCGTTGAAGAAATAATTTATTATTTACCGCCTAGCGAGAGTGTGAAAAAAGAGGATTTAAAGCGCATTTTAAACGCTTATTTTATCTATGAAAAGCCCGAGATGAAGCTTGCAAAGCCCTTTGTTCAGCTCATTTTAGGCGTCAATGGAGCGGGCAAAACTACAAGCATAGCAAAATTAGCAAATTTATACAAAAATGTGGGCAAAAAAGTGATTTTAGGAGCTTGTGATACCTTTAGGGCTGGGGCTATCGAGCAGCTGAAATTGTGGGCTAAAAGACTTGACATAGACATCGTAGCAAGCGCTCAAGGAGCAGATCCAGCCGCAAGTGCTTTTGATACGATCAGCAAAGCTCTTGCAAAAGGTTTTGATAATGTAATTTTAGATACAGCAGGAAGGCTGCAAAATCAAAAAAACTTAGCAAACGAGATTGAAAAAATCATTCGCATCAGCGATAAAGCCATGAGTGGCGCACCTCATCAAAAGTTGCTTGTGCTTGATGGCACGCAAGCACAAGCAGCAATAGAGCAGGCAAAAGCATTTAACGCTCTTGTAAAACTTGATGGCGTCATCATCACAAAGCTTGATGGCACGGCTCGTGGGGGCGCTCTTTTTGGCGTGGCGTGCGAGCTTGAGCTGCCTATACTTTACATAGGCGTTGGCGAGGGCGAAAATGATTTGCTTGAGTTTAACGCTCAAATTTTCATCGATGAGCTTGTAGAAGCCATTTTTGCTTGAAAAATTTCTAAATTTTAAATCCCGCGCCGCTGTTTTGGGATTTATTTTAAATTCTAAATTTTAAAAAATATAAAATCTCACTCAAAATCATTGATTTTTAACGCTTCGCCAAATTCTATATCGCGCGTGGCGGTTTTGCCTAGAATTTCATTGTAAAACTTAGGATGAAGTCCAAAGCTTGGGCGCACGGATTTTACATTTTGTGCGCTGAATTTCTCGCCTTTTTTAATGTCGCTGCTTGCATATAAACTGCGCGCGAAAGTGCGGTTTTTAAGCGCTTTTTCATCAAGGCTTAAATGTCCATCGCCAAGCGCGCTCTCAGCTTCGCGCACGGCTTTGCAAAGGGCACTAAACTCATCAAAATCAAGACTAAAAGCACTATCTTCGCTTTGAATGCTTTTATCGAGCATAAAATGCTTTTCAATCACGCGCGCGCCCAGTGCCACCGCCATCACAGCCGCTAAATGCCCACTGCTGTGATCACTTAAACCCACTTCAATATCAAAAGTCTCGCGCAGGCTTTTAATCGCTTGCAAATTCATATCCGAAAAGCTAGCAGGATAGGCAGATGTGCATTTTAAAAACATCAAATTTTTATTGTTTTCTTCCTTAAAAATTTCACGCGCGCGCCCTAGCTCATCAAGGCTTGCAATGCCCGTTGAAAGCAAGGTAGGCTTGTGCTGCTTAGCAATTTCGCGGATGAAATTTTCATCATTAGCCTCGAAAGAAGCGATTTTATAAGCGGGCGGATCAAAACGTTTTAAAAACTCTATATCCGCGCTACAAAAAGGGCTTGAAAAGCAAATCAGCCCTTCATTTTGCGCCGCTTCAAAGATTTGCGCGTGCCATTCATAAGGCGTTTTGGCACTTTCATAAAGCTCGTAAAGCTTGCGATTATCCCAAAGCCCGCCTTTGATGATGAAATCGCTTTTGCTACTATCTAGCGTGAGACTATCTGGGGTGTAAGTCTGGATTTTTATGGCGTTTGCTCCGGCTTTTTTAGCTGCGCTCACGCTTTTAAGCGCGGTATCTAGGCTACCTGCATGATTTGCTGAGAGTTCTGCGATGATAAAAACTTGCTCGTTCGTGTCAAAATTTGCTATTTTCATAATTATCCTTAAAATGTGCGATAAATTCGCGTTTTTATTTAAAATTTCATAATCAAAGCTTTATTATAGCTTGTTTTGATTAAAAAGACTTGAAAAATTAAAATTTAAAAAATACTCAATGCATTGTCCTTATAAATTTATGCTGTAATCTATTTATTTTATTGTAAAATTGAGGCTTGATATGCTTTTAATGTTTGTTGTGGTGTTTATAAAAAGAAAACCCTTTGAAGTTATAAAATTTAATTTGTAATTTAAAATTTTATTTCATATAGCAGCACAATAAATGAAATTTTTTATTTTTTATTCCATAGTTTCGCTTTTTTCTAAGACCTCAAAATATTCATTTTCAAGGTTTTTAAGCCTTGCTTGTGCTTCTTGTAAGCTCTTATAAAGTGTGTTAAGCTCTTTATAAGCCTTTTCATCGCTTAAACTTTGTTGTAAATTTTTAATCTCAAGCTCTAAATTTTGTATTTTTTCAGGATATTTTTCTAAAATTTCTTTTTCTTTATAGCTTAATTTAATGTTTTTTGTTTTGTTTTTTAAAAAGCTTTTATCTTCTTTTAAATTTTCATTCAAAGTTTCAGTAAAAAGCTCAAATTCTTTTTTTTCTTTTTCATTCTCTAAATACTGCGTGTAGGGAGTATGATAAATCTCTATTTTGGAGTTTTCAAAGGCGTAAAGCTTGGTAGTGATTTTATCTAAGAAAAATCTATCGTGGCTGATGAGCAAAATCGCTCCATCAAAACTTAGTAAATACTCCTCAAGTATATTGATAGTAGCTATATCAAGGTCATTTGTAGGCTCATCAAGTATTAACACATCGTATTTTTGTGTAAATAAAAGTGCTAAAGCCACGCGGTTTTTCTCGCCCCCGCTTAAAACACTTACACTTTTTTGCAAAAATTCCTTAGGAAATAAGAAATTTTTAAGATAAGCATAAAGATGCATATTTTTACCCCGCACCTGCACAGTATCGCCACCATTTGGGCAAAAAAGCTCTAGTAAAGTTTTATCAGTATTTAGCACAGAGCGCGTTTGCTCAAAATAGCCTATATTTAACTCAGCTTTTTTGATACTACCACTATCAAGTTTTAAAAGTCCTAATAAGGCTTTTACAAAGCTAGATTTACCACAGCCATTAGCCCCTACTATGCCTATGCGCTCATTTTGCATTATCCTTACACTAAAGTTTTTAAAAAGCCATCTTTGACTTGAAATTTGATTTGCGTTTAATTTTAAATTTTTGTTTGAATTTATATTTAAATTCGAGTTTTGATTTAAATTTTTATTTAAATTTTGGCTTGAATTTAAACTTAAATTTTCATTAAAATTTAAAGGCAAATTTGATTTTAAATTTTCATCAAGCCAGTCCTTTTCACTCACACTTTTGCTGATTTGATGAAGTTCAAAAAGCATTTTTTGCCTGTTTTTACCCTCGCTTTGATTGAAATTTTTACTCGCTCTTTCAAGCTCTAGTTTTAATTTTTTGATTTGAGAGGGATTTTTCTTAGCTTCTTCTCGCATTTTTAAAATGCGCTCTTTCCTGCCCTCATTGCGTTTTAATCTAGCCTTTACACCCCGTCTTAGCCACTCTTCTTCAGCCTTTAAATTTTTAATCAAGCTTTCATAAGATTTATTTAAGCTTGCTAAAAGCTCGGCTTTTTTACTCAAGTAATTTGTATAATTTCCCTTAAAATTCTTAAGCTCACCGCACTCAAGCTCAAGGCAAGAGCTTGCCACCTCATCGATAAAATATCTATCGTGGCTGATGAAAATAATGCAGGATTTGCTAGATTTTAGTAAGTCCTCTAAAAAGCTTGTCATATAGACATCTAAGTGATTACTAGGCTCATCAAGTAGCATAATATCAGCACTCTCAAGCACGATTTGACAAAGCGCTATGCGTCTAAGCTCGCCCCCGCTAAGAGTGCTTAGGCTTCTATTTTTAAATTTCAAAAGATCAAATTCTTTCAAAATGCGCTCTATTTTTGCTTCTATATCCCAAGCATCTTTGGCATCTAAAAAGGCGCTTAATTCATCAATTTGTTTTAAAATAAGCTTATTTTCAGGCTCTTTTTCTAGCCTTTTACTATAAAGTTCGTATTCATTTAAAGCCTTGTAAATTTCACTAAGTCCTTGCTTAATGCTTTCTATCACATTTAAATTTGAGCTAAAATCAGGCTCTTGTTTGAGCATAGAAATTTTAATATTATTTTGCACATTAATTCTGCCACTATCAAGGGCGAGCTTGCCTATTAAAATCTTCATCAAACTTGACTTACCTTCGCCATTTTTACCTATGATAGCGATTTTATCGCCTAAATTTGCGCTAAAATTTGCATTTTTTAAGATGATTTTTTCATCAAAGCTTTTATTTGCTTTAATAAGCTCGATAAGAGCCATTTTTCTCCTTTTTAAGCTAAATTTAATGTATTTTAAGCTAGTAAGCTTAAATCATTTTTATACAAAAAATGCGCCATTTGCCCAAGTGCGATGGAGCTATCATTTGGCGGGAATTTAAAATTAGCCTTGAATTTAAATTTTTTACGCGCTAAAATTTCTAGCAAGCTCTTATTTTGAAATACTCCACCACAAAGTAAAACAGTAAAATCTTTTTGATATTTTTGCTTATAAAATGCACTCGTTTTGATAATTATATCAGCTAAAGCGTTTAAAAAGCCCGTGCAAGCTCTTTTTTTATCTTTTTCCTTAAGCACAGCTTTAAAGGCTTCTTTTACACAAATTTCATTTTCAATAAAATCAAATTTATAAGAAAAATCAAGATTTTTTTGATAAAAATTTTCCATTAAAAGCCCACTTTGTGCTTCAAACTCAAGCTCTTTTAAATCAAAAATCACAGCCGCAAAAGCATCGATAATACGCCCTAAAGAACTAGTATAAAGCCTACTTTGATGAAAAACTTTTTCTAAATTATTTAAATTTTTTTCTTCAAATTTATTTAAAAATTCCTTAGCTTCTTCTTTTAAATTTAAGCTTAAAATAAGGCTAAGTGCTAAATTTTTAATATTTTTTATATCTGTATTTACGAGCTTAAAATACTTAAAATGCCCTATTCTCTCATAGTTTTTAAGATTTGCTAAAAGCACTTCTCCACCCCAAATTTGAGCATCATCACCATAACCCGTGCCATCAAAGCAAAAGGCAAGGCAGGTTTTTTTAAGTTTATTTTCAAACATAACAGCACAAGCATGAGCGTAGTGATGCTGAATTTTAAGCACTTTAAGCTCTTTTTCATCTTTTAAAAACTCATTTAAAAGCTCTTTAGTATAGCTAAAATGCGGGTGTTTATCTATGAGAATATTTTGAAAGCTCAAATCATAATTTTGCTTAAAAAAAGCTAAAAGTGTGAAAAAACGCTCTCTTACATCAAGGCTTTTTAAATCTCCTATATAAGGGCTTATGATGAGTTTTTTATCATAAGAAAGCACAAATTCATTTTTAAGCTCACTGCCTAAAGCAAGGGCGTTTAAGTCCTTAAAATCTTTTGAAAGATTGATAAAATAAGGATTGAGCCCTCTTGAAGTGCGTAAAAACATAGTTTTATTATTCACCACACAAGCTATACTATCATCGCTTGGATTTTGTATTTTTCTATCAAAATCAAGGCAAAAATCATAAACAAAGCCCAGTTTCTTTCTTAAATTTTCTTCATCATAAATAATGCACTCGCCCTTTAAATTCGCACTTGTAGCAATAATTGGCTTTTTAAAATGCTTAAAAATTAAAAGCTGCAAGCCTTGATTGGCCAGCATAATGCCTATTTTATCAGTATTTGGAGCAATTAAATCAAGAGCTTTTTTAAACTTAATATTTTTTTTCTTTCTTAAAAGAACGATAGGAGCGATATTTGAGCGTAAAAGCTTGCTTTCTTTTTGACTAATATTAGCTAAGTTTAAAGCCATAGCTTCATCTTCACAAAGCAAAGCAAAGGGCTTTAAAGCCCTATTTTTAAGCTCCCTTAAACGTTTAATAGAAGCTAAATTTAAAGCATCACAACAAAGATGAAAGCCCCCAACTGCTTTTATAGCCACTATTTTACCACTCTTTAAAGCCTGAGCAAGCTCACTTATAGCCTTATCATTTTTGGCTAAAATCCTGCCTGAATTATTTCTTAAAAACACACTAATAGCGCATTTTACGCAGCTTATTGGCTGGGCGTGAAAACGCACATTTAAAGGATCTTCATACTCGCTTTTGCAAAATGCACACATTTTAAAAACGTCCATAGTCGTGTTTTTTCTATCATAAGGCAGGCTTTTAATGATAGAAAAGCGCACCCCACAATGCGTGCAGGTAATGAAAGCATAATTAAAGCGCGCATTTTTAGGCGAGTTGAATTCTTTTTTACAACGCTCACAAATAGCAAAGTCTGGTAAAATAGGCGTTGTTTTAAGAGCACTTTTTGATTTTTCTATGTAAAAATTTTTGAAATTTTCATATTTAAGCTTAGAAATTTTCACACTATCAAGCCTAGAAAGTGGGGGTAAATCAGCCTTTAAAGCTTTTATAAAGCTTGAAAGTCTTGATTTATCGCTATTTAAAACAATTATAACTGCGCTAGTATCATTATAAACCTTGCCAAAAAGCCTAAATTTTTTTGCCAAATTATAAATAAAAGGGCGCATTCCAACGCCTTGAACTAGACCTTTTAAGGTGATTTTATATGTAAAGGGGCACATCTGTTAGCTCGCAGTGTTTGATATGTTTTAAGGTATTTTTAAGTAAAAACTTGTGAGAAAATAATGAGCCTGTTATAATAGCACTTTGAGCCTGTTTTTTCTGCACTAAATCATCATAAAAATCACGTAAGAAAAAAGCAAGGCTTTCAACTGCTCCATAAGCTATATTATTTACATCCACACCTGCTAATAAAAAGCTCATTGTAGAGCGAATGGTGCGTGTATAATCAAATTCTTTCAAAGCATTATCATCACTTTCTTTGAAACGGTAATCAATCTTCACCCCGCGTGGCATTTTACTCTCATCGCTAATTGCCAAAAGCTTTTTTGCCGCATTTTCTAAATCAGAATCTAAATTTAAAATCTTGCCAACAAGCCCTAAAAGCGAATAAAAATTGTTTTTAAGTTTAAACTCACCCTCTAAAAGCTTGAAATTTAAGGAAAAATTATTTAAAAGCCTAGCGCCTACCTCATCAGCTTTAATGTCCTCATAAAGCTTAGTAGCTGAGCTTGGAAGAAAAAGCTTAAGTAAATTTAGCTCCTTATTTAAAAGCAAAATGTCCTCATAATCCTTGCTAAGCTCTAAAAAAAGGGCGTCTTTTTTAGACTTAGATACAATATAAGAAAGGCGCGCAAAATTTCTAGCTTCTTTTTTTAAATATTGTAAATTTTCATTATTTTTTTCATTTAAATTTTCTTCTTTTAAATTTGAATTTTTTAGCTCTTTTTTGCTAAAAATAAGCTTTTTTGCTTTTTGATTTATAAAGTCAAAGCCACGCAAAATCACGAGTTTTTTTTCAAGCTCAAAAAGCTCAAAATCATCCTCAAAATGCCTTATTTTTTTAAAGCTTAAAAATTTATGATTTTTATTAAAAAGTGCGTTTGTAAGGGCAAATAAAAAGATATTATTTGCAAGTTTTAGCTTAAATTCCTTTGTTTTTAGTCCGTGATTTTGCCTAAAAACAGCACTCATTCTAAGGCTTAAAAGAGGCTTTTCAAGGCTTGCTAAAAGCTTTAATTGCTCATCATTGCAAACAAAGGCTGATGAAATAGCCTTTATATCACAAGGCATTAAAAAATCAGCCCTAAGCTCAGCGTCAAATAAAAAAAGCTCATAATTTCCTAAGTGATTTTTAATATAAATGCTCTCGTTTTTTTCTAGCTTTAATAAAGCTTCTTGCATTAAATTTGGGGCATTTTCAGGGCTTATTTTTAAATAAGTTTTATCATCAAATGAAAGCTCATCATTTACAAACTCATTCCATTCATTTAAAGCAAAGTCATTTTTTTCTAAATAAAAATTAGCATTAAGCCTTGTTAAAAAGTCCTTTTTAACATAATTTGAGGGCTTGAAAATGCTTTTTTCAAAGTCTAAATTATTTTCAGCGCTGACATTGAAATTTCTTAAAAAAACAGAACTTGGCAAGTTATTTAAAAGCTCGCAAAACTCAAGCATTTCATTTTCTTCTCCTTTTAAATAAAAGTCAATTTTTTCTTCTTTTTTTTCTAAATGATAGAAAAAATTTTGCGCATAAAAATGTAGCAAATACTCGAAAAAATCATTATCGCTACTATAAAAAAACTCAAATTTTAAAATCATTTTTCCCCCTTTAATCAAGCGCGCTATTTTTAAAATACTCAAGCTCTCTTTTTTTATAATCACTCATCAAGCTTTTTAAATGCTCATAAAAGCTTGCTTGATGATGAGGATGAATTAAGTGAGTAAGCTCGTGTAAAATGACGTATTCAATGGCCTTTAAAGGCTTTTGCATTAAATTTAAATTTAAATTTATATAAGCCTTGTTGTGATTGCAAGAACCCCAGCGCGTGTTCATTTTTTTAATGCTTATTCTACGCACCTTTTTTTCAAAATGCTTTTGCCATTTTTTAAGATAAAATAAAAAAATTATCCTAGCATTTTTGCGTAAAAAAAGCTCTAAATCTTGCTCATCTTTAACAAGCAAAACCTTGTTTTTAAACTGCGTTTTTGAGATAAAAGGCTCAAATTTACATTTATAAATCTTACCTAAAAATAAAATTTCATCTTTTTTCTTGCTTTCTTTAAGTTTTTTTATGTTTGAAATTTTTAAGTTTATCCATTCTTCATTTTTTCTTAAAAACTCAAGCACCTCTTTTTCTTTATAAAAAAGCGGTATAGAAAGCCTTGAAAGTCCGTCTTTATCTATTTTTAGTCTTAAAAAACGCACTTTTTTAAAAGCATAAAAAAATCTTTGTCCTAAAAAGTCAAATTCGCCCTTTCCTGCTGTGATTAAGCCTTGTTCTAGGCTCTGTTTATAAGAAAAATCATCAAATAAATCATTGAAGTTCATAAATTTTTTTCCTATCTGTGGAGCTTGCTATACCTAGCTGGATGCGGTATTTTGCTATGGTGCGCCGCCCTATATTTATAGAGCTAAATTTCTTTGAAGCAAGGCTGAGTAGTTTTTCATCGCTAAAGGGCTTTTTCTTGTCTTCGCTTTTGATGAGTTCTTGAATGAAGT
>CAKVAF010000003.1 GCA_934718785.1 uncultured Campylobacter sp. | reverse complement strand
AACTTGGTATAAGCTTGGGCTTTTGAAATTTTACTTCACGGCTAAAAAGCTGGAGAGAGAGTTTAAAGAAAATAAAAGGACTAATAAATGGATAAATTAAGACTTTTGCCTACTTAAAAAATTTTAAGCTTAAAATTTTAATTTTCCAAATTCACGCTCTCTTCAAAAATGAACTTGTGCTCCTTAGGCAAGGCGTGAAACACTGTTTGAGCGAGCTTTCTTATCTCCCACAAAGCAGATTTTGAGCTTCTAAGCGATAAGAAATTTTGCAAAGAACGCGCGTTAATCGTCCATGTAAGCTCGGTTTTATAGCTTTCTACAAGGCAGTATTTAGCAATGTCAAGGCTGATACTCTCTTGTAAAATTAAGCGCAAGTTTTCAAGCGCTTTAATGCTTGCATTATCGATTTTTTCATTGCCTGTGAGCACGATATATTTGCTTGCTCTTTTAAACTCAAACTCCTTAAATTCCGCCTCGTTTCGAAGCTCTTTTAAAGTATAACGCGTGCTTTTAACGCTCAGGCTTGCGTGGCGGTGGCGGGCAAGTTCTTGTAAAAGCGCGCGTGAAATGCCTTGAATGTAAAAAGTATAATTTAAATGCTCCAAAGTTGAAGCGTGTTTGAATTTATTACCCACTCTATCGATCAGCTCGCAATCAATCGCCCCGCCATTATCGCCCTTTTCAAAGCTCTGCCAGCAGGTGCGAATGGCGTGAGAGCATACATTTAAAGCCGTGTGAGAAAGTAAAGTCACTTGCATAAAAAATCCTTGAAAATTATTTTAAAATTTTATTCACATTGTGCCACAAATTTGCTTTAACTTTGCTTTTTATTGAAATTTCGGCTCTTTGCTATGGATTTTTAACTTAAATTTTGATAAAATGTAATTTAAATTTCTATAGAAAGCCAAAGATGTTTCATTTTAAAAAAATCATTAAAAGCGAGTCTTTCCCGGGGATTTTGCTGATATTTTTCACGCTTTTAGCCCTGCTTTGTCAAAACTCGGCGAGTTTTAGTGGGGTTTATGAGAATTTTTTATACACGAAAATCACACTTGAGGTTAATGATTTCAGGCTTTCAAAAAGCCTTTTACACTGGATAAATGATGGGCTGATTACGATATTTTTCTTTTGTATAGGGCTTGAGCTGAAGTATGAAATTTTACGCGGACAGCTTAAGAGCCTGCGCGCTGTGACTTTGCCGATATTTGGCGCACTTGGGGGCATGCTCGTGCCAGCTCTCATTTTTAGCCTGATTAATTTTAATCACGACTTTGCGATGCGCGGCTGGGCGATACCTACGGCTACGGATATCGCCTTTGCGGTCGGTGTTTTAATGCTTTTGGGAAATAAAATCCCCTCAAGCCTCAAGCTTTTCTTGCTTTCTTTGGCTATTTTTGATGATTTTGGTGCTATTGTCATTATCGCGCTTTTTTACACGAGCAAATTATCACTTCTAGCGCTTTTAAGCTGCGTGTTTTGCATGATGGTGCTTTGGGTTTTGAACTTGCTTAAAATCAGCCGCCTTGCGATTTATTTGATTGTGGCTTTTGTGTTGTGGCTGAGTATGCTTGAAAGCGGCGTGCATGCGACTTTAGCCGGTGTTATCACAGCGATTTTTATCCCGCTTGAAACACGTGATGGGGGCGAGTTTTTGAAAAAAATTTACAAGGATTTAAATCCTTATGTGATTTATTTCATCTTGCCGCTTTTTGCCTTTGTGAATGCGGGCGTGGATTTAAGGGACTTAGAGCCTGCGATGCTTTTTTCAGGTGTGAGCCTTGGCATTTTCTTAGGATTATTTATCGGCAAGCAAGTTGGCGTGTTTTTATTTTCATATTTGAGCATTCATTTTAAGCTGGCCAGTTTGCCAAATGGCACGACTTACAAGCAGTTTTATGGCATTTGTATCCTTGCTGGCATAGGCTTTACGATGAGTTTGTTTATTGATGGGCTGGCTTATGCTGAAAATGTGAATGCTTTTGAGCATGCGGATAAATTAGCCATTTTGCTGGCGAGTTTTACGAGTGCCATTGTAGCCTTTGTGTATCTAAAGCTTGTTTCTAGGAGCGAAAATGCTTCAAAGACTTAAGAGTTTTGTTAAAAACGACGCATTTTCAGGCGTTTTACTCATTTTTGCGACCCTTTTGGCACTGTGGGTTGAAAATGGAATTTTAAGTGGAGTTTATCGAAGCTTTTTAAACTTAGATGTGGGGCTTGTGATTGGTGATTTCACGCTTTTAAAGCCTTTTTTGTTGTGGATTAATGACGGGCTGATTGCGATTTTTTTCTTTGCCATTGGGCTTGAGCTTAAAAAAGAATTCACACAAGGCGAGTTTAAAGAGCCTAAAAATATTATTTTACCGCTATTTGCAGCACTTGGTGGCATTATCGTGCCGGCTTTGATTTTTGCACTCATTAATTTTAACGACGCCTACACGCTTAAAGGCTGGGCGATACCTACAGCTACGGATACAGCGTTTGCTCTTGCCATTTTGATGATGTGTGGCAAGCATTTACCATCAAGTTTAAAGATTTTCTTGCTTTCTTTAGCCATTTTTGATGATGTGGGCGCGATTTTAATCATTGCTGTATTTTACACCGGCAAGCTTTCTTTAGCTGCGCTTATCATCGCTGCGCTCGTTATTGCTGTGCTTTTTATGCTGAATTTCTTTAAGGTTTCAAGGAAGTCTTTTTATTTTATTTGCTCGCTCATTTTGTGGGTGAGCGTGCTTAAAAGTGGCGTGCATGCGACCTTAGCAGGACTTATCACAGCCTTTTTTATCCCCCTTTATGATAAAAGTGGGCAGCCTTTTTTAGAAGAAATTTATGAGAGTTTGAAATTTTGGCTGAGCTTTGTGATTTTGCCCCTTTTTGCCTTTGCAAATGCTGGGGTAAATTTATCAAAGATTGATTTAAGCGCTCTTTTTTCAGGCGTAAGCCTTGGCATTTTTTTAGGGCTATTTATCGGCAAACAAGTGGGCGTGTTTTTATTTAGCTATTTGAGCATTAAGTTTAATCTCACAAGATTGCCAAGTGGAGCGAATTTCAAGCAGCTTTATGGCGTTTGCATACTCACAGGCATTGGCTTTACGATGAGTTTGTTTATCGACGGACTGGCTTATGAAGTGAGCGATATTTTTAATTATGCGGATAATTTTGCGATTTTATTAGCTTCGCTTTGTTCGGGCATTTTTGGCTTTATTTTTCTTAAATTTTTTGCAAGGACTTAGAATTTGTTTTTTAAAAGGCATTTTTTTCAAATTTTATGTGCGCTTTTTTTAGCTCTTTTTTTTAATGCTTGTAGCCTAAGTTTTCCTTATTTGTGGCATAAAAATGAAAATGTGAGCGTGCAAAACAAGCTTTTAAACGCACAGAAAAAATGGCGCAAAACGCCTTATCGTCTGGGCGGTATGAGCGTGAGTGGAGCTGATTGCTCGGGCTTTACGCAAAATATTTTTAGAAATGATTTTGGCATTTCTTTAGCGCGCACGACGGCTTTACAGATGAAAAGTGGGGCTAAAGTGTCAAAGAAAAATTTGCGCGGTGGCGACTTGGTCTTTTTTAAGACAGGGCGCGGTCCTAATGGGCTTCATGTAGGCATTTATATCAGTGAAAATAATTTTTTACACCTTTCGACAAAAGGGGGCGCAAAAATTGCAAATTTAGACAATGTCTATTGGAAAAGCAGATATATCGGTGCTAGGCGTTATATGAGATGAAAACTTATCAAAAAATAGGCGTTTTTGATAGCGGCGTGGGCGGGCTTAGCGTGCTTAAATCTTTGCTTGAAGCAAGGCTTTTCAAAGACATTATTTATTATGGTGATACAGCGCGAGTTCCTTATGGAGTAAAAGATAAAGAAACGATAGTGCGCTTTAGTATAGAAGCGGGCGAGTTCTTCAAAGAGCAAAATATCGATATGCTCATTGTTGCGTGCAATACTGTAAGTGCTTTTGGGCTCAAGGCTTTAAAAAATTTGCTCAATATCCCTGTGCTAGGAGTTATCGATGCTGGAGTGCTTGCCACAGCAAAGGCTTTGAAAGATAAAGAAAGCGAAATCCTAGTCATCGCTACAAAGGCGACGATTCGCTCTAAGCAGTATCAAAAAAAGCTTAGCGCAAAGGGCTTTTCACACATTAACGCCCTAGCCGCTGGGCTTTTCGTGCCTATGGTGGAAGAAGGCATTTTTAAAGGCGAGTTTTTACAAAGCGCCTTTAAATACTATTTTTCAGCGCTTAAAAAAAGCCCTGACGCGCTCATCTTAGGTTGCACGCACTTTCCACTCATCGCAGCAAGTTTGCAAAAATATTTTGGTAAAAAAACAAAGCTTATTCACTCCGGTCAAGCCATCGTGCTTCAGCTTCAAAATGAGTTTAATCTCAAAACACAAAGCACAAAAACAAAAGTGAAATTTTACGCCTCAAGCGATACAAAGGCTTTGAAAAACACCGCTAAACTTTGGCTTAAAACGCTTATTTAAATTTATGAATTTAACTTCGCTTGAAAATTGAATTTTAAAATTTGATTGAATTTAAAATTTTCAAAACCCGCACCGCTGTTTTAAAGTTTAATCTCTTAAAAGTCTATAAGTAAACATTTAAAGCAAAGTTTCAAAGCATTTATTAAAAAATGCTAAAATGAATTAAATTCATCAAAAGGACACTTTATGGCAAACTATCCACAGGCTATTGGGGCGTATTCGGTGTATCAAAGGGCGGCAGATTTATTATTTGCTTCTGGGCAAATCCCTATAAATCCAGCTTCAGGCGAGATTGAAAGCACAGATATCAAGGCACAAACGCGTCAAGTGCTGCAAAATATCAAGGGTATTTTGGATGAAAATGGGCTTGATTTTAGCGATGTCATCAAAACGACTTGCTTTTTGGCTGATATTAGTGATTTTAGCGCGTTTAATGAAATTTACGCGCAGTTTTTTACTCCGCCTTATCCTGCGCGCTCTGCTTTGGCGGTCAAAGACTTGCCAAAGGGCGCAAAGATTGAGATTGAAATTATCGCAAGTTTTAAAAAATAATTTAAATTTGCTGTGCACTCAAAGCGATTGGTGATTTTAACTGCTTGCCGATGATTTGAATATCAAATCTTATCATCGGCGAGAATCTTAAAAATTTTAATTTTAGGGATTTATTTTACTTAGCTTTTGATTTTTTAAAATCTCTCTCCAGTTTTTTAACCTCAAAATAAAATTTCACAAGTCCACCTTTATACCAAGTTTTACAAGCCTTTAAAAAAGCTTCACCCAGTTTATAAGTTAAACATTCTCTTTCTTTTAAAGTGGCTTGATAATCAGGGTAAGTTTCTATATTTGGCAACTTAAATTCAGGCTTTTGCTTGATTAAAACTTTATAGACATTTTGTTCTTTTTTATACTGAGCCTTGATAAAAGATAACACGAAAGGTAAGCTAAAAAGTCCAAACAAGCTTTTAGTGCAAACAATGATTGCTGCTCCAAGTCTATAAGCCAAATGATTTCTCATTCTAGCTACTGCCGAAGTTCTTAAGCTTTCATTTAAAATTAAATTCACGCGCGGTTCAAGTTTGCTAAGCTTTAAGCCAAGTTTTTTTTCTAATTCCTTAACTTGAAGTTTCTTGATATTAAGTTCTTCTATTGCAGTTTGCTGAGCAACTGAGTTTATTTTGTTTTGCAAAGATTTGATTTCAGTATTTAAATTTATGTTTTGATTTTCTAGCTCTTCAATAAGCTTATCTTTTTCAATCAATTCATACGCTATAAAGTCTATAAAATAAGAATTTGCCTTTTGATTATCAGACGATCTTAAAGGCTCATCAGCATTGAGATGAAATTCATTTTGCTTTTGCAAAAGCTCATATTGCTTAGCTATAAATTTGACATTTGGCACTGCCAGGCGGTATAAAAAGATATTTTGTCCCCTACTTTTGAAAAGCTCTTCTAAAATTTCAGCACCTAGATTGTAAATATGCTGCCAAGGGATGTGATAGCTATGTTCAGGATTAGCATGTCCTTGAATATATTCAGCCAAATGTTCATCAGGTTGTATATATTCTCGCAATACTGTCTTTGATAATTTTATTGGGAGTGTAATTTTTAAAAACCAAAGACGTGAAAAAGTTACAAATACACAAGGTTTTTGACATAAAAATCCGGGTATAATAGAAGCTGACCCTAGCTCACAAAATGCTAAATCTATGGTTGAGCAATAACAAATTTTCTCTCTAAAGGTTAAACCATTTAAAGAATATATCGTTATGTTTTCATTTAAGCTTAATTGATTGAATTTGTCCATAAATTCGCTTTCTACTTCTGTAGCAATGGAATGTCTATCTATTTGATTACCTGATTCATAGGAAGTAAAGCCATCATAGTAAATTTTAATATTTTTAAAACTTTTGCTCAATTCTTTAATGATATTTAAATATCCTTCTATTTGTTCCAACCATTTCTTACCCCAGTAAGATGAAGTAAGGCTTAGCCAAAGTATCAAATCATAATGCTTATCGTCTTTTTTGACTAATTTATCAAAGTCTTGTATAGCTTCTTCATAAATTTGTACAGCGCAATTTTTTGTATATTTATCTATACAATTAATATGTGGATACTTCCATAAAGGTATGCCATTGATAGTAAAATAAACTTCATCTTTTGTTTTTTTATTCCAGTATTTTTTAGGGATAAAATATGAGGGTGCATCAAGGATATTTTTATTTGTATTTAGGGTTAAAAACATAGGAAGAGTTTCCCAAAAATAGTGCATAGGCCATTTTTTACATAAGCTAAAACCCCAGGAAACATCTCTAAATTTAAGTTTTTTTTCATTTCCTTTTAAAAAAGATTGAATAAGATTTAATGATAACATACCGTTTAAATCATTAAAATTAAAAATTTGTTGTGGTAAAATAATGGTTTTTAGCTCAATAGAATCAATAAGAATCCAGGGATATTTATTGTCTTTATCTACAAAAAATATAGTATTGAACCAATTATCATAAATTTTAGCACTATAAACAGCTCTAGTTTCAATATAATTATAAATAGGATGCTTAACTTCAAAATATTTATTATGCTCCTGTCTTGCGTAAAAAGATAAGCATATATCAGGTCAAGCTGGTTGATACCTTTTAAAAAGTCTGCGATTTCGCAGTTATACTTTGAGTGCTCATACCAACTATTTGTCTTGATATCAGGAAAATTTTCAATAAAATTTTCAATTTCTTTGCTTGCATAAGCCATATTGCATCCTTTTGTCTTTATATTAAAATCGTAGAATACAAAAAAAAAAAAAACATTTGGTAAATGAAAGATAAAAAAGTATAAAAATTTTTAGGAATTCAAAAATTTAAAAGAAATAAAGTTGAAAATTTGCTTGAGAATTTATAACCATTCAATTTTCAAATCTAAAAATTGAATGGTTTGTAATCATTTTTAATGACTAATAAAAAATGAAGTGTTGTAGCAAAAGTTATGAATTTATTATAAATTTTAAATTCAAGGAATAAATTTGATTTTAAATTATTAAACTCTTGTTGGCATCAGGGAAAAAATTTTACTAAAGCTTATTGCTTTGCCTAACTGGTAAGGATTTTAATTAAAAATAATAGGGAAAAGAGATTATATATTCTTAATTTTAAATCATATCTTTAATTTTGAATCATCGGTAGTTTTGGAATTTATTTATAAAATTTAAATATCTATTTCAATGCCCACAGGGGCGTGATCTGAGCCCATGATTTGATCCAGGATAAAAGCGTCTTTAAGCTTATCTTTAAGATTGTTTGAAATGAAAAAATAATCAATCCTCCAGCCCACATTCCTCTCTCTTGCACGCATTCTATAAGACCACCACGAGTAGCGCTCTTTGACATCGCCATTGATAAAGCGAAAAGTATCGATAAAGCCAAGTGCGAGCAAATCATCAATCCAAGCGCGTTCAATCGGCAAAAAGCCCGAAGTGTTCGCATTTGCCTTAGGGTGTGTCAAATCAATTTCTGTGTGAGCGGTATTGACATCGCCGCAAATGATGATTTTCTTATCCTCTTCTAAAAGCTTTTTAAGATAAATCAAAAAATCTGCATAAAATTTCATCTTAAAATTAAGTCTTGTTTCATCTTTTTGCCCGTTTGGAAAATAGATATTAAAAAGCACGATATCCTTGAAACGATGCTCTAAAACACGCCCTTCATCATCGTCAAAAAACTCACATTTTCGCGTCTGGCAATCAAAATCACACAAACTCATCACACCCGAATAACCCGCACGCTTAGCCGAGTTTGAAAAAATATGCTTGAAATGAAGCTCATAAATTTGCTTAGGAAATTTCTCTTCGTGCGCTTTAATTTCTTGAAAGCCCACAAAATCAGGCTTATCCTCTTCAAGCCAAGCTAGAGCGTTTTTATCACAAATGGCTCTTAGTCCATTGACATTCCACGAAATGAGCCTCATTAGCGATCAAGTCCTATGAAATAGCGCTCTACATCATCTAAAAGCTTTTCGCAAATTTTGGAGTCTGTGCTTTTTTCAACGATTAAATTTATATGTGTTTTCATATCCCTAAAACTACCCGCAGACTTGACATTATCGCGTCCTGGTTGCTGTCCTTCTTTGGTGTATTTGATATTAATTTGAAATTTAATCGCTGCTGAAGCTTCACCCAAGTTTGTTTCAACGACAACATTCATCTGTGAAGCCTTAGCAAGCGCGGTTTGCGTTTTATTGATGATTTCTTTAAATCTTTGATACAGGCGGATTAAATCCTTAATAAATTTATCATCAAAGCTCTCATAAGCAATTTTAAGGCGGTTTTTAATATCTTGCGTGGTGCCTTTTTCAGGTGCTATAAAGAGCATATAAAAGCCATTTTTGATATTGACTTGCTCGCTTTTTGTATCCCTACCACTTGCCATCACTTTGACATAAATCGCATTATCAAGGTAAATTCTATCAATCATGGGCCCATAAATTTCATATTCGTTTTTGCGCGTGATCACTTCTCTAGCGATGACATTAAGCTTTACCGAAGCATCGTGAATAATAGGCTCCATTTCTTTTTTGATATCTAAAAGTTCTTTAAGCATTTAAAATTTCCTTGCATAATTTAATAAAATCTTTACTAAATTTTGTTTAAAATTCAATAAATTTTAAGAAAAAGTCTTAATTTTTGCTTTTAAAGCGCTGGTTTTTAAGAATTTATAGGCTGATTTTAAATGCAGTAAAAAATGAGAAATTAAATTTAAAAAAGCTCAATTTTGACACTTAAAGCCAAAAGCTTTATTAAAATAAAAAGCTTAAATATCCAAATTAATCCTACCCCATCACGCTTAAATAAGCCTTATTTATCCTATCTAGCTGGGCTAATTTTTGTCTTTGAGTAAGAAAGCTTTGCTGATTTGAAAATCTTTGTTCATTGATGCTTGAAAGATCTTTTAAATTTGCATTAAAATCATCTTGCATACTCTTAAAACTCGAACTAAGCTCGCTTGTATAAATTTGATAAATGGAGCTTGAGTTAGCAAATTCTTTAATATTCATATCTTTTTGATAATTCACATACTGCTGATAAAGCATCGAAAGCTTATCCGTGCTAGCATTTGTCTTATCCACGCCATTTACATAAAGATATAAATCAAAGCTCATATTTTGCTTATTTTCTTCTTTCACATACTCATCAAATGAAGCTTTTCCCTCAAGCATAGCTTGAAAATTTTGATGTGAAGCTAAATTTAAGCTCACAGGCTCGATGAAAAAATCCACATTTTCATTTTGTGCTTTTAAATCTTTATGGATAAAATTCATTAAAAGCCCGCTTTTACTTACCGCGCCGCTGCTGTTTAAATAAGGCTTTATAAGCTCATTTTGCGCTGTATTATTAAGAGCTGAATTAAAAGAAAAATCAATGATTTTATTATCAAGTTTTAAGGGATTTAAGATTTTATTGTCATTTAAAGCCTTTTTTAAAGCGTCTTGATTTTCATAAACTCTAGTGATTTGTCCGTCAAATTCGCCGCTTCTTGTGCTAAAGCCTTGATTTAAATTTGCGATTTCAAAGCGGCTTAAAAACTCGTTTGTATCACTACTAAACTCATTTTCAACCGCCTTAAGAGTGCTGTGATATTTATTTAAAAGAGTGGGCAAATCAATTCTTGAGGGCTCAAGCGAGCTGTCTTGTTTTTGAAGCTCTTTTGCGATAAGCTGCACGCTTTTGATGTTTATATCATAGCTTAGGGGTAAATTTGCAGCTTTCATTAATGAGTTTTCAAAAAAGCCTTGCTCATCGACACGAAAGCCAAATTCACTTGCAAAACTTGCACTTTGAAGACCGCTTTGATAAAGATTTAAAGGTGCTAAATTTTCGCTACTTGCTTCACTTTGTAAAGCATTTTGCGCGTTTAGGCTTTGAGCTTTATAAGTGCTTAAATTTTCATTTTGTATTAAATTTGATAATAAAGTATTGTTATGGATATTGCTTGAAACTTGCATTAAACCTTCTTTTCATCATATTGCTAGGTTTTTTAAGCAAAAATCGTTCCAAGCTGAGTCAAATAATAAATTCTATTCTTAAAAAATTATAAATTTAAATTAAAATAAATTTCGCCAGCAAAGCCTATAATCAATCATCTTGCTTTAAATAGTATTCAATTTGTTCTTTTTTAAGAAGACGTATTAAATTTGAGCTGCCTGGGGTGCCTGTAGGAAAGCCCGCACTTAAAATATAGGTCTTTTCTTTGTCTATAAGTCCTTGATTGAAGCTCGTTTTAACCGCACTTGCAAGCAGTTTTGTAAGCTCATCTTGCTTATCAACCACGATTAAAGGCTCCACACCCCACACTATACTTAAGGAGTTTAACGCCTTTTGAGAGTGAGCAATAGCGATAATCCTAGTCTTTGGACGATATCTTGCAAGTTTAATGGCTGATTTTCCACTACTTGTAAGAGCTAAAATCGCGCTCGCGTCTAAATCAAGCGCAAGCGAGCTGGCTGATCGCATAATTTTATCTGTATCATCACAAAGAGCAAAACTATCAAATTTATTGTAAGGATAGTGCTTTTCTGTCTCTTTTATCGTCTTGCTCATAATCTCAACTGCATTAGCTGGATCAATTCCTACTGCGCTTTCTTCGCTAAGCATTACAGCATCAGTTCCATCTAGCACGGCATTTGCCACATCTGAGATTTCTGCGCGGGTGGCGTTTTTGGCTTTTGCGAGTGAAAAAAGCATTTGAGTAGCGGTAATGACGGGCTTACTTGCAGCATTTGCCTTGTGAATGATTTCTTTTTGAATGTTTGGCACTTTATAATAAGGCACTTCAATGCCTAAATCCCCGCGCGCTACCATTATACCATCGCTTGAGTTAATGATTTCGTTGATATTTTCCACCGCGTCAAATTTTTCTATCTTAGCAAAAATGGCGATTTTAGCGTTTTTTTTAGCTAGAATTTTTCTCACTTCATCGATATCGTGGGCGTTTTGCACGAAAGAAATGGCTAAAAAATCCACATCATTTTCTATACCCCAGAGCAAGTCCTGCTTGTCCTTTTGCGTGATGACATCGATATTGATCTTGGTGTTTGGGAAATTTATGCCTTTATTTGAGCTTAAAAAGCCGTCATTTTCAATGAGCGTTTCTACAAATTCAGGGTGCAAAGCCACGACCTTAGCCTTGATCGAGCCATCGTAAAGATAGATGTATTCGTTTGCTTTTAGCATATCAAGGATTTGTGGGTGGTTGATGCTGAGTTTATAATGCTTACTAGCCACTTTTTCGCCCATTATGCTTTCTTTGTAAAAATCCATTCTATCGCCACTTTTAAGCTCAAATGGCTCTTTGAGCTCTCTTGTGCGGATCTTTGGACCGCTGATATCTTGCAAAATGCCCACGACTGCGTTAAGACGCGCTACGACTTTGCGGATGGTGGCTAAGTTTTGGCTGTGATATTCGTGAGTGCCGTGAGAAAAGTTAAGGCGAAAGACATTCACGCCGTTTTTTATCATCTTTTCAAGCACTTGCTCATTCTCGCTTGAAGGTCCTACTGTGGCTACGATTTTCGTTTTTTTCATCATGTATCCTTTGGAATTTAAATTATTTTCATTGTTTGTTTGTATATTTTAGCGAGTTTATAGCACAATTTGGAAACATTTAAGCCACAAATTTGAATTTTGTTTTAGCTTATTAATGATTTGGTATTTGAATATAGCCTTCGCCAAAGAGTCCGGGCATAAAGCCTTTAGCTTTAACTTCGGCATAAATTTTTCGCGTTTTTATATCTACACTTGGATAAATGAGTGCGATTTTGCCCTTAAACTCATCCTTGCTGCCGTCAATTTTATAAATAAATTCTTGTCCTAGCTTGACTTCATCCTTATATTTTTCATCAAAACTTAAAATAAGCTTCACATCAGGATAAGAAAAAATCTCAAAAAGCACCATAGAAACAGGTGCCACAGCCTGTCCCAAATCCACAAATTTTCTCGCAATCACCCCATCAAAAGGCGCTTTAAGGCTTTTTTTATCAATGATATTTTCATAATGTTGTATATTTAAGCGCGCTTTTTGTAAATTTAATTGAGCGCTTTCATACTTAGCCTTAATGTCTTCAAAGCTTTGTTTATCGATAAATTCTTTCACTTCTTTAAATTTATTAAAACGCGATTTTGCATTTTGAAAGGCTACATTTGCAAGCGCGTAGTCATTTTTAGCTGCTTTAAGCGCAATTTGCTCACTTGTGCTATCAAGTTTTAGTAATACATCGCCCTTTTTAACGATACTAGAAGGCTCTACGAAAATCTCAGACACAATCCCACCGATTTCTAAAGCCAACTTACTTTGATGAATCGCTACCACATCAAAGCTAGAATAAAGCTGCTCTGCTTTTAAAAACACAAAAAAACTCATCAAAAAAAGAATTTTTTTCATGGCTTAATCCTTTCTTCAATACTCACAGCCGCAAGAAAATAAAGCTTTGCTTTAGAAATTTCAAACTCATTCAAAGCAAATTCCAAATCACTTTGTGCTTTAAATTTGCTCTCAAGTGCCAAAAGATAGTCATTGTAGCTTGCAAGCTGGCTTTGAAATTTCTTTTCAATGCTCAAAAAGGCTAGATTGCTCGCCTTAAAAGCTTGCTCTAAGGCTTTAATTTGCCTTTTTAAAAGCTTTAATTCATCATAATTTTGCTCTAAATTTAAAGCGAGTTCTCGTTTTTTATAAGCATTTTCAAGCTTAGCAATTTGCAAATCAAGCCTTTTTTGCTCCACAGCCTTATTTCTAGCGTTAAAATCAAAAATTTTCCATTCAAAGCCGAGTAAAAATTGATTGGTGTTTGAATGCTTGGGAAAATAAGTCTGGCTAAACTCGCCCGCAATGGGTCTAAAGGCTTGTGGCACCTCAATATCAAAGTGATTTTTATAGCTTGTAAAGCGGTTTTGAATGAAAATTTTAGGAAAATACTCAGCCCGCGCCGCGTTTAGCTCATTTTGCGCTAAAAAGATTTTACTTTGCGTCATTAAAAGCTCGTAATTTTTGCTCTCATTTAAATTCTCAGGCTCGCTTAAACTTGCGCGTGCATTAGGTGTAAAATCTTGCTTGCTTAAAAGCTTAATATCACGCGCAATTTGAGCCAGTTTTAGCTCATTTTGCGCAAGCTCTAAATCAGCCAAATAAAATTTCGCGCGCACGGCTTCAAGATCTTCTTGCGCGCTTAATCCTACCTTATAAAAGGCTTCAAGGCGCTTTAAACTCTGCTTCAAAGCCTTTTTTTTCTGCGTGCTTGCTTTAATCAAGCTTTGCAAACTTTGATAATTAAAATATAAAATGCAAGCTTTTAATGCCAAATAATTTTTGCTGTAATTTTTTGCTACAAGGGCTAAATCCTGCGCATTTTCAAGCGCTCTTAAGGTGTTTTCTCTTTTAAAAAAATCAAAGACTAAAAATTTCAAAGAAAGGCTTGCAAATAGGCTTTCTTTAGGATCTGTGATGAATCTGTCTTTATTATTTGCTAAATAATTTGCGTTAAGGCTAAGCTCAGGCAGGTATTCGCGAAAGGCTTGTGAGCGCTTGCTGGCTGCTTTTAAATGCTCTAACTCAGCCTTTAAATACTCTTCATTTTGCGCGCTTAATGCGATGAGTTCATTTAAATTGGAAGCGAACAAAGCAAAGCTTAAACAAAAATAAAAAAAGCCAAATTTTAAAAAATACAAATCAAATCCTAAAAGAAAATTTGAAACTTTATTATAACAATTTTTGTAAATTTCAAGCTTAAATTTCTATCAATTAACCTGCTTAGAATATAATTAGAATATAATTTGATAAAGGTAAGATGAAGTATGCAAAGAGAAGTTTTTTATATCTCAGGCTATGATCCTAGGGGGTATAGATTTTATTATAGCTTGCTTAAAAAAAATTTAGCCCTTTATGATGAAAAATGCGAAATTTCCCCACTCAAAGCCTTTGATAAGGCACACGCAAGCTGCGAAATTAACGCAGCTCAAAGTAAATGCGTGTATCATTTTTTATCCTGGAGCGATGTGGTTAAAAAATACTGGCTAAAAGGCGTGTTTGCCGCGCTTAAAGACTGCTTTTATTTTTTTAAAACTTATGTTTTAACAGGCGTTTTTTTAGAGTATGGCAAGTCCTGTCCTACCACGCTTATAGCGGGATTTTTTCCATTTTTTTATTTTATTTTAAGCTTTTTGTTTGTGTTTGCTCTAGCAGCCACGCTTTTTGGCCTGAGTATTTTTGCTTTAAACTCTGCTTTAAATTCTACTTTAGGCTTGATTTTAGGCGCGATTTTAGGGGTTTTGCTGGCTTTTATATTTTTGTATTTTGCTTTTAAATTTATCAATAAATTCGCGGCTAAAAGTGCTGCTTTTTGGCTGCTTCGCATTTGCACTTTTTGCGAGCGTTTGGCAAAGGGCGAGATTAAAGAGATTGAAAATAAAGAAAAAGAATTTTTCGAGCTGATTTTTAAAAGCTTGGAGCAAAACGCTGACAAAAAAGACTTTGAGCTGATTATTAGTGCGCATAGTGTGGGCACCATTGTGCTTTTAGGCGTTATTTCAAGGCTTGTAAAAGAGGCAAAGAAGCGTGATTTAAGCCTTAAAAATGTGAAAATCCTTAGCCTTGGCGAGTGTATCCCCCTAGCAAGCTATCACAAAAAGGCGCTTCGTGTGAATGAAGAGCTTGATTATCTAGCAAATTGCAAGGATTTGACTTGGTTTGATTTCACTTCTAAGATTGACGGGGCGAGCTTTTTTAGGCTTGATTTTTTTACAAGTTCGCGCAAGTTAAGGGGACTTGAGCCTGTAAAAAAAAGCGAGCAAATTCGCGCACATTTTTTATCGGCAAATTTTTTCAGGCTTTATGATGAGAAAACTTATCAAAGCTTTAAAAAAGACTGGTATAAGGTGCATTTTTTATACCTTTGTGCCAATGAAATTAAGGGCGGGGAGTATGATTATTTCGCCTTTTTGACACAAAATGATTTTTTAGAAAATTATATAAGGAAAAGTTAATGAAATGTCCTTTTTATCCTAAGCCACACAAAAACAAAGCTTCAAATTTAATAACCTTTTTACTCAAAAGAAGAAGCTGGCTGGATGGGCTTTATGAAAAGAGCTATTCGATGCAAACAGGGCGCGTGAAAATGCCAAATTTTGACCTTTATGTCGTCAATGATGTCGCCTGTGTACGTAAAATTATGGTCGATGATGTCAAGGACTTTCCAAAATCCGAGCTTTTACACCGCCTTTTAGAGCCACTTTTGGGCGTGAGTATTTTCACTACAAATGATGAGGTGTGGAAAAAGCAAAGAAAGCTTTTAAATCCAAGCTTTGAAATGACTAGAATTGGCAAGGTCTTTGAGCTGATGAGCGAGGCGGCTGATGATATGATGGCGCGCTTTAAGCTTTTAGAAAATCAAATCCAAGATTTAGACGAAGCGATGACTTTTGTAACTGCGGATGTGATTTTTCGCACGATTATGAGTGAAAAGCTCGATGAAAAGCAAGGTAAAATCATCCTTGAAGCCTTTACTGTATTTCAAGAGCAAACGCTTAAAAGCGCGATGCGTTCGATGTTTTCTTTTCCTAAATGGCTTTCAAATTTACTCGGGGATAAAAAGCGTTTGAAAGCCGGCGAAGTCATCAGAAAGGCGCTTAGTGATATCATTAAGCCTCGTTATGATAATATAGACAGCATTTTTAAAGCCGATATTTTAGACTCTTTATTGCGCACGGTGGATGTGGATACAAATGCGCGCTTTTCTTTTAAAGAAATTTTAGATCAAGTTTGTATGCTCTTTTTAGCAGGGCACGAGACGACAGCAAGCTCGCTTACATGGACGCTTTATTGTCTGGCTTTAAATCCAAAATGGCAAGATGAAGCTTATAAGGAGATAAAAAACGTGAAAAAGGGCGCGCGCTTTGAGCCAAGCGAGATTAAGGAGCTTAAAATTTTAAACAATATCTTTAAAGAAGCCTTAAGGCTCTATCCGCCGGTAGGCTTTTTTGCCAGAAGTGCGCGCAAGGATTTTATGCTGCGCGATAAAGAGGTTAAAAAAGGCTCGGGCATAGTCGTAGCGCCTTGGCTCATTCACAGGCACAGAAAGCTTTGGGATAGACCTGATGAGTTTGATCCAGCGCGCTTTAACGCTCCTTTTAACAAAGATGCCTATATGCCTTTTGGAATGGGCGAGCGCATTTGTATAGGGCAGGGCTTTGCGATGCAAGAAGCGATGATTTTGCTGGGTAATATTTTAGAAAAATACAAGATCAAATTAAAAGAAAATTTCACCCCAGATGTCGTCGGTCGTCTTACTATACGCACCGCAAATGGACTTTTAGCCTGTTTAGAGCCTAGAAAAGCTTGAGTGAAATTAAATCAATTTAATTCAATAATAAATTCAAAAACCGTGGCGCAAAGCTTGTAAGCGAGTTTTAAAATTAATTTTATCATTTTTGCTTTAAATTTTCTATCAATTTAACTTAAAATGATAAATTTTAAATTTTAAAATCAATTCATATCAATTTATCAAAAAGAGCTTTTAATGAAAGAAAAACTCGCTGGCACCTTGCTTTTGTGTGCTGTGGTGCCGCTTTTTATCATCGGCTATTTATTTATCGTGTTTGTGGGTATTTTTATCAGCGTGGCGCGCGTGCGTCAGGGCGTTCGCGCGATGGATCATTTTGTCAATGCCACGCTTTTTAATGGCTATGCGTGGGAAAGTCTTTCTTCTCACGCGTGGCGTGAGCGCGATAAAAAATGGGCTAAAGTGGTGATTAAAATCACAGATTTTTTCCAAAAAAATCACTGCCAAAGAGCCAATAAAAGAGAACAGCCCATCATTGATTTAATGCTTGAAAAAAAGCTGGATGAGCAAAGCATAGGCAAGCAGATTTAGGCTTACTTCTTTTATTATTTGAAATCTCATTTTTAAATTTCACTGAATTTTTACTCTCTAAATTTTTATTTATCTTAAGATCGAACGCGCTTTTAAAATTAATATTTTCTTAATGTTTTACAAATTTGTTACAAATTTACCCACAAAAACTAAATTCTAGCTGAAATTTTTAAAAATTTTAAGGAAGACAAAAAAACATATAATAATAAGCAAAATATTAAAAAAAAGGAGTAAGACTTGAAATCTCATTTAATGGCGGTGGCACTCTTAATGGGGCTATTTTTAACTGCTTGTTCCAATCATCAAGCAAGTAATCAAACCTTTGAGCAACAGCTCAAGCAAAATTTTTGTGGTGAGGATTTTTTCAAACAAAATGAAGAAAAAATCAAGAAAAAAGATGATGTCATCTATACAGGTATCAATACAGGATCGATTGCTAGATCTTGCGCTCAGTTTGAGAAAAGTAACTTTTTCTTCAATGCAGCTGAAGAATCTTACAAAACGGATGTGGATTTAAAAAATCCTGTCGCAAAGGGTGCAAAAGTCGCAGTGGGCGCTCTTTTGAATGAAACTTTGATGGATTATGATGGCTCTTTGTATGAGAGAATTATGGTCAATGTTTATAAAGGGCTTAATTATCTTGAGCTTAAAGAATTTGATGAGGCTAGAGTAGAGTTTAACAGAGCCTTAGAGCGTCAAAATAAAGCAAAACAATACTTTGCCAAGCAAATCCAAAAAGACAAAGAAGAGCAAGAAAAAGCCAAGAAAGATCCAAACTACAAAGAAAATATGGGCAAAAACACTCAAACCATTATGAGTGAATATGATAAGATGTTTTCAGGTGAGTTTAAAGCTCAAAAGAATTTCACAAATCCTTATGCAACTTATTTAGCTTCTATCTTTTTCCTTTTAGATAAAGATTATAAAAAGGCAGCGGATTTATTTAAAGAAGTGGCGGCAACGCACACAAATAAAGAATTTGCAAGCGAGAGAAAAGTATTTAACAGCTACGCAAAGAGCGTGAAGCCTGATAAGCTTGCTAAGCACATTTTTGTCGTGTATGAAGATGGCTTTGGCGCGGTAAAAGATGAGTTTTCATTGACTTTGCCTTTTGTTGTCAGTAAAAATATCTCAAGCGTGCCTGTCGCACTTCAAACGCTAAAAAAACGAGCGCCTTCTTATGAAAAGGTGTTTGTTAATGGCGAAGTTACTTCACAGCTTACAAATTTTGATGACATAGTGGCTACGGAGTTTAAAATCGAAATGCCTTCAATGATAGCAAAAGCTTTGGCTTCAACTATCATTAAAACAACTCTAAACACCGTTGTAGCAGAGCAAGCAGATAATGATCTTGTAGGTGGCTTGCTTTCAGTTGGCACTTCAGCAGCAACTTCAGCGCTCACAAAAGCAGATGTAAGAAGCTGGCAGTCTTTACCTAAAACAGCAAGTGTAAAGATGATCAAAAATACAGGCAAGCTTGAAGTAAAAAGCCATACAGGTATCACTTTAGCGCAAAAAGAATTGCCAAAAGATAAAAACGTGCTTGTGATTGTGCGTTCTTATTCTCCGGATTTAGAGGCTAAAATCAACATTATAGAAGGGCGTTAGGATAAAAAATGAAATTTCTTAGTTTGTTTATGGCGCTTTGTTTTACAGCGTGCTTGGCTTCAAAGCCTACAACCAGCGTTGATTTGAAGCAAAAAATAGCACAACACATCGAATTTAGTGATGTGAGTAAAAGTATTGTTAAGGATTTAAGGATTAGAAACAATGCGAATGGCTTGCTTGAATTTGAGCTTATACTTGAAAGCTCAAGCACGAAAAATCTCGCTTACAGGGTCGAGTGGAAAGATAAAGATGGCTTTAGTTTGCGCTCAAGCATAGGCGAAAATTACGAAGCTATAAAGCTTAGAACAGATGAAGAGATCATTATCTCTAAAATCGCTCACAACAAAGACGCAAAAGATTTTAAAATCTTTTTGCAGGATAATTAAATTTAAAAAGGAGAAAAAATGAAAAAAACACATATCGCGCTTGCTCTTGCGGCGGCTTTAAGTTTCACAGCTTGCACCGAAGCTGTTTATACCAGTGGCTCAGCTGCTCAAACCAATAAGGGCAAATCTCTAACTCTAGGACTTGACCGCACAGACTTTGAAAATGCGGCTGAGAGTATGATAAACTCTATGCTTAGCGACCCAGCTTTTGCAAATATTGCGCAAGGCTCAAGGAAAGTCGTTGCCATTGGGCGCATTCTCAATGATACCCCACAAAGAATCGACACAGAAAAACTTACCGCCAAAATCACTCAAGCGATGAGAAAATCAGGCAAATTTATACTCACTTCAGCTGTTGCAGCTGGCGGTGCGCTTGATAGTATGACTGAGGATGTAAGAGAGCTTAGAGATAATGATGAGTTCAATCAAAAAACCATCGCTAAAAAAGGCACTATCGTTTCGCCTGACTTTTCACTTGCGGGCAAAATCAGACAAGACAATGTCAAGCTTAGCAATGGCAAAACACAGGTGGAGTATTTTTTCTTACTTCGTGTAACGGATTTGACTTCAGGGCTTGTTTATTGGGAGGATGAAAAAGTCATTGATAAAGTAGGCTCAAGCAAATCAGTCACTTGGTAAGTTTATCTTTAGATAATTTTAAACTTAACTTTCTTTCAAAACCTAAAGCTCAAATTTTATAATTTGGACTTTTTTTAAATTTAAAAAGGAAAAAAAATGAAAAGGATTTTTTTAAGTTCTTTAATTTTAGCAGGATTTTTATACGCTGAAACGGCTATAGAAATTACAAATGAAGATGTAAAAATTCAAAATGAAATTTCAGATGCAAGCACCAAGGATATCACACCGAAAAGTTTGGATGAGTTTTTTGAAGAATTTGCTAATAAATTTGAAATAAACTATGGCGAAACACAAAATGGCAAGACTTTTTACACAGGCATTGGTAATGCAGCTGTTAAGGAAAATGACCCACAATTTGCGCAAGCTTTAGAAATTGCTTATCAAAGAGCCATACTTGACTTGCAAAAAGAATTCATCAAAGATGCTTTTGGACGCACCGCTTCGAGTAAAATTTCAAGCTATGAAAGTGATCAATCGACAAACAATAGAGAATTTGAAGAATTACCTAAGGGCAGTGCATTTGTTCAAATTTGGGATAAAATCACGCAACTTGCAGGCGCAAAGCTTGAAAATGCCTTAAAAGATTTGGGTGTTAATACGCAAGGACTAAGTGAAGAGCAAAAAAAGACCTTGTTTAAGGATAACTTTTTGCAAAAGACGATTACAACTGCATTTGGCAGTATGCAAGGGCTTGTGCCAGTGCAAACTATCGTAACGCACAAAAGAGGCGAGTATCAAATTGGCGTCATTGCCGTGGTGTCTGATAAAACAAGACAGCTGGCAAGAGATATGCAACACAAAAGAAAAAGCTTGATTCAAGGTAAGGGTGGCAAAAAACTTGTTGATTATCTACCAAAAGATAAAAAAGGCTTTTTAAATGAATATGGCATTCGTTTAGTGTATGATGAAAATGGCGCGCCTATCATCTTGAGCTATGGAAACTGGGGATTTGTGCCAAATGCTAATAATAGAATCACCAATTCACTGGAAAAACAAGCTAAAGAAACAGCTTCATCAAAAGCAGATGCGGCGATTTTAGAATTTATCAATGTTAGCGTGAGTATGAGTGATGAACGTTTAAGTGGCGATGATATACAGCAAACGATCAAACAAAGCACAAATTTAAATGACGGCTCTGTGCAGCAAGAAGATCAAACATTTACAAATATCATCGATAAAGTCAATCAAACAATAAAAAGTCAAGCAAGCGGACAGCTTCGAGGAATTCGAACCCTTAAAAGCTGGAGTGTAACAAGTGATAATGGAGTAGAACATGTGGGTGTCGTGCGTTTTTATTCTTATGCTAATGTTGAAAACACAAATCAAGCCTTAAATCCTACTAAATCCAGCACAAAAAGCTCTACAAGCTCAGGTCAAAAAACACAAAGAAAATCTAATGTCGTTAATACTATTGATGATTTTTAAGGACTAAATGATGAAAAAATTTCTTTTTATTTTTTTAGCTGGAATTTTCTTAAGCTTTTCACTAGAAGCCAAGATCGTAACTAAAACTTCAACCAAAAGCAGCACAGGCGAGGGCACAGGACTTACCAGAGAAGAAGCGGTTAATAATGCCATCATTGAAGCCATTGGCAAAATGAGCGGGGTCAATATCAACTCGCTTAAAACTTCACAAACTCACGCTGTAAGTGATAATCAAGGCACAAATATCCAAGATTCTTACAGCGAGCAAATTTCAAAGGCAACCAAAGGCAGAGCTGATACCTACGAGATCAACTCCGCCGAAGAAGTAGGTGGCAAGTGGCATGCAAGCGTAACAATCTTTAAAACCACCACAACCAAAAGTTACAAAGCACCGGGCTTAAGTGCTGATAGCAGACGCTCTATTACGGTGTTTAGTGTTTCGCCGGCTGTGTATTCAGGATTAGGCTCGACTTTACAACAAAAAATCATCACAGATTTACTTCAAAGCAGAAAATTTAATGTCCTAGATAGAGACTCAGACGGCTACTATGCTATGGAAAAAGCGATCATTCAAAGTGGCGATGCTGCAAGTGATGAGGTGTATAAACTTAAAAATGTCTTAGCCACAGACTATATTTTGCTTTTTTCAGTCAATGCCCTTGATGCAAAAAAAAAGACGAGCAATCTTACAGGTAAAACAAAGGCAGAAGCTGAGGTGGTCATTGATTATAGAGTGCTTTTATTTGCGACAAGGCAGATTAAATTTTCAAACACACTCACTATGAAAGTAAGCATTAAAGATGACTCACTCACAGCCAATGAAGCGGCTTTAGAGCAAATTGCTGCAAGAATTTCAAGTGATATGTTAAATGCGATTTATCCGCTTAAAGTGGCAAGCGTGAGCAATAATGAAGTCGTGTTCTCACAAATTCTAAACACAGGCGATGTGTATGAGTGCTTTGCTCTTGGAGAAGTCATCAAAGATGCTTACACTAAAGAAAACACAGGTAGGGTTGAAAATAAAGTTGGTGTGGTAGAAGTTACTCGCGTAACACCCAAGCTTTCTTACGCTAAAATCACCGAGGGCAAAGTCGCTAAAGACAATCTTTGCCGTCCTTTAAGCACAGGAGGTGGCGGTAATGGCTACACCATAGGCAAGGACGCAAACTACGAGTTGGGTGAGCAAGGTGGCGTTAAGCTTGGCTTTTAAGCTGTTTATCTTAGCTTTTATTTATCTTTCTTAACTTTCTTTCAAAGCCCTATTTTTTAGGGCTTTATTTCTCAAATTTCAATCTCTTTTCTAAGCCTGAGTGAATTTAACACCACGCTTAAAGATGAAAAGCACATCGCAAGGGCTGCAAGGTGCGGCGAGAGCGTGATAGCAGGCACAAAGCCAGCCGCGATAGGAATGCAAAGTGCATTGTAAAAAAACGCCCAAAAAAGATTGATCTTAATCACAAAAAAACATTTTTGACAAAGTTTATAGGTGTATTTTAGCGCGTTTAGGTTATTTTTCATCAAAATGATATCGCCTGAGAGCTTGGCTAAATTACTGCCCGCATTCATCGCCACACTCACATTTGCAAGGCTTAGTGCTGCTGCATCATTAAGCCCATCTCCTACAAACATCAAAACACCTTGCTTTTCAAGCTCTTTGACGCGCTCTAGTTTATCCTCAGGCTTTAAATTTGCGTAAAATTCTTTAATGTCAAGCTCTTTAGCGCACAAGCTCACGCTTTTTTCATTATCCCCACTCAAAATCACAGGCACGATGTGACGCGCTTTAAAAAACTGAGCCACACCCTTAGCCTCGCTTTTTAGTTCATTTGCTAGACACAGCGCGCCTAAGCATTTGTCATTTTTGGCAAAAAAGACAAGCACAGGAGCTTTTAGGCTATTTTGAGAGATGAAATCCCGTGTGCTTTGAGAAATTGAAATATGATTTTCTCTTAAAAGCGCTTCATTGCCGATATAATAGCTATCAGCGCCTTCTTTATAAATGAGCCCGCGAGCTGGGATATTTTCAAACTCGCCTTTAAAATCTCTTTTCACAGCGCCCAAACACAAGGCTTTTGCGATAGGATGAGAGCTAAAAAGCTCAAGCTCTTGCACGAGCTTAAAATTTTCATCGCTTAAATTGTGCGCATATAGGCTTAAATTTTCTTGGCTTAAAGTGCCTGTTTTATCAAAAAGAACAAATTTTAGCTTTGAAAAAAGCTCTAAAACAGCAGGATTTTTAATCAAAATAAAATGCTTCGCCGCATTTGAAAGTGCCAAACTCAAAGCAATAGGCGTAGCAAGCCCTAAAGCACAAGGACAAGAAATTAAAAGCAAGGCACTAGCGTGAAAAAGCGCGCTGTGAAAACCTGTTTTAAAAGCATAAAAGACAAATACACCCAACGCTAAAATGAGAATGAAGCCCACAAAATAGGCTGAAATTTTATCCGTGATTTTATTGATAGGCATTTTTTCGCTACTTGCTTTAAAAATCAAGTCTTTAATGCTTTCTAGCTTGCTATCTATAGCCTTTTTAGTGGCTTTTATGCGAAGTTTGCCACTGATGATAATACTGCCAGCTTCGATACTATCGCCTTTTTGCTTTAAAACGGGTACAAATTCGCCATTTAAAAAGCTCGTATCCACTTCAGCCCTGCCATCAACAATGACGCCATCAACGCTTAAGCTATCGGCTTCTGCAAGCAAAATTTCATCGCCTGCGTTTATAAAGGTGCTTGGAATTTCTTTGATTTGTCCGTTTTTGTCGATGATTTTAGAAGTTTTAAGCTCGAGTTTTTGAAGATTTTGCACGAATTCATTGGCTTTTGTTTTTGCCTTTTCTTCTAAGAATTTGCCAAAAAGCACGAAAGAAATAATCATACTGGCTTCAGCAAAATAAAAATGGCTTTCAAAAACGCCCAAAAACGCTAAAAAAGAATACAAAAAAGCACTCAAACTACCCAAAGCAACGAGCGTGTTCATATCCAAAGCAAGACTTTTAAGCCCCAAAAAAGCGTGGATGAAAAAACCGCGCCCGCAGTAAAAAATGCCAAAAACACCCAAAAAAAGCTGGATAAAGCTTAAAATTTCGCTATGCTTTAACAGCATTAAAGCCATACCACTAAGGCTTGTGATGATGCTTAAGATTAAATTCAGCTTTAATTTTTTAAGCTCTTTGCTTGAGAAATCCTGCGCGCTTTCATCAGCGTTTAAAACCCCATATCCTAGGGCTTTGATTTTATCGATGAGCTTTTTTTGCGCGATTTCATTTTCTACTAAAAAAACTCCACTTGAGTTGATATAAGAAACGCTTGCAGCCTTTATGCCATCCATTTTTTGCGCGATTTTCTCAATGGAGTTTGAGCAATTCGTGCAGGTCATATTTGAGATTTTAAGGTGCAGTTCCTTCAAAGTTCTTTTTCCACCTTGTAACCAAGTGCGTCAAGGGCTTTGATGAAAGCAGATTTTTTACTCTCATCTAAATCAATGCTTAAAATTTTTTTAGCCACATCGATCTCAATTTTTCCAAATTCATCTTCAATCTCGTTTTTAATGAGATTGGCGCAGTTTTGGCAAGTGATATTTGCGATTTGAAATTGCATCTTTGTCCTTTAAAAATTTAAGAGTATTTTAGTCTTTGCTTGCTTAAGTTTTTATAAATTCATCAAAATCACGGCGACAATGACAATGACAATGCCTAAAATACCGATGAAATTGAGTCTTTCTTTAAAAAAAATAAAGCCACCCACGCAAGTGCCAATAATGCCCACCGCGCCCCAAGTTGCATAAGCCACGCTTAAAGGCACAAAGCCAAGCGTAAAATAAAGCAAAATAAAGGCTAAAATAGCCAAAATTATCGCCAAAATTCCCCAATTAATGTGCTTAAAGCCTTGTGATTTTTTTAAAAAAAGATTAGCCAAAATATCTAAAAACGCCGAAGCCACAATGAGACTAAGATATATCATCAAGTGCCTTTTCTTTAGGCTTTTTCGCTAAATTTTGACTTTCTAAATTTTCTTTTGCTTCGCCAAAGTTGATTAAAATAATGCCCACAAAAGCTAGCACAATGCCTATGATTTGCGTGTTTGAAAGACTTTCTTTAAAGATAAAAAAACTCAGTGTTAAAATGCTAAGCGTGCCTAAAAGCTCCCAAATCGCATAAGCAACGCCGATTTGAATTTTTTTAATCGCAAGTCCCATAAAGATATAAGAAACGCCGATAAATACACTCATTGCACCAAGTGCGCCAAGCTTTCCCCAATCTTTATCCATTTTTAAAAACGCTGTGCCCAGCACTTCAGCTAAAATTGCCAAAAGCAAAAACGCATAAGCTACAAAACTTGAACGCATTGTTTTAAAACCACTCAGCATAAATTCCCTTTTTTTTAATCATTTTATAAAATTTCAAAATTAAATCATCACAAATTCATAAAAACTCAATTTCAAAAATAGCGGCGCGGGTTTTGAAATTTTTAGGGTTTAATTTTTTGAGTTAGATTGAAGCTCGTAATTTTTAGATTTACGAGCTTAGTTTTTATGGATAAAATGACTTTTGTAAGTTTTAATTTAGCTTACAAATTCAATAAAAGCCATTTCAGCAGCATCGCCGCGTCTTGTGCGAGTTTTGATAATCCTTGTGTAGCCGCCGTTTCGCTCCTTAAATTTAGGCGCGATTTCAGTAACTAGCTTATTTGTGCTTGTTTTATCTTGCAAACTCGCAAAAATAGCTCTATGAGCGTTAGAATCACCTTCCCTAGCGCACGTTACAAGCTTTTCGATGTAGCTGCGAAGCTCTTTTGCCTTTTCGAGTGTGGTTTCAATTTTTCCATGCGAAATTAAGGCAATGCTTAAATTTTTAAGCAAGGCAGCCCTGTGAGATGAAGTTCTGCCAAGCTTTCTGTATCCGTGTTTATGTCTCATTTTTTATCCTTCATTTTGTGCTTTGAGCTCGGCGATTTTTTTCTTTAAAATTTCTTTATTGTCGCTAAGCTTTGAAGTGCCCACAGGAAGCCCAATGCTTTCCATAATGCCCTTGATTTCATCAAGGCTTTTTTTACCCAAATTCTTAAGCCCTGCAAGCTCGTTTAAGCTCATCAGCGCAAGCTCGCCGATATAGGTAATGCCCGCTTTTTCAAGGCAGTTAAAGCTTCTTGCGCTTAAATTTAAATCCGTGATGTTTTGTAAAAGTTTCATGTTTTCAATCTCATTCACTGCGGCTTGATTTTTAATCATCGCGCCGATGTTTGTGATCTTATCAAAAACCGAAAGCTGTTTATACATCGCTTCTAGCGCATTTTCAAAGGCTTTATTTGGCGTGATTTGCCCATCTGTAGTGATGGTAAAAACGACTTTTTCGTAATCTGGATTATCTTCAAAAAGCACTTTTTCTATATCATAAGTGGCTTCTCGAATAGGCGTAAAGAAAGCATCCAGCGCGATATATCCTGCATCAGGAAAGCCCCCTTTTATCTCTTCGCTTGGCACATAGCCTATGCCTTTTTCGATGATTAGGCTAAATTTAAGCTCGGCATCTTCATTAATGGTCGCTAAATACGCATTATCATTGACAACTTCGACACTTTCGTTGTTTAAATCGCGCCCATGAATTTCTTTAGGCCCCTTAAAATAAAATTCCACGACTTCTTTGTCGTTTTCTTCTTTGAGCTTGAAACGTAATTTTTTAAGATTGATGATGAAAAGTGCGACATCTTCAAGCATTCCGCGAATGCTGTCAAATTCGTGGCTTACACCCTCGATTTTAAGAGCAGTTGGCGCGTAGCCTACTGTGCTTGAGTAAAGCAAGCGTCGAATGGGATGAGCAAGCGTTATGCCATAGCCTATTTCAAAGGGCCAAGCACTGATTTTAGCTGTTCTTTCGCTGACATTTTCTACGCTAAATTCAGTCGGTGTATAAGCACTTGTAGTAATATTTCTCATAGTTTAACCCTTTATTATTTAGAGTAAAGCTCGACGATAAATCTTTCCTCAACAGGAATGACAACTTCTTCTCTTTCAGGCTTTCTCGTAAAAATGCCAAATCTTTTATCTTTTTCCACATCCACCCATGCGACTATGCCTGTTTGTGCGGTCAAGTCCAGTGAGCGCGTAATTTGTGGATTATTTTTACTTTTTTCGATGACTTCGATTTTTGTGCCAGCTTCTACACGAAAGCTTGGGATATTCACTCTTTTGCCATTGACTAAAATATGTCCGTGCGTTACAAGCTGCCTTGCAAAGCGGCGCGTCGTGGCAAAGCCCATTCTATAAACGACATTATCAAGTCTTTGTTCTAAAAGCTGGATGAGTAAAACCCCGGTGTTGCCTTCTTTTCTTGCAGCTTCTGCAAAAAGGCGGCGAAACTGCTTTTCGCTCACGCCATACATAAATTTAGCTTTTTGCTTTTCTTTAAGCTGAAGTCCGTATTCGCTGACTTTGCCTTTTCTAGCCCCGTGCTGACCCGGTGCGTAAGGGCGTTTATCAAGCGCGCTTTTGCCCGCAAGTCTTCTCTCGCCTTTTAAAGCAAGGCTGACACCAAATCTTCTTTCTAGTTTTTCAACAGGTCCTTTATATCTTGCCATAGCTTGCTCCTTTCTTACACGCGTCTTCTTTTAGGCGGACGGCAGCCATTGTGCGCTAGAGGTGTGATGTCTTTTAAGAAAAGCACCTTTATGCCCTCAACTGCACCCACGCTTTTTACCGCTGTTTCGCGCCCACTGCCTGGACCTTGCACCTTGATGCCCACTTCTTTAATGCCGTGTTCTTTTGCCTTACTCATCGCATCCTCAACAGCTTGCTGGGCCGCATAAGGCGTTGATTTCTTAGAGCCTTTAAAGCCAAGACCCCCAGCTGAGCTCCACGCAATCGCATTTCCCATTTCATCAGTAACTGTAACCATAGTATTATTAAAACTTGCGCTGATATAAACAATGCCCTTAGCAATGTTTTTCTTAGCGACTTTTTTCTTTACGATTTTTCTTTTTGCCATATTTCACACCTTATGATTTCGCGCCGACTGTTTTTCTCTTGCCTTTGCGCGTTCTGGCATTTGTTTTTGTCTTTTGACCGCGCACAGGAAGTCCTTTTCTGTGTCTTAAGCCCCTGAAAGAGCCAAGATCCATTAAAGCCTTGATGTCCATTGCTACTTGTTTTCTCAAGTCCCCTTCGACTTGATAATGCTCTTGAATTTCTTTGCGAATGGCTGCAGCTTCATCTTCGCTTAGATCATTCACTCTTTTATCATAAGAAATTCCTGTCTTATCAAGGATTTTCCTAGCGCTGTAAAGTCCTATACCATAGATATAAGTAAGAGCGTATTCTATCCTTTTTTTCTTTGGTAAATCTACACCTGCAATACGAGCCATAATTTATCCTTGTCTTTGTTTGTGTTTTGGATTTTCGCAAATAATGCGAACAACGCCTTTGCGACGCACAATTTTACATTTGTCGCACATTTTTTTAACTGAGGGACGAACCTTCATCGTTAAACTCCTTGTTTAAATTTCCATTTAAACTCAATGCGCCTAGGCTTTGCACCAACTATTTTTAAAAAAATGGTGATTTTTAAAAATACTTCTTTGAAGTTCAGCACATTAAGAAACTTTAATTTTACAAAAATTAAACTTTAATTTAGCTTATATAAATGAAGAAAGCAGCAAGATTTTATAATCTTCGTTGAAATTCCTATAAAATTCAGTGAAATTTAAGGATTAAAATTGAATAAATTCTAAAACAGCGGCGCGAGTTTTGAATTTAAAAAATTAAAACACCTGTCATTGCGAGAAGCGAAGCGACGAAGCAATCCATAGTTTATTAGTAAAATCAAAGAATGGATTGCCACGCAAGGATAAATCCTTGCTCGCAATGACAGGATTATTTTTCAAAGTTAAATTTCAAAATCCGTGCCGCTGTTTTAGACCTTAAACTTATGCAAGATCTTTCAGTAAAAGTTTTTGCGTATCCATAATGTCAATGCCTTTATCAAGGACATTTTGCGCGATTTGCTTGGCTTCTTCGAGTGAATGAAGCGTACAAGTGCCACACTGCTTGACATTAGCTTCTGGGATTTGTGTCGCTTTTAGCACATCTTTCATCGAAGCTTCCCACGCCTTGACAACACTTTCATCGCTTGGCGCGCCAATGACGCTCATATAAAAGCCCGTGCGACAGCCCATCGGCGAAATGTCGATGATCTCAACATCCTTTGAGTTTAAATGATCGCGCATAAAGCCTGCGAATAAATGCTCTAAAGTGTGAATGCCCTTTTCTGGCAAAATGTCTTTATTAGGCACGCAAAAACGCAGGTCAAAAATGCTGATCGTATCGCCCTTTGGCGTTGTCATCGTCTTTGCTAAACGCACAGCAGGTGCTGGCATAATGGTGTGATCGACTTTGAAACTATCAAGTAATGGCATATTTTCTCCTTAAAAAATTTGTGCCATTGTAGCAAATTTGCTTAAATGAAAGGCAAATTTATGCTTGATGCAGTGAATTTGTTTAATGCAGGCTAAAAAATTTATTAAAATATCAAAATGATTAAAATTTATACTTTAAAAATTTTAAATTTTAAAAACAAATTCAACTCTTTTATCCTATACTTTCATTTTGTAAATTTAAATATAATTTTGCTTTTTTAAGTTGTAAGCACTTAACACTCAGCACGAGTTCATCACATAACTCTTGCGCGTTTTTCTTATGGATGAAAGTGCTTCGTTTATAAGTTCTTACAACTTAAAATTTATCTAAGCTTAAATTTAATCTAAAAGGATAGTTATGGGACGAGCATTTGAATACCGCAGAGCCTCAAAAGAAGCGCGCTGGGACAAGATGAGTAAGCTTTTTCCAAAGCTTGCAAAAGCCATTCAAGTCGCGGCAAAAGAAGGCGGAGATGATCCGCTGATGAATCCTAAGCTGCGCTCAGCTATCGCCACAGCCAAAGCAAACAATATGCCAAAGGATAACATCGAAGCAGCGATAAAGCGCGCTAGCGGCAAGGATGCAGCCGAGATTAAAAACATTCATTACGAGGGCAAAACCCCGCACGGAGCGCTTGTCATCGTCGAGTGCATGAGCGATAATCCCACGCGCACAGTGGCAAATGTCAAGGCGATTTTTAACAAAAATGGCGGCGAACTGCTGCAAAATGGCTCTTTGGGCTTTATGTTTTCTAGAAAAGCGGTGTTTCATTTGGAAAAATTCAGTGGTGATTTAGAAGAGATCGAGCTTGATTTGATTGACTCTGGGCTTGAAAGCCTGGAGCAAAATGATGAAGAGATTGTGATAATGGGCGATTACACCGCTTTTGGTGAGCTGAGTTCTGCGGTTGAAGATAAAGCGCTTGTGATTAAAAAAGCAGGGCTTGAATATGTGCCAAATAGCCCTGTAAGCTTTGATGAGAGCAAGCTTGCAGACATTGAAAAATTGCTAGATAAGCTTGAGGATGATGATGATGTGAGTGCGGTATTTACAAATATCGAGTGAGAAATTTTGGCAAAAAGTACTTAAAAACAGGGTTTATAAGAATTTAAAAAGGAAAGAAAAATGAAAAAAATCTTATTTTTATTTACCTTTATAATCACTTTAAAAGCCGATGAATGCGCCCTTTTGCTCGCTAATGAGGATAATTTAAGCAGTGGTTTTAATAAAATGCTTTTTGAAGCCAGCGACAAATGCTCAAAATCTTTGCAAAATCAAGCTGCGACTAAAGAGCTTTACCGCCTTGCAAATGAAATTCGTGGCTCAAACAGCGCTTGTGCGGGCATTCATTATCTTTCAAATTTACAAAATTTTAAAATCCGCCTTGCTCTTATCGCCCTTGAGCGTCAAAAATTCGAAGATATTTCAAATTTCAAAGCCTTGCAGGATTATTTTGAATACTGGGCGTATCAAAGTGTGGGGAATTTCAAGCTTTATAAGGACTTTTGGAGCGAGTACAATAAGGCTTTAAAGCCTTTGAGCGCTTATTTTCAAACAGCCTTTAAGCTGAGTTCTAAAGAAGCAAGCGCGTATGCTAAAAATGCTTTGAACACCTTTTTTATGTGGGCTGTGGGTGAAACAAAGATTTTTAATCAAATCAGCGAGCTTCAAAAAATCGCTGCAAAAAACGATATCAACGAGCTTAGAAGCTATATTTACACCAAGACACCAAGTTTAGCTGAGCTTAGCCTTGCTCTGCGTGCAGCACTTTTAAGCAACGCTTCAAAAGAAATCATCGCCGAGCTTTTAAATTTAGGCGCGCAAATTAATGAAGGCTATGAAAGTGCTTTATTTTACGCGCTTTTTAGCCCTGAAAATGTGAAATTTTTGCTGAGTCAAGGCGCGGATGTTAATTATGCGAATTCGTTTGGTAAAACGCCGCTTTTTTACGCGGCTGAGTTCAATCAAAAGCCTATGGTAGAGCTTTTAATCAACAACGGCGCAAATGTAAATGCCGTTTATATCAACAAAAATGAAAAGCTCGCCCTTAGCGGCAATGTGGGCGAGAGCACGCCCTATTATATCACGCTTTGCGCGCTAGAACACACTTCAAAAAGCGTCTTAATGCACGCTGCAAGCTATGCAGACACTGATATTTTAAAACTACTCGTCGCTAAGGGGGCGGATTTTAAAAAGGTCGATGATTTGGGCTTTAATGCCCTTGATTTTGCTTTGGCTGCTAAAAAAGAAAGCAACGCAGCGTATCTAAGAAGCTTAGGACTTAAGGAAAATGAGAATTTATATCATGACGTAAGCCTGGAGTAAGAAAAACTAAAGATTCTAAAAGAGTTTAAAAGATAAAATTAGATGAATATAAATGATATAAATTTAAAAGATTGGAAAAATTGCGATATAAACACAGATTCTTTATGGTTTATTTCAAGCCGTGATAAAACAGGCAAACATAAAAATATTTATCACGGCAATTTCATACCTCAAATTCCTATCAACTTATAAGGCGATATACTAAGGAAAATGAACTTGTTTTAGATACTTTTTTAGGTAGTGGCACAACGCTTTTTGAATGTGAGAAACTAAATAGAAAGGGCATAGGACTTGATATAAATGAGGGTATATTAGCTTATGCCAGTAAAAGCTTAAATTTAGATTCTCAAAACCGCTTTTTTATAGCTAACTGCGATAATATCAATAAAAAAGAAGTTGATTTTAATATAAAAAAGGGACTTGAAAAATTAAAAGCTAAGAGTGTGCAATTTATAATTTTTCATCCACCTTATATGGATATAGTTAAATTTAGTGAGAAAAAAGAGGATTTAAGCTCTTGTAAAGATTTAGAAGAATTTTTGTCTATGTTTTTAAAAAGTTGTCAAAACAGCTTGAAATTTTTAGATAAAAATCGCTATTTTGCAGTGGTAGTTGGCGATATTTATAAAAAAAGCGAGGTTTTGCCCTTGTCTTTTTATATTATGGATATAATAAAAAGAAATTTTAAAGTGAAGTTAAAAGGTATCATTGTGAAAAATATTGAGGGCAATCGTGGCAAGCTAGGGAGTGCGAATATTTGGCGATATAGAGCTTTAAAAAATGATTATTATATCTTTAAACATGAATATATTTTTGTGTTTAAAAAGGAATTTTAGTGTGACAAAATTAGAATTATTTTTGGAATTAGCAAAGTCTAATTCTGATGGCATCTCTCGTTGGGTAAATGTAAATGAATTTAGAGGAAAATATAAAGATTTAGCACTAGGAAATGGCGGTAGCTGGTGTAGGGCAAGTTCAAGTTTAGCTAAAAAATATATAGTCGAATTTGACAAAACTATTACAACTAGTAATTCTATTGATAAAATTCGCTTGAATGGATACAGCAAAAATATACATTTTAACCACTCTATAAGACAGGATATTAAAGATTTTTATAAAAATCAAAAATGCGTTATGCTAGGAGTAAATGGAAAAAGTGAAAATACAAAAATAGAAATAGACCACAAAGATGGGCGAAAAAACAATGAAAGAATTTCTATTAAAAACGCAAACTATTGATGATTTTCAGCCTTTATGTAAAGCAGCCAATGATATTAAAAGACAAATTTGTAAAAAATGTAAAGAAACAAATATTCGCTGGAGTGCAAAAAATATCAAAGGAAATTCTTATGATTTTTATCAAGGGGATGAAAAATACACCGATGAATTAGGTTGTGTGGGTTGCTATCAATATGATCCTGTGGCATATAGAAAGGAAAGTATTAAAAAGCTTGCAAATGAAGATTCAAAACATACTACTAATTTTATTATGAATAAACTTTATGGCGAAGAATAATGAATTACATAGGCTCTAAATTTAAACTTTCTTCTTTTTTGCAAGATAGTATTAAAGAAAAATTGCAGAAATTTAAGGAAAAATCGCTTAAAGACTTAATTTTTTGTGATTTATTTGCAGGTACTGCTACTGTAGGCAAGATTTTTAAAACTCAAGTAAAGCAAGTTATATCAAATGATAAAGAATATTATAGCTTTATTTTAAATCAAAACTATATTAAAAATCACAAAAAACTAAAAAGAGCCAATGAGCTTATACGAAGGTTTAATGATAACTCTCAAACACCCTTAAGACAAGCTAAAATCTACACACATTACGCGTTAGGTAGTGGCAGTGGTAGGCAGTATTTTAGCGATTTTAATGCGATGAAAATTGATGGCATTCGCCTTAGGATTAAGGAATGGAAAAATGAGCATTTTATCAATGATGAGGAATATTATTTTTTACTTGCTTCCTTGCTTGAAAGTGCTGATAAGGTAGCAAATACAGCTTCAGTTTATGGAGCTTTTTTAAAACATTTAAAAAAATCAGCCCAAAAAGAACTTGTGTTAAGCCCTGCGAATTTCGAGCTAAATGAAAACTCGCATTTAGTTTTTAATGAGGACGCAAATGAGCTTATTAAAAAAATTAGCGGAGATATTTTATATCTTGACCCACCCTATAATGCGCGCGAGTATGGCGCGAATTATCATATTTTAAACACAGTTGCGCTTTATGATGACTTTACGCCGCTAGGTAAAACAGGGCTTAGAGAGTATGAAAAATCAAATTGGTGCAAAAAAGCAAAAGTTTATAAGGAGCTTGAAAGCTTGATTAAAAATGCTAAATTTAAATATATTTTTTTAAGCTACAATGACGAGGGGCTTTTAAGCTTGAAAGAGATTAAAGAAATCTTTGAAAAATACGGAAATTACAGTCAAAAAAAGCAAGATTATCAAAGATTTAAAGCAGATTCAAAACGCATTCAAAAGCAAGCTTTTACTATAGAATATTTGCATATACTTGAAAAAGAATTATAAAATTTAGTTATAATCCAAATTCAGTGTTTCAAAGCACTTTTAATTTAAAAGGAGCAAAAATGAAAACAGCATTCATCACAGGGGCAAGCTCTGGCTTTGGGCTAGAAACAGCGCGCGCCTTGGCCAAAAAAGGCTTTCAAATCATCGCTCTAGCAAGGCGCAAAGAAAGATTAGAAGAGCTTGAAAGCGAGTTTAAAGCTCAAATTTATAGCGTAGTCGCAGATGTGCGTGATAAAAAGGCGGTTTTTAACGCTGTGAAGGCTTTACCACAAGAATTTTCCAGTATAAATGTGCTGATAAACAACGCAGGGCTTGCTCTGGGGACGCAAAAATTTGATGAAATGAGCCTTGAAGACATCGAAACAATGGTAGATACAAATGTTAAGGGGCTTTTATACACTTCAAGGGCGGTTTTACCACTGCTTCGAAAGCAAAAAAGTGCGTATATCTTTAATATAGGCTCGGTCGCGGGACATTATGCGTATCCGGGTGGCAATGTGTATTGTGGCACGAAAGCGTTTGTAAGGCAGTTTAGCTTGGCTTTAAGGAGTGATTTGCGCGGCAGCAATATCAAGGTCACAAATATCGCGCCCGGTCTTGCAAAGACTGAATTTAGCGAGGTGCGCTTCAAAGGCGACATTCAAAAAGCCGACGCGCTTTATGAAAATACCGAATTTCTCAGTGCTAGCGATATTGCTGAGGTCATTTGCGCCGTTTTAGCCCTACCTGAGCATATCAATATCAACGAACTTGAGCTAATGCCTGTAACGCAGACTTTCGCCCCACTTTATGTGGAAAAAACGATATAAAATAAAAGCAATTAATAATGAGCGAAAAATTGAAAAATAGCTTTAAAATCTTTTAAAACCGCTTTAATTTTAGAAAAAATTTATCTTAATTTCTAGGATTTAAAAACAAAAGAATATAAATTGATTTGCTTTGAATGTTTTGCCAAGTAAGATTGTATTTACTTGGCAAAAAAAGTGCTTATTTTTTCTTTTTCTTTAAAGGAGTTTTATTCAGCTTTTGTTTTTTGCTTGATTTTTCACTTTGAGCGCCTTTATTTTCACTTTCTTTTGAGCTTGATTTTTTGGGCAAAGTGTTTTTGGCGGCGTCTTTTTCGCCCTTTTTAGCAAACTCTATAATCTCAATGTCAAGGATTTTATCCCCTTGCTTGATGCCATCTAACACTTTTAGGCTTTCTTTATCCTTTTCATCAATTTGTCCAAAAACGGTGTGAATGCCATCAAGATGAGGCTGCGGGCTGTGCGTGACGAAAAACTGGCTTCCGCCTGTATCGCGCCCCGCGTGAGCCATTGAAAGCGTGCCACGCAAATGCTTGTGCGTTTGATTATCGCATTCACACTCTATGCTATAGCCCGGTCCGCCCGTGCCTGTGCCATAAGGACAACCGCCCTGAATAACGAAATTTGGAATAACGCGGTGGAAATTCAAGTTTTTATAAAAGCCCTCTTTGGCTAAATTTGCAAAATTACACACCGTTTGAGGCGCTTCATCACCAAAAAGACGCAGTTTCATCTCGCCTTTTTCTGTTTTTATAATGGCAAATTCATAATCCTTTGCCTTTGTGGTGTCGATTTTTTTAAGCATTTTTTCTCCTTAAATGTGATTTAAATAAATTTAAAAACAGCGGCGCGGGTTTTGTTATCGCGAGCCTTGATAAAATCAAGGCGTGGCAATCCATAATTTATTTTCCTATTAGCTTATGCATTGCTTCGCTACGCTCGCAATGACGAAAAAAATTTAATGAAATCTGCCGATAAGATTTTTCGCAGTTCGCTCATTTATCGCCAAATTCTACGCTTCTAGCTCAAAGTCCTTAATCTCATTGAAATTAAGATATTTATAGATATTTGCCTTATTTGCTTCATCTAGCCTTTCATTTACAATTTGCAAATACTCATCTTTATTTGGCAAGCGCCCAAGTATCGCACAAACTGCAGCCAGCTCGGCACTTCCTAGATAAACGCGCGCGCCAAGTCCCATTCTGTTGTCAAAATTTCGCGTTGAAGTGGAGAAAACGACTGCGCCATCATTTACGCGCGCTTGATTTCCCATGCAAAGCGAGCAGCCCGGCACTTCAATGCGCGCACCCGCTGCGCCAAATATGCTATAATAGCCCTCCGCGCTCAACTCAGCCTTGTCCATTTTCGTCGGTGGCACGACCCAAAGGCGCGTTTTTAAAATGCCCTTGTTTTTCAAAATTTCGCCCAAAGCCCTGTAATGCCCGATATTTGTCATACAAGAGCCCACAAACACTTCATCGATGTGCTTTTCGCGCCGCTCATCAGCCAGCACTTCGCTTAAAGTCGCCACATCATCAGGATCGTTAGGACAAGCGAGTATAGGCTCTTTAATCTCGTTTAAATCAATCTCAAAAATATGAGCGTATTTTGCGTCTTTATCTGCGCGCAGAAGTTCTGGCTTTTCAAGCCATTTACGCATTTTCTCAGCGCGGCGCTTCAAGGTGTCCTTGCTCTCATAGCCTGCTTTTATCATCGCCTCAATGAGCGTGATATTTGATTTTATATATTCTTTCACACTCTCAACGCTTAAATTCACACAGCACGCCGCCGCACTTCGCTCAGCACTTGCGTCGCTTAGCTCAAAAGCCTGCTCGACCTTTAAATTCTCTAAGCCTTCAATTTCTAAAATTTTACCGGCAAAAATGTTTTTTTTATTCTTTTTCTCTACCGTTAAAAGCCCTTCTTTTATCGCGTAGTAGGGAATGGCATTGACTAAATCACGCAAAGTAACACCCGGCTGAAGCTCGCCGCGAAAACGCACCAGCACGCTATCAGGCACATTTAATGGCATCGCGCCTGTAACTGCGGCAAAGGCTACAAGCCCACTACCCGCTGGAAAAGAAATGCCAATAGGAAAGCGCGTATGCGAATCTCCGCCCGTGCCGACACTATCAGGCAACACAAAGCGGTTTAGCCACGAGTGAATCACGCCATCACCTGGCTTTAAGCTCACACCGCCACGACTTGTGATGAAGTGCGGCAAGGTTTTGTGTAAATTTGAATCGCTCACCTTAGGATAGGCTGCCGTGTGGCAAAAGCTTTGTAGCACAAAATCTGCGTTAAAGCCAAGGCTTGCAAGCTCTTTGATCTCATCTCTTGTCATCGGTCCGGTGGTGTCTTGTGAGCCCACACTCAGCGTTAAAGGCTCGATATACATACCGGGGCGAACCCCTTCTATGTTACAAGCCTTGCCGAGCATTTTTTGAGCTAGAGTGAAGCCGCCGCTACTTTCTTTGGGCTGTTCTGGCTTTGTGAAAATGCTCTCAGGCTCTAAATTTAGCGCTTCTCTTGCTTTAGCACACAGCGCGCGCGTGATGATTAGATTAATGCGCCCGCTTGCTCTCATCTCGTCAAAAAGCGTGTTAGGCGTGAGTTTAAACTCCGCCACCACGGCGCCTTTTTTAATAATCTTGCCTTGATAGGGATAAATTTCAAACTCATCGCCCATTTCAAGTGCGCTCACATCGCAAATTATCGGCAAAGCGCCGCTGTCCTCAGCAGTGTTGAAAAAAATCGGCGCTATGGTTGATCCTATGATGATACCGCCACTTCTTTTATTAGGCACGCCTTTGATGTCCTTACCTAAGTGCCATTGAATGGAATTTATGGCTGATTTGCGGCTTGAGCCCGTGCCTACCACATCGCCCACATAGACGACTTCGCGCCCACTTTTTTTAAGCTCTTTGATTTTTTCAAGTGAGCCTGGCTGCCTTGTTTTAAGCATGGCATTAGCATGCAATGGGATATCACTTCTTGTGAAAGCATCGCCTGCTGGGCTTAAATCATCGGTGTTGGTCTCGCCGCTGACTTTGAAAACGATACATTCAATTTTTTCAGGCAAGCTTGCTTTTTTTAAAAAGCTCTCAGCCTGCGCCCAGCTCTCAAGCACGCTTTTTGCATGCTCGTTGTGCTTAGCAAGCTTTGCGATGGTGTGAAAATCATCATGCACGAAAATGATATTTTTAAGCACATTTGCCGCGTCTTTAGCTAGGCTTTCTTTTTCTAAAGCTTTAATTAAAACGCGCACATTATAGCCTCCTAGCATAGTCTCAAGCATGGAAAATGCGCGCTTTTTGTCGATATTTTTACATTTTATCTCATCATTTAAAATTTTTTCTAAAAACAAAGCCTTCACAAGTGCCGCATCATCAACACCCGGATTTACGCGCTCTTCAAGCAAAAGGGCTAAATTTTCGTTATCTTCTTTTTCTAAAAGCTCGCAAAGTGCCTCAGTTTGCGCCACGCTTAAGGGTAGGGGTGGCACGCCAAGGGCTGCGCGTGCTTTTCTTTCTTTTTCATACTCGCTGATAAAACTCATTTTTGCAAACTCCAAATTTATTTTGTTATAATTTTAGCAATAAAAAGGCAAAAAAATGTTTAAAATCTACTTTTACACAAAAATTTCTCCCATTTTACTCACAAGCGATGATGAGAAGCTTTTAAGCGTGGATTTTGTGAGTGAATTTAAAGAGATTGAAAATCCTTGCGCGCTTTTAAAAGAAGCAAAAAGGCAGTTTGAGCTTTATTTTGCGGGCAAGCTTTTTGAATTTAACTTGCCCATAAAAGCTCAAGGCAAGGGCTTTGAAGCCAAAGTTTATAAGGCTTTGCATGAAATTGCTTATGGCAGCACTTTAAGCTATAAAGAAATGGCTGAGAAAATAGGGCATAAAAAGGCTTTTAGAGCCGTTGGCAATGCAAATTCTAAAAACAACTTGCCTATCATCGTGCCTTGCCACCGCGTGATAGCCAGTAGCGGCGCACTTGGCGGCTACACAAGCAAAGGTGCGATCAACGCCCTTGCTATCAAGCGCTTTTTACTAGGTCTTGAAGCGAGAAATCAAGCTAAATTTACGCGCAATCAATCTAAATTTAAAGGCTAAAAATGAAAAAATCACTTCAATTTGCCTTGCTTTTATGCTTTTTAATCATAGCAAGCAAAGCCGAAAATATCTTACTTTTAAGTGAATTTAAAGAGCAAGATTTTAAGGATAAAAACTTAAGTTTATATGTGATGAGTGAAAAGCTTGATGGTGTGCGTGCGCTGTGGGATGGACGCACTCTTAAAACGCGCAAAAATTATACCATAAAAACACCAAAGTTTTTTACGCAAAACTTTCCGCCCTTTGCTTTAGATGGCGAGCTTTTTATCGATAGGACTCAATTTAATGAACTGAGCGCGTTAATCAATAAAGACGAGCCTAGCGATAAGCTTTGGCAAAGCGTAACTTACAATGTCTTTGATGTGCCAAATAGCGCGCAAACTAACCTTTTAGCAAGGCTTAGCGAGCTTGAAAGCTTTTTAAACGCTCAAAAAAAGAGCGGTGTTAAAAACGCGCACCTTAAAATCATCCCTCAAATTCGCATAAAAAATGAAAAGCATTTGCAAGATTACTACAAAAAAGTGCTTGAAAAAGGCGGCGAAGGGCTTGTCGTACGCCTTGAAAATGCACCTTATGAGACAAAGCGCAGCGCAAATGCCCTTAAAATGAAGCCTTGGAGCGACAAAGAATGCAAGATTATAGGCTACACTCAAGGTAGGGGCAAGTATGAAAAGGCTGTGGGCGCGATTTTATGCGAGGATTTAGAGACTAAAAAACACTTTAAAATCGGCACAGGTTTTAAAGACGCATTTCGCTTCAATCCCCCGCCACTTCACACCATCATCACTTATAAATTTAATGGCTACACTAAAAAAGGCTTGCCAAAATTTCCTGTATTTTTGCGTGTGCGTGATGAAAGATGAGTTTTAATTTTCTCAAAGCTGGAATTTGGGGTATAATCTCGCTTGCAAAGTTGCTACTTGCTTTGGTTTTTTGTCTTTCAAGTGGTCGCGGCGGAGTGGTTTGGTATGTGGATGAGCAGGATTTACAGCGGCCTAGTGGATGCGACAAGGCTTGTTACTTAATATGTTTTTGGCCCTTATTTTCCTTTTGCTTAAAAATGATGATTGAAATTCTATAATTGAAATTTTAAATGCAAGCTACTTAAAAAAGGAGCTTGCATGGGATTTGTTTTAGAATTTCTTAATATTTCTTATACTTTATATTTTCTATTTCAATGTTTATATAAATCTTTTTATGATGAAGCAAAGTAATATCAGCTTTTTACTCCTGCACCTCGATAGAAATATGCACGAGCTGTTTGCACGAAGCAAGCTTTTTGCGCACTTCTTTGATATTTGCGCCATTTTCTAGGCTTAAAATGAGTGCAAATTCATCTTTACCCACCCTTAAAAGGTGCAAATCCTTAATCTCGCCAAAACCCTTTAAAAGCGTGGAAATTTCAGCAAAAAGGCTCTCATCTTCATTCATATCCAGCAAAATTTTAGCACTTTGTTTGATTAAATTAATCGCCCAGATAAAGACAAGCAGCGCTCCAACAAGCCCCATCAAACTATCTAACCACCAAAAATTAAAAAATAGTCCCCCAAAAAGCGCGATAATAGCAAGCACAGAAGTGAGCGCGTCAGCTAAAACATGCACATAAGCAGCTTTTAAATTTAAATCCTGCTTCGTGCTTTTTTGTGAATTTGCGCTCTTTAAAGCCGCGCTTTCATGTTCGTGCGAATGTTTATTACACTTTGAATGTTCGTGTATCTCATGATGAGAATGTGAATTTTCATCTGCGTGAAAATGAGAATTTTCGTGCGTGTGAGCGTGATTGTGCGTGTCGTGGGTGTGTCCTGCGTGCATGCTCTCATCATCTCTTAAAAGCCACACGCACACGCCATTGATGAAAAGCCCGAGAAAAGCGACGATTATAGCTTCTTTATAAGCGATATTTTGGGGATTTACAAGCCTTTCAATGCTCTCATACACCATAAAAAACGCCACACCCAGCAAAAAAATCGCACTCACAAAAGCCGCCAAAATCTCGACCTTATAAGTGCCAAAAGCAAAGCGAATGTCTTTTGCGTAGTGATTTGCCACGATATAAGCAAGCAGAGCAAGCCCCAGTGCAAGCGTGTGAGAACTCATATGCCAGCCATCTGCAAGCAGTGCCATAGAGTGATAAATACTGCCTGCGACAATTTCTACAATCATCGTCAAAAGCGTGAAAACAAAGGCGTAAAATATGTGTTTTTTGGCTTTTTGATTTGAATGATGCAGGTTAAAACTACAAATTTTACCCTTTAGAATTTCATTATTCATTACGCATTCTCCTTTTTTAAGCTTATTTTCATTTGATTTTTGATACTATACCCTAGTATAGATTAAAATTTACTGAAAGGCTAAATTTGGCACACACTACCGCACATAAAGAGCAAATTTTACTTAGACTTAAAAAGATAAAAGGGCAAATCAGCGCGCTTGAAAGGGCTTTGGAAAACGATAATGAATGCTTTAAAATTTTACAGCAAATCGCAGCTTGCAGGGGCGCGATGAATGCTTTAATGCAAGCTGTTTTAAAAACGCACATCAAAGAGCATTTAATCAATGCAAACACCAAATCAAAGCGCGAAGAAGAAGTGCAAAATTTACTCAGCATCCTTGAAAGCTTTGTAAAATAAGGCTTTTAAGAATTTATAAATGATTTAAATTTTAAATATTGGCAGCTGTTTTTAAATTTATTGATTTAAATATTTTGCTAAAAATTCATTCAAAATGTCTTGTATTAAGGTGATTTGCTCGTCAAAAAAAGATAAATAATCCTTGTAATTGTTTAAAAAATGCAGTAAAAAGATCTTTTCATCCGAGATTTTAAGCCTTAAAAGCTCGCTTAGTCTGCGCCCACGTTCGAAAAATAGGACCTTTGAAATGCTGTTGTTAAGATAAGTGCTGGTATTGAGCTCACTATTAAGCTTATCAATGCTTTGCTTGACATTTTGCAAAAAGGCTAGGGGTAAGTCTTTGTTGGCTTCTAAAATGCTTTCAAGCGCTTGTTTAAGAGAATTTGCATTTTCTAAAAGGCTTGCGCCGGCGCGCTCATATTCTTTGATTTTTTCTATAAATTTATGCAGTAATTTTTCGCTTCTATTCGCTGTTAAAGGCTTTATAGGCGAAAATTTGGGCTTTGTTTTTGTTAAAAACTGCTCGCAAACGCTAAAGTCAAGTTCTTGCATAAAACGAATGCGCGCACCGCCTTGGGTGGCATTGATAAAAGTGGCTTTGTCTAAAAAGCGCGCGAAAAGGTATTCAAGCTTGATACGATAATCATTCCAAGCGATATTTGTGGTAACTTCGCCCTTGCCCCCATACGCTAGGACTTTGAGTTTTTGCAGTTTATGCTCATGCTTCTGGCTTTCATCGCTATCTAAGCTCTCAGCAAACGCAAAGCCCTTAGCGTGCGAATTTCCCGCCTCATCAAAGGCTAAATCCTGCCCGATAGCAATGATAGTCTTAAAACCCAGTTCAAGCGCTAGCACATAAGCACAATGGCTGACCATGGTGCCTGTTTCGATATAGCCAAAGTCGTTGAGATTAAAACGGCGGCAAAAGGCGTCTTCATTCAGCACGACGCATTTATTATCAAGCCTTTGAAGCAAATCAGGGTGCGTTAAAATCGATAAAATAGCCAGATAATCTTGCTTTGGCGCTTTGTTTTGCTCTGTGTTTTGCAAATTGCTTTTTGCGGCAGGGTTGTAAGAAGGGCTTTGCTCGCTTTTTGACGCGCACTCTTTTGTATTTGGCGGGTCAAAAAATTTCAAGGCGTGATTTGCAAAGTCGATATTAAGCACATAATCAGGCTTGATATTTGCCATTTCAAGGCTTTTTAGTGCGCCATCTGCGGCGAAAATCACGGCATTTTCTTGAAATTTATTTAAAAGTTCTAATTGCTTGTTAAGGCTAGGTCCTGCTGAGACGATGATGGCGGTGTGAAATTTGTTTTTGCGCTCGCTCAAAAGCCTTTGATAAGGGATGTTTTCAAGCATGATAGGCACATTGTGGATGAGGTTTTTTAGACAATTTAGCGGCAAGCTTAAATTTGAGCCTGCGTTTCTAATGATGATGTGTAAATTTTCTAGGCAAAAATGATCGATTTCTAAAAGCTCTTTTTGATAATATTTCTTATAAAATTCCGCCCCGATAAAAAGCTCATAAAGCTCGAGCCACTCAAAAATATCCTTAGAATCAAAGAGCATTAAAAGCTGGTTTTGAAATTTTTCTTCTTTTGTGTCTAAAAGATAAATTTGCCCGCTAAATAGCTCTTTGCTGATATCTACAAGGCTCAAAGCAAGGATAAAAAGCTCGATATTGCTCTCAAAAACAAGTATATGTTGATAATTATGAGCTAAAAGCTGTGCGAGCAAGCCATTAGCGATACCATAAATACAAATGAATGGATATCTAGGCGTTTGCGCTAGTATGCTTGATGCGTAGCTTTCAAGCTCAGCTTGCATATTTTCATAGATGAAAACTTGATTGTATTTGTCAAAAATATTGCCATTTTCAGCCAGAGTGAAGCGAGTAAAATCAAGCGCGTTTAAAGAATTTGAACTTTGCGCGTTTAAAAAGCTGATGATTTTTGTAGCTAAGGGCTGATTGACGCCGGCGGCAAGGGCGTTGAGATTGTTTTGTAAGATTTGATTCAAAATTTGCCTTTGAATGATTCGTCGTTTTAAAGATTGACTTTAGCTTTATTTGCTTTTATTCATCTCATAAACGGATTTAAGGATAAATAAAGGTATGCAAAACATAATGATAATGAAGCCCACTAAAATTAAATCAGTTATCATAAATCCTCCAAAGAATTGATATTTTTGCTAATAAATTTCATCAATACAAAAACGACAATGATTAAGATGATGTCAAAGATAAAACTTATCAATAAAAGCCAAAAATTCATCTTTTCAAATTGATTAAAAATATAGCCCGTGATGGATACAATAATGGCTATGATAATGCCAAAGCAAAATTTTAAATATGAAATTTGTTCTTTGATTTTTTCGTTTTTACTCATTTTTAATTATATCCTAAAAAATCTTGTTTTATTCAATTTAGCCTAAATTTAATAGGGGTTAAATCAATATTCACTAAAATTTAATTTTTAATTATTTTAATAAATTTAACATTCTTTAAATTTTAATCTCAGCCAAAGCTCTCCATTTTTGGCGCAATTTTATCATTTAAGCCTTGATAAAATAAATTATAGCATAAACTTCTTAAATTTCAATGTCTTTAGGGTTTAAATTGAGCTTAAAACTCTTTAAAATAAGGCTTTTATTTTTCTTTTAAAAGCTCTTTGGCAGCATTGATAACAAACTCAGGCTTAAGATTTAGCATACATTCGTGAGTTTTTAAAGGACAAATGCGCTTCATACAAGGCATACAGGATAAGTTTAAATGCAAAAGCCTAGCGTTTTGATTATTCCACGGCGAAGTTTGCTTGAAATTTGTAGGACCAAAAAGCACAACACTTTTAATCTTATAAACGGCTGCTATGTGCATCGTGCCGCTATCATTTGTAAGCAATAAATCAAGCGCGCTTATATACTCACAAAGTTCTTTAATGCTTGTTTTAGCGCATAAATTTATAGCCTTAATGCCCTTTTTTAAAAGCAAGTTTTCAATTTCACTGCAAATTTCGCTCTCGCTTTTTACGCCAAAAATTAAAATTTGATGTGTGCTTGAAAAGGCATTTGCAACAGTGGCAAAATACTGAGGCGGCCAGCGTTTAGCCAGTCCATAATGCGCGCCTGCATTTATGCCTAAAAATTTTAACTCTTTAAAACAAAATTCGCTTTTTTTATGCTCTTTTAAAAGCTCATCAAGGCTGTTTTTGTGAAATTTAAAGGGCAGAAAAAGGCTATTTTCATTTAAAATTTCATTTTTTAATTTTTCATTTAAGCTTAAAAAAGCTTGGTTAAACTCGATTTTTTCAACGCTTACATTTTTGAAATTTTCACTCAAAGGCTCTTTTTTAAAAAAATGACTTTGTAAATTTTCATTTGAGCTTAAATTTAGAGCATTTTTTACAAAAAATAAATATTTTAAAACCTGATGAAGCTCTTTAAAAGCGTGCTTTTTAAACACAAATTTAGCCCTTGAAGCAAGCATAAAAAGCATAATTTTAGAACTCATTGCAGAGCGAAAGCTAAAGGCGTAATCAAAGTTAAAGTCCTTTTTAAAAGCGCGTGCAAGCTTAAAAAAGCTTATAAAACGTCTTTTTTTAAAGGCTTCAAAGACTTGTGTATTTTCACACTCCTTAAAAAGCTCGCAAGCTGCAAAAGAGCCATACAAAAAAAACTGCGCATTTTTATCAAGGCTTTTAAAATGCGTGAAAATAAGCTTCAAAGCAGCACTTGACATCACAGCATCGCCTAGCCAGGTGGGTAAAATGATGAAAATTTTAAGATTTTTTGACATTTTTTACTTTTGTGCTGAGTTTTTTAAAGCTTGCAGGCAAAGCCCTTCTCTAAGTCCTTCATCCACAATGATGAGCTTTTCTTTATCAAAAAGAGCGTAAAATAAAAAGCAGCCTGCTAGCAAGTGATTTGCGCGATTTTTGCCGATTTTAAGCGCAGCTTTTTGCTCGCTCATTTTAGCGATGATGAGAGCATATTTTAAAAAATCCACGCTTTTTAAACGCGTGCCGTTGATTTTAAGCGCGCTATAAGTTTTTAAATCAAGATTTTTTTTTAAGCCAGCCACAGCCGTTGGCACGCCCGAGTTTAGCACAAAAAAGGGCATTTTTTCAGAGCGTTTAAATTGAGCTTTTTTAAATTTATTTTGAGAGAATTTGCAGTTTTTAATTTTGCCTTGAGTATTTTTAAATTTATGTTGCGTGCCTTTGATTTCATCGTTTTTAGCTTCATTTTGCACTTGTTTAAAATGAAGTTTTTTAAAAGAAGTGATGAATTTTTTTGCTAAAGCCACTTTATCAAAGGCTGCAAAGGCAAGTTTTAGCAAATTTTTATCTTTGATTAAAAGGCTTAATTTGAGCTTTTTATCCTTAAATTTAAAGGCAAATTGCGGATATTTTTCAAGCATTTTTGAAAAATCAAAGCTCTTTAAAGCCCTTAATTTAAAGCTTTTAGCCCCTTCATAAAAAGAAATAATGCCAAAGTCAAAGCTCTTTGAAAGTTCTTTAAAGCTTAGCTCGCAGCTTGCTCCGCCCAAATCACAATAAGCTTTTTCTAAGCTTTGAAATTTTAAGCTTTTTAAAGCGTGATTCATCCCTAAAATACTAAGCCTAGCTTCATCAGAGGCTGAGATGAGCTTGAAATTAACGCCAAATTCATTTTTTAAATTCTTAAAAATTTCATCCGTATTTTTAGCCTTTCTAAAAGCCGCAGTTGCCACTGCTCTTGCATTTTCAAGCTCTAAGCCTTGCTCTTTCATCTTTGAAAGGGCATTTTTAAGCTTTAAAATCGCTTCATCGCCGATAAGTCCTGAGCTTTCAAGTCCTTTTGCAGCGCCAATGATAAACTCACCTTCTTTTAAAAGCTTTAAATTTTCATCTAAAACGCAGTAGCGAAGCGTGTTTGAGCCTAAATCAATGCCTAGCATTTTTCTCCTTTTTTTGCTAAAATTATATCAAATTTAAATAAAATCTTAGAAAAATTTAAATTTGGAACATTTTTTGTTTATAAATTTTAGGATAAATTAAAGGGTTTAAATGAATGAAAATTTAATGAAAAATAGCGCCGCTCTTTTTAATGTCGATGAGCCGCTAGCCTTTGCGTTAAGAAGCTTAAAGCAAGTTTTAAATTATGAAATTTTACCCAATTTAAATATAAAAAATAAACAATTAAACGCGCTCATTTTTGATGAAAATGAAGAAAAATCAAAGCTTGAGTTTTTTAAAAATCATTTTTCTAAACATCCTGTGCTTTTTATTTACGGCTTTGCAAACGGGCGCATTTTAAAAGAGCTTTTAAAAAATGATAAGCATAAAAGAATTATTGTTTTTGAAAAAGAGCTTGAAATTTTATATCTAGCGCTCAGTGCTGATGATTTTTCCAAAGATATTAAAGATGAGCGTTTGATTATCTTTTACACGCCAAATTTAAACGCGGCGCAGTTTAACGCACTTTTTACTTATGAGTTTATTAGAACGAGTTTAAAGGCTTATAATTTCAATATTTTAAGCCAGTTTTATGAGAAAAATTTCGAAAATGAACTCAAAAGCATTAACGCCCAGCTCATTACAGCGATAAAATTTGCTTATTATATCAAGGGAAATGATCCAAAAGATAGTTTAATTGGCATTGAAAATATGCTTTTGAATTTAAAAAAGCAAATTGAGCATGGAATTTTTAAAGATTTTTTAAAGCAAAGACATCAAAAGGCAAAAAGCGCTATTGTCGTTTCTACTGGACCTAGCCTGACAAAACAGCTACCGCTTCTTAAAAAATATGCCGACAAAGCAAGCATTTTTTGCGTTGATGGCTCTTATGCTATTTTAGCAAAGGCGGGCATTAAGCCTGATTTCGTGCTTTCTTTAGAGCGCATTGACTTTACTTCGGAGTTTTTTAATAATGACTTTGGCGACTTTGACAAGGATATTTTATTTATACTTTGCTCCGTCACTCATCCTAAAACTTTGGCATATTTAGAAAAAAACAAGCGCGAATATATGCTCGTTTCGCGCCCTTTGCTCTTTGCGCTTTTTTTAAACTTGCCCCTTTTTGGCTATCTTGGCACGGGTCATAGCGTGGCAAATATGGCTTTTGAGCTAGCTTGTGCTTTAAAGCATGAAGAAGTGATCTTTATCGGGCAGGATTTAGCCTATGCAAATGATGGCAGCTCGCACCCTAGCTCTTATCAATACGGCGCAAACAGCGACAGCATAGAGCATAAAAGCGATGAAAAAGTGCTAGCTTATGGGGGCAAGGATTATGTTAGCACTCAGCTGAGCTGGAATTTGTTTCGCCAAGCCTTGCAAAGAGATATTGCTTTAGTCAAAACCACGCTTAAAATAAGAGTGATTAACGCCACTGAGGGCGGTGCGCGCATTGAAGGCACTGAAGAAATGCCTTTTAAACAAGTGTGTGAGAAAATTCTTACCCAAAATTTAAATAAGCCTTTTCAAATGCCTGCAAAGCTTGAAATTTCAAAGGCTAAAGAGCTTTTTGATGATGAAATTAAATTCCTTAAAAAAGCTCTAAGCAAGTCCAGCGCGTTTTTACAAGAGTGCAAAAGCGAGCTTAAAGAGCTTGAAAGGCTTTTGCCAAAAGATTACGAATTTTCAGAGCTTGATTTTAAGGCACTTAGGCAAAAAAAGATTAAATTTGAAGAGCTTTTTAAAAGGCTTAAAAAAGAAGTGATTTTTACTGAAGCCTTGGATGTGATTTATTTTCATAATGAATGCGAGCTCGTGCGCTTTGAGACGCTGAGTTTTAAGGATGATGAAGAAGAGCGTAAAATGCTTTGTGAATGGCTGGAATTTGAAGCGGGCTGGTTTGTGCAAGCGGGGGAATTTATTTTTACGCAAGATAAGCTCATTGCTGAATGTTTAGAAAAAATACAAGGAGAAAATGATGATAAAAACTAAGGTTTTTGAAAACAATTTAAATGCCCTTGCCGGTATCAATTACAAAGAGTTAAAAACGCGCTTAGAAAGCTTTGAAAAGCCAAGTCGCTATTCTTATGACTTTGATAAAAGCGATGTTTTAAATACAAATATCTTTGATATCAGTACAAAAAGCTATCTTTATAAAGAGCCTTTAAAGGAGCTTGAAGAGAGCTTAAAGCCTTATGAAGATGAGTTTAAGCGCTATCCGTGCTTGTTTTTTTATGGGCTTGGCAATGGCTTTTTTTACAAGACTTTATTGCAAAATGAAGAGCATAAAAGAATCATTGTTTATGAAAAAGAGCTTGAGCTTATTTTCTTAGCGTTTAATCTCATTGATTTTAGCAAAGCCTTATTGGAAGGTCGTTTGATCATTATCACAACGCAAGATTACAGTGTCTCAAGCGCGGACAAAATCTTTAATCTTTTTTATGTCAAAATTTTCTTTAAAATTTATAATTTAAGAATACTCACAGATTATTATGAAAAATACTTTTTTGATGAAATTGACAAAGTAAATTCAATGAATATCACTTCCATCACACATATTGCAAGCAAGTCAGGAAACGATCCAAAAGACGCGATGATGGGCATTGAAAACTTTACTTTAAATTTGCCTTATATGCTCACTCATCCTACGCTTGAAAGTGTGATTAAACAGCGTAAAAATAAAGGCCAATTCGCTATTTTAGTAGCCACTGGACCCAGCCTTAATAAACAGCTGCCCTTACTTAAAAAATACGCTAATAAGGCCACTATTTTTTGCGCGGATAGTTCTTATTCTATCCTTTATGAGCATAATATCAAGCCTGATTATATCCTTTCTTTGGAGCGCATTGAGCGCACTTCGCAGTTTTTTGAAAGAGATTATAAAGATTTTGATAAGGATATTTTATTTGTGCTTTTTTCTCTTACGCATCCAACGACGATAAAGTATTTAGAGCGCAACAAAAGAAGCTATGTGCTTACACAAAGGAATTTGCATTTTGCAAGGTATTTGAATTTAAAGGACTTTGGCTTTTTAGGCGGTGGTATGTGCGTGATGAATATGGCTTATGAGTTTGCCACACTGCTTGGCTTTAAGGATATTATTTTAATCGGGCAGGACTTGGCATTTGGCGAAGATGGGCAAACGCACACGAAAAATTATATGGTGGCTGATTTTCACAAGGATGATTTTAAGACTAAAAAACTCATCTCAGTGCCTGCATATGGGGGCAAGGGCGAAGTTTATACAACTATAATTTGGCTTTTGTTTAAAGAAATTTATGAGGGTTACATCGATATGAACAAAGACTATATCAAAACTTACAACGCCACTGAAGGTGGTGCGCGCATCATAGGAAGCATCGAAAAGCCTTTTAAAGAAATTTGTGAAGAGTTTTTAGCTCCACTTACTGATAAGAAAAAGCTGCCAAAGCCTATAAAACCAACGCGTCATCAAAGTAGTGCTTATATGATACAAGCTTATGAGAAGATTAAAAAAGGCTTAAAAATTTCTCAAAATTTTGTCAAAGAGTGCAAAAAAACGCTCAAAAAAATTCAAAATCTCACCAAAGGCTCGCAAAAATACTCCCTAGATGAGATCAATCAAAGCATTGATAAGATCAAAAATCGCCTTGAAAAGCCAAATTCTAAGTTTTTCAATGAAATTCTAAGCCCGAGTTTATTTCATCAAGAAAGCCAGTTTGCTCCTCTTTATGTGCAAAATATCAAAAATGAAGCAGATAAGCAAAACAAGCTCACAGCGTGGATTTTCTCACACGAAGCGTGGCTTGAGGAAATCATTGACTATGTCGAAGTTTTAAATGAAAGGCTGAAAGTTGACATTGTGCCTTTAAGAGAAGCTTTAGAAAAAAGAAAGGTGCTTTAAAAAGGGCAAAACGCGCACACTAAAATTTGGAGAATGATTTAAATTTATATCATTTCAAAAACAAAGTTTTGGCAAATTTTAACTTTTTGTTAAATCTTTTTTGCTAAATTTATAAACATTAATATTTTTGGAGGAAATAATGAGTCTTTATGATAGAGATTATGCCAGAAATGGCGAATTTGAAAGCGCTCGCAGCAGTTCAGCACTCAGCACTTTCATCAAACAAACTTATCAGCTCTTTGCAGCTTCGCTTTTAGCGGGTGCGGCGGGTGCTTATGTAGGCACAACTGCGCTCATACCTTTGTTTGCAAGAGGAGGTATGATCACTTCGCTTGTGTTTTTTGGTGTGGCGATTTTATTATTATTTGCTTTGCAAGCGTGCAAAAGAAGGGCTCCGCTGAATTTAATCTTACTTTTTGCTTTCACTTTCATCATGGGAGCAAGCCTTGGACCGCTTTTATACTCGACCTTAGCTCTTGCAAATGGTGGCGTGATCGTCGCTCAAGCTTTTGCTTTAACCGCTGTTGCTTTTGGTGCGCTTAGCCTTTTTGCGATGAATACAAAGCGCGATTTTACGATGATGGGCAAGCTTCTTTTTGTCGCTTTAATCGTGCTTATCGTGGCTTCTTTGATCGGGCTTTTCTTTCAAAGTGCCATCTATTCGCTTGTAATTTCATCCATTGCGGCGATTTTGTTCAGCCTTTTCATTTTATATGATACACAAAACATTATCCGTGGCAATTACGAAACGCCAGTTGAAGGCGCTGTAAGTCTTTACCTAGACTTTCTTAATCTTTTCTCATCTCTTTTGAGTATCCTTAATATCACAAATAGAGAATGATTTTAAAGCCCTGCAAAAGCTGCGGGGCTTTTTAAATTTATCTACATTTTCTTTTATATTCTTAGTTTTTTCAGCAGTAATTTAAGATTTTTAAGCTAGAATTTGCTTTTAATTTTCATCAAGGATAATTTATGACGACCCTTTTTATCGTGTTTCAAGTGATTTTAGTGTGTGTGATTTGTATTGCGGTATTGCTTCAAAAAAGCTCTAGTATAGGGCTTGGAGCGTATAGTGGCAGCAATGAAAGCTTTTTTGGAGCAAAAGGACCCTCAGGCTTTTTGGCTAAATTTACCTTTTTCATGGGGCTTTTACTCATCGCAAATACCATCACTCTAAGTTATCTTTATAATAGCGCAGCAAGTCAAAGCTCAGTAGCTGAGCGCGCAAGTGAGCTTGCTAAAGAAAACAACTCAAGCATTCCAAATGTCCCACAAATCCCTAACGCACCACAAAGCACCGCTCCTGCTGCTTCGCAAAATATCGCACCAAGCCAAGCTCCTGCAGCACCTGTAAATTCTGCACCCGCAGAAGCAAATTCAAGCAATTAAGGAAAAATTATGGTTAATGATATTTTAAACAAGCAAAAATCAAGTAGCGAAAAGTCGCTAGAAGCGCTGAAAAAGGACTTTACCACACTTCGCACAGGTAAGGTGAATACGCACATTTTAGATCATATTCAAGTCGATTACTATGGCACGCAAACGCCTTTAAATCAAGTGGCTACAGTGCTTGCCACAGACGCGATGACAATCAGCATCACGCCTTGGGAAAAAACCTTGCTTAAAAATATCGAAAGTGCCATCGCTGCGGCAAATATCGGGGTCAATCCTAACAATGACGGCGAAGCTGTGAAGCTCTTTTTCCCGCCGATGACTAAAGAACAAAGAGAAGAAAACGCCAAGCAAGCTAAGGCTATGGGCGAAAAGGCTAAAGTATCGATTCGCAATGTGCGAAAAGACGCAAATGACGCGGTGAAAAAGCTTGAAAAGGACAAAATGATCTCAGAAGATGAAGCCAAAAAGGCTTTAAATGAGGTGCAAAAGCTAACCGATAGCTTCTCAGCCAAAATTGACGAGCTAGTAAAAAGCAAAGAAGCCGAGCTTTTAAAGCTTTAAATCAAGGGCAAAAGATGAATTTAGAACAAATTTATAAAGATCATCACGCACTTTTAGAAGGGCATTTTTTACTCAGCTCAGGCAAGCATTCAAAGTTTTATTTACAAAGTGCAAAAGTGCTTGAAAGCCCAAAGCTAGCGCAAAAGCTTTGCGAAGAGCTTGCCGCAGTCATTGGCGAAGCTGATATTAAAATAGATTGCATTTGCTCGCCGGCTTTAGGCGGGATTTTAGCAGGATACGAGCTTGCAAGAGCGCTTGGAAAAAGATTTATTTTTACTGAAAGAGTAAATGACCAAATGAGCTTGCGCAGGGGTTTTGAGGTAAAAGAGGGCGAGAAATTCATCATCTGCGAAGATATCATCACAACAGGTGGCTCGGCTATGGAGAGTAAAGCTGTGATTGAGAGCTTAGGCGGGGTGGTCGTTGGCTTTGCAGCCTTGGCAAATCGGGGCTTTTGTAAAGTGGCAAATTTAAAAGATTCTCAAAGAAAAGCAGGAGCGAAGCTAAGCGAAAACCTGCCTTTCTTTGCTTTGGGTAATTTTGACTTTGAAATTTACAAGCCAAATGAGTGTCCTTTGTGTAAAAATGGCTCTAAAGCTGTGAAACCGGGCAGTCGTGGCAATTAAGTGGCAAGCAAAATCAAAGCTTTCAAAGCCACACGCTGGCAGCGGTTTCGGGCATTTTTGATCGATATTTTTATCATTTATGTGCCGATTTTGTATTTGTCTTATTTTATTTTAGGCTCAAAAGAAGCGTTTTTAGCGAGTCAAAGCGTGATTTTTACTTGCTCTTTGAGCTTTGGAATTTTACAAGGCGTTTTTTTAAGCCTAAAGGCGCAAAGTCCGGGGCTTAAGGCTTATGATTTGTATCTTTTGAGAATGGATACTTTGAAAAAAGCAGGTTTTTTTAGAATTTGTTTAAGATATATTTTATTTATCGTGGGCAGTGCGCTTATTTTTGGGCTTTTGATGAGCCTTTTTAGAAAAGATGGGCTTTGCTTTCACGATATTTTTAGCAAAACTTTTATCATACAAAGGAGCGATGATGCAAAGAAAGAGAATTTATAATCCTAATTCCACCGAAACTTTGAGCGAACGCAAGGTCTTTGATGGCAATCCCCACGGCATATTAAATTTCACTAGAGTAAAATACACTTGGGCGCTCAAGCTTTGGGACTTGATGGAGGCTAATACTTGGTTTCCTAAAGAAGTCGATACCACAAAAGACGCTCTTGATTATCGCTGCAATCTCACAGCTGCTGAAAAAAGAATGTATGATTTGGTTTGGTCGCAGCTCATCTCGATGGACAGCTTTCAGGCAAATAATTTAGCCGATAATATCAATCCCTACATCACCGCCCCAGAAATCAACGCCATTTTAACCCGCCAAGCTTACGAAGAAGCAAATCACTCAAAGTCTTATGCTGTAATGGTCGAAGCCATTTGCGAAAACACAGATATGATTTATGAAATGGAAAAGCACGATGATACCTTGCGCGAGAAAAACGACTTCATCAGCTCAATTTATGAAGAACTAGCAGGTGATATCGATGATAACAAGCTGCTTTTAGCTATGGTGGCTAATCAAATTTTAGAAGGCATTTATTTTTACAGCGGCTTTACAGCCATTTACGCGCTGGCTCGCACGGGCAAAATGCTAGGCTCTGCGCAAATGATTCGCTTCATTCAAAGAGATGAAATCACGCATTTATTATTGTTTCAAAATATGATCAATTCAACACGTAAAGAGCGTCCTGATCTTTTTCATCAAGATAATTTAGATAAAATTTATTCGATGTTTGAAAAGGCAGGCGAGCTTGAGATTAAATGGGGCAAATACATCACGCAAAATCAAATCATGGGCTTTACAGACGAGATCATCGAGCAATACATTCATTATTTAATCGACCAACGCCTTGTAGCCATTAATCTTAACCGCCTTTACAACGCCAGCCATCCTATCAAATGGGTGGATGATTTTTCTAAATTCAACGATCAGCGCACAAACTTCTTTGAGGGTAAGGTTACAAATTATTCTAAAGGAAGTATCAGCTTTGATGATTTTTAGTCAAGGCTTTGGCGATAAATGAGCGAGCATAGGAAAATCCACCAAAATCTTGCGCGACACCGAAGCACGACTAAGGTGAAGTATTTTTGAGAGACTTTGGGGGTTGTGCAGAATTTTTAAAACAAGGCTAGGCAAGTAGCCTGCCGCAGTTTTAAAAATTCAAACTCCCACAAAGGCGCCAAAAAGACGAGCCGTTTAAACAAGGAAATGAATGAAAAAATTAAATCTATCCTTACTTTGTGATTTTTACGAGCTTACAATGAGTGCGGGCTATCTTAAAAAGGGCTTTAAGGATAAAATTTGCTATTTTGAAATTTTTTTTCGCCAAGTGCCTGATAATGCGGGCTTTGTCGTGGCTGCTGGGCTTAAAAGCGTGATTGATTTTGTAAAAAATTTGCATTTTGATCAAAGCGATATCGCGTTTTTAAAAGAGCAAAAGCTCTTTGACAAGGCGTTTTTAGACTTTTTAAAGGATTTTAAATTTAGCGGAGATATTAAGGCTGTGAGCGAGGGCGAAATCGTCTTTGCAAACGAGCCCATTTTGAGCGTGCGCGCAAAAGCATGTGAAGCTCAAATTTTAGAAACTTTTTTACTCTTAACTCTCAATCATCAAAGCCTTATCGCCACAAAAGCCAGCCGCATAGTAAGGCAAGCTGCGGGTAGAAAAGTGCTTGAGTTTGGCTCAAGGCGCGCTCAAGGAAGCGATGCGGCAGTTTTTGGAGCCAGATCGGCTTATTTAGCAGGCTGTGCGGGTAGTGCTTGCACGCTTGCAGGTAAGCTTTTTGGTATACCAGTGAGCGGGACGATGGCGCATTCTTGGGTGCAGATGTTTGATGATGAGTTCAGCGCTTTTAAGGCTTATTGCGAGCTTTATCCGCGCAGTGCGGTGCTTTTGCTTGATACTTACAACACGCTTAAAAGTGGCTTGCCAAATGCCATAAAAGCTTTTAAAGAAGTGCTTGAGCCCTTAGGCGTGAGTGAGTTTGGCGTGCGCCTTGATAGTGGGGATTTACTCAAGCTTTCTAAAATCATTCGCAAGTGTTTGGATGAAGCGGGTTTGAAGAGTTGTAAAATCATTGCTAGCGGAAGTTTAGATGAGTTTGAAATCACAAAGCTTAAAAACGCGCCCATTGATGCTTTTGGCGTGGGCGAAAAGCTCATCACGGCTAAAAGTAGCCCCGTTTTAGGCTGTGTGTATAAGCTTGTAGCCACCGAAGAAAACCGCCAAATCGCACCAAAAATTAAAATCAGCGAAAGCGTGGAAAAAATTTCAAATCCAAGTGCGAAAAAACTTTACCGCATTTTTGATAAAACAAGCAAAAAAGCACTTTATGACTTGCTTTGCCTAGAAAATGAAAAGCCGAGTTTAAAGGCTAATTTAAGGGCAAAAGAGCTTTTAAAGCCTATTTTTAAAAAGGGTGTTTGTGTGTATGAAGTGCCAAGTTTAGAGCGTTCAAGGGCATTTTTAAAAGAAAATTTAAAGCATTTTGATGAGGATTTAAAGGCTTTAAAGCCTAAAAAACACTACGAGCTTAAGCTGAGTTTAAATTTAAAAAAGCTTAAAAACGAGCTTTTAAAGGCGACAAGATGAATTTTATCGAAGAAAAAAGGCTCAAAACAATGGCGGATGAAATTTCTCAAAAAATTTTCATCAACGAAGCTTTATATAAAGCCTTTTGTAGCGTGCCTAGAGAAATCTTTTCGCCTCTAAAAGCCCACGCTTACAGTCTCAATGCCCTTCCTATGACTGGCAATCAATGGATCAGCTCGCCTTTAACCGTGGCAAAAATGACGATGGCACTTGATTTTAAAGACGCGGATAATGTACTTGAAATTGGCTGTGGCAGTGGCTATCAAGCGGCGATTTTAAGCAAAGTGATCAGGCGCGTTTTTACGATTGAGCGCATCGAAGAGCTTGCAGATAGCGCTAAAAAGATCTTTAGAGAGCTTGAAATTCACAACATCAATGTGCGCTTTGATGATGGGCAAGCAGGCTGGGCGCGCTACGCTCCTTATGATAGAATTTTATTTTCAGCCTACGCTAAAGAAATCCCACAAGCTTTATTTGACCAGCTTAGCGAAAATGGCATTTTAGTCGCGCCTATGCTTGAGAGCGATGGCAAGCAATACATCTATAAATTCAGCAAAAAAGAAGGCTTAATCACAAAGCAAAAGCTGGATGAATGTCTTTTTGTGCCTATAATCGATGGTAAAGAGTAAGAATTGGCTTAAATCTAAGATTTGAATTTAAAAACTTAAATTTAAATTTTAAATTGTTTAAATAATTTAAGATGAAGATTTGAGTAAAATTAAAAATATTTCAAAAAGATGATTTTTCAAACAAAGATTAAAGATAAATTTGATATAATAGTGCCTTTTAATCCAAAATCGGAGTTTTAAGATGAAAGTGAATGCTAAAAAAATTTGGTATGATGGAAAAATCATTGATTTCAAAGATGCGACAACGCATGTTTTGTCTCATTCTTTGCATTATGGAAATGCTGTATTTGAAGGCACTAGAGCCTATAAAACAGACAAGGGACTTGCGATTTTTAGACTACAAGATCACACAAAAAGGCTTTTAGAATCTGCTAAAATCACGCAGCTTAAATGCCCTTTTTCTCAAGGCGAGCTTGAAAAGGCGCAAATCGAGCTTTTAAAGGCAAATGAATTTAAAAATAACACTTACATTCGCCCTTTGATCTTCTTAGGCGATGGTGAAATGGGCGTTTATCATTTAAACTCGCCTGTAAGAGTTGCCATAGCCGCGTGGGAAATCGGCGCTTATTTGGGTGATGAAGGGCTTGAAAAGGGCATTCGCGTTAAAATTTCATCTCTTATTAGAAACTCAGTCAAATCATCAATGAATAAAGCCAAGGCAAGCGCAAATTACTTAAACTCACAGCTTGCAAAGGCTGAAGCTATAGAAGCAGGCTATGAAGAAGCCTTAATGATGGATGAAGAAGGCTTCATCGCTGAGGGTACAGGCGAGTGCTTTTTCATCGTTAAAAACGGCGTTTTAATCACTCCGCCAAATGATTTTTCACTCAAAAGTATCACTCAAGATAGCGTGATCAAAATTGCAAAAAGCCTAGGATACGAGGTTTTAAGACAAAGAATTTCACGCGATGAAGCTTACACAGCCGATGAAGCCTTTTTCACAGGCACAGCTGCTGAAATCACGCCTATCAATACAATCGATGCGCGCCCTATAGGAAGCGGCGCACGTGGCGAAATCACAAAGGTGCTTCAAGTGGCTTATTTTGACGTGGTGTATGGCAAAAATGAAAAATTTGCCGACTTTTTAACTTACATAAAGGATTAAAATGCCAGCAGATTTAAACGATTATTTTAATAAAAAAAATGGCAATTCTAATTCAGGTAAAAACTCTCAGCCCTTTGGGAATTTCAAAGCCCCTGATTTTAACTTCTTAAAAGGCTTTGGTAAATTCACGCCTGCCATTTATATCGTTATCATTTTAATATTGCTTTTCGTGCTTGCGCGCCCTTTTGCAATAGTAAATTCAGGCGAAATGGGCATTAAGGTAACCACGGGTGAATACAGCCCAAATGCCTTGCCACCGGGACTTCACTTCTTTGTGCCGATTTTTCAAAAAATCATCGTTGTGGATACTAAAGTGCGTCAAATGACCTATGCTTCAGTTGAGGGCGTGAATGAAAGCAGCTTACAACGAGGCTCAGGTGTGATCAACAAAAGCTCCATTTCAGTGCTTGATAGCCGTGGGCTAAGTGTGTCTATTGATGTAACCGTGCAATACAGCCTAAACGAAGCTGTCGTGCCTCAAACTATCGCTGTTTGGAGTACAAACTGGGAAGATAAAATCATCGATCCAACGGTGCGCGATGTGGTGCGAAGCGTGGTGGGTAAATATACAGCCGAAGAATTGCCGGCAAATCGTAACGCTATTGCTTCACAAATCAATGAAGATATAGATAGAATCATCGCTAATTTACCAAACAAGCCTGTAACGCTCAATGCCGTGCAACTTCGAGAAATCGTGCTTCCAGCAGGGGTTAAACAGCAAATCGAGCTTGTGCAAATTGCCAAGCAAGAAGCTGAGCGCGCCGCGCAAGAAGCCATTAAAAAAGCCACTTTAGCAGAGGGCGAAGCTAATGCGACGATTATCAGCTCAAAAGGTCGTGCAGATGCGACTAAAATTGAAGCAGACGCGCAAGCTTACGCAAATAAAGAAATTGCAAATTCTTTAAACAATCCTTTGCTTAATTTAAAACAAATCGAAGTTCAAGGCAAATTCAACGAAGCCTTGCAAAATAACAAAGACGCTAAGATTTTCCTAACTCCGGGTGGGGCTGTGCCAAATATTTGGGTTGATACAAAGGATGCTAAGCAGCAAAGCGCGATCAATAATCGCTGATTTTTAATCATTTAGGATTGTGAATGCAAGAATTCGCACAAGGCATTAGAGAAAATCTATTATTTTATCTCAAGCACCTTTACACCATGGATTTTCTCTTTATTATCCTTGTGCTTTTTATATTCATTACGCTTTTGCTGGGCGCTGTTTTTTTAAGGCACAGGGCGTTTTTAGCCAGCTTTTTTATTGTGTTTGATTTTTCACTTTGTGTAGCCTTAGGTTTTTTTGGCTATCAATTTATCGATGAAAGGGTGCGCCAAAGAAGCGTTGAAATCACGCAGCAAAAGATCTATGGCGGTAGCAATTTAGCCATTGATTTTACGATTACAAATACTTCAAAATACGATTTTAGCTATTGCAGGGTTCAAGCTAGACTCTATGAAAATGTCGATAGTAATTCTAGCTTTTTAGCGCGCTACAAGGCCGAGTATATCCCTTATAGAAAAAAAAGCAAAGAACTTAATAACGCACTTTTAAAGGGAAATTCGCAAAGTGAGCGTATTAATTTTGACAATATTAACGAAGATTTAAACTTAAGCATACAAATGCAAAGTCGGTGCTTTTAAATGACTATTTTTCATTATATTATCATTTTTGCGTGTTTATTAGGCTTTATTGCAGGCTGTGTTTTGATCTTTTTAAAGGCTAAGAATTTTCATGTGGCACTGAGCTTTTATGGTATCAATATCCTTGTAAGCGTGATTATCCTTTACTCGCTTTTTATGAGCGTGGAGCAATACACCAAGCAAGCAAGCCTTTCAAATGTAATTTTCAAGCGCAATTTACGCAATGAAAGTATCATCATCAGCGGGCGCGTTACAAACTTAACGCAATTTGACATCAGCAAATGCTATTTAGATCTTAGTATTTTAAACAAAGTCGGTGGCGGCGAAAGTGCCTTTAATCCAAACATAGAAGTTAAAAAAGGCTCAAATTCCGTCCATTATAATATCCTTATCATCGATCATTTAAGCGGCAACACCTATAAAGACTTTTCAGTGCAAATTCCTTTCCCGCCAAATTTTAGCAATGTGGATTTTTATCACACTTTAAATTGTAAATAAATTTAAAATTTTAATTTTTAATATAAATCCTAAAACAGTGGCAGGGGTTTTGAAATTTTATTATTATATAAATTCCTGTCATTACAAAGCCCTTTAGACTGAAGTATCCCCTTGTTATTGCGAGAAGCGAAGCGCCGAAGCAATCTACACTTTACTTGGTGATTTAATTTTTTCTAAATTAAAATTATAGATTGCTTCGCGTTTTTCAAACGCTCGCAATGACAGCAAGTTGAGCGTGTTTTGCGATAAAAAATTTATATTAAAAATTTAATGACAGATTATTAACTCTCACCAGCGCGAACAATCAAACTTTTTGGCAAGTTAAAAAGCTTGATGAGTTCGCTTTCTTTAGTGCGCATTTGCCCATTATCTGTTTCATGATCAAAGCCCATTAAATGAAGCGCGCCATGGATAAATAAAAGCGAAATTTCATCTTCTAGGCTGTGTCCTAATTCTTTGGCTTTTTTTTGGGCTAAGTCTAAATTAATGACAACGCTACCAAGTAAATTTAAGCCTTGAATTTCTTGTAAAGGAAAAGACAGCACATCGGTGCTTTTGTTGATATTTCTTTGCGCTTGATTGATTTCTTTCATCTTGTAATCATCGGTAAAAATAAGCTCAATGTCTTTGTCGCTTAGCTTTGAAGCGATTTTTTCTAAAAATTGATAATTTACATTCTCATCGCAAAGTATCATTTAAAAGCCTTTGTTAAAATAGCGTGATTATACCAAAATTTAGGATAAAAATGAAAAAAGCTTTATGTATCATCAGCGGTGGAATGGACAGCACGCTTTGTGCGTATTTGGCAAGAAAAGAAGGCTTTGAGCTTGTGGGGCTTCATTTTGACTATCATCAGCGCACGCAAGAAAAGGAAAGAGCATGCTTTGAAGCCATTTGCAAGGATTTAAATATCAAGCAAAGCTATGTTTTAAAGCTTGATTTTTTCAAGCAAATGGGCGCAAATGCTTTGGTGGATGAGAGCCTAGCTGTGCCTAAAAACGCCCTTGATGAAAAGGGCGTGCCCATCACTTATGTGCCTTTTCGAAACGGCGTTTTTTTAAGTATCGCAGCAAGTATCGCTGAGAAAGAGCGCTGTGAAGCTATATATATAGGCGTTGTGGCTGAAGATGGCAGTGGCTATCCAGACTGCACGCGCGAGTTTATAGCACAAGCGCAAAGCTTCATCAACGCAGGACGTGCGTTTAAATCACAAATCAAAACGCCACTCATCGATAAAAACAAAGGGCAAATCGTGGCTTTAGCCTTAAAAGAAAATGTGCCTTTAGAGCTTACTTGGAGTTGCTACGAGCGCGAAGATAAGGCATGCGGGGAGTGTGATAGCTGCTTGCTGCGCTTAAAGGGTTTTAAAGAAGCTGGCGCTGTGGATAAAATCGCTTATCAAAACGAGCTTTGAAATTGAGTTTAAATTTAGGCTTTGAATTTGAGATGATTTAAGCAAATAAAAGCTATTTCAAGGCTTTGAAATTAAAATTTAAAACGAAATAAATATTTATTCATTTAAATTTAAAAATGCGATATAATTTAAAAATTTAATTTAGAGTAAAAATTAAATGAGTTTAAAGCTTTAATTTTAAAACTTTATAAGAAAAATTTTAAACAAGGGCTAAAATGTATGCTTTAAAGATGAAAGAAGAAGAGCTTAAAAACAAGGTTGCTAAAGATTTTTTTCAAGATTTTGACACGACTAAAATTATCGGCAATATTGATTTTTGCGTCAAACAAGAAAAAAATCTTTTTAATGATGAAAAAAATTTCAATAAAAAGTCTAATAGCAACACGCTTTTATGGGCTGAAGCAAAGGCGGGCAACAAAAAAGATATTTATGAGAGCTTCATTCAGCTCATTTTAACCATAGGCAAGGATAGAACTTATGAAAAAGAGCTTCCGCCTGAGTATTTGGGTGCGTTTGATGCGCAAAAAATCGCCTTTTTACCCTTTGAGCAAATTCGTTTCATTTTTTCACAAAGTGATTTTAACTGGAATGTAACGCCTAGTAATCACAACACAAAAGAATTCAAGCAACTTTACGCCTTTTAAGAAAAAAATGTAAAGGCTTCGAAAATTTATCCTTTTTTTGATGAAAAGGGCAAGAAAAACAAAAAATTGATGAATTTTTTAAAAAAAGGCTTCATCGTAGGCTATGCAAATGCTGGTAAAATAGGAGTTTCTGAAAATAATTTTGTCAAGGTCTATCAAGAGTGGCTAAGAGAAGTTAAGCCCTTTATAAAAGGCTTGAGTTATAAAGATGAAAATGGGATTTTAAAAGAGCTTAATGCGGTTGATTTTTTCCTTGCGGATTTGTTTTCTGAAAATGATATAAGTTTAGAAAATTTAGGCTTGATATATACTTTAAATAAAGACCATTACGAGACAAAGGGCGAAAAAGGCGGCATTATCAATTATGTATTTGATAAAGTCGCACACGATAATTTTTGGAAAGATTATGAAAGACCGCCTAAGTATAAGGATAAAATTCTTAAAGAAATCATAGAGCGAAGAGACCAGCTTTTGGATACGGATTTAAGGGGGCGTAAAGGAGACTTTTTCACCCCTGAAATTTGGGTTAAAAAGGCTCATTCTTATTTGGCTCAAGTTTTTGGAGAAAATTTCGAGCAAGATTATTATATATGGGACTGTGCGGCTGGTGTGGGCAATTTGCTTGACGGATTTAAAAACAGCAAAAATCTTTTTGCCTCCACCCTTGATGAAGCCGATGTCGCTGCGATGAAAGCAAGAAGTAAAGATGGGCGAAATTTCAAGCTTTTTGAAAATCAAATTTTTCAATTTGACTTTTTAAACGATGAGTTTTTTGATAAAAAAGATAAAAAGGGCAAGTTCATTTATAAATCAAAGTTACCTGAGAATTTGCAAGAAATTTTAAAAGATGAGAAAAAGCGCGAAAAGCTCATCATCTTAATCAATCCGCCTTATGCAGAAGCAGGCAATAAAAGAAAAATGCTTTCAAAAGACTTAGAGCATAAAGACGGCGTAGCCACTAAAAATGAAACTTATGAAAACTACAAAGATATTTTAGGCAAGGCAAGTAATGAAATTTTTGCCCAGTTTTTTATAAAAATTTATAAAAAAATCCCTAATTGCTCCCTTGCGCAGTTTTCAACGCTTAAACTCATTCAAGGGAGTAATTTTTTGAAATTTAGGCAAGTTTTTAAAGCTGAGTTTAAAAAGGGCTTTGTCGTGCCAGCTAGTTCTTTTGATAATGTCAGCGGTGCTTTTCCTATAGGCTTTATGATATGGGATTTAAGCAAGAAAGAAAATATCACAAAAATCAGCCTTGATGTATATGATGAAAAAAATAAATTTTTAGGCGAGAAAAATTTTTATGCAAATTCTAAAAATCAAAAAACGCTTAATGAGTGGCTGAGAGAATTTTCAAAAATAAATGAAGATGAAGATATGCTAGGAATTTTAATGGCAGATGTTGCTGACTTTCAGCACAATATGAGTGTTGCTATATTGCAAAAAGCTTATAATGCGCACTTAATTTTTAAAACTATCACTGCTTCAAATCTTTTTCCACTTAGCGTTTATTTTGCGGTGCGCCACGCTATAAAAGCCACTTGGCTCAATGACAGGGACCAGTTTTTATACCCTAATGATAAATGGATTAAAGATAAAGAATTTCAAAATGACTGCCTTGCTTTTATGCTCTTTCACTCGCAAAATAAAATATCCGCTAGGGGGGGGGGGTATTAATCACTTCATAGCTTTTGATGAAGCGCAAGTAGGGGCAAAAGAAGCTTTTAAGAGTGATTTTATGTATAAATTTATAAAAGGCGAGAAAAAAGAAAATGAAAATAACGAGCTGGATTTAAATTTAAAATCCCGCTTTGTGCCAAAAAGTGCTTTGAAATTTAGCGAGCAAGCTTGCGCGGTGTTTAATGCGGGGCGCGAGATTTATCGCTATTATCACAAGTGCGCTGATGATGAAAACTATAAAAATGAAATGAATTTAAAAGAAGTGAGAATACCACGCCTTGTGAAGCTTATAATGCTAATGCTTCGCTTTATGATATAAACGCTTTTTTCAAAGGCTATAAAATCAAAAATAGCGAAGTGAAAAATTTAAACGCAAAAAGCACGGACGAGCATTTTAATGCTTTAATGAGCGAGCTAAAAGAAGCTTTAAAGCTGCTTGCTGTAAAACTTGAAAATAAAATTTATGAATATGGCTTTTTAAAAAGCTAAATTCAAGCAAATTCCACGCATTAAAGCAAGCTAACGCAGTGTTTCAAGCTTTTTTTATTGATTAAAAGCAAATTACTCAGGCATAGAGCGGGCTTTGTAAAATTCGCATTTTTGACATAAAGGCTCAAGCAAAATGCCCTTTTCAAAGCCTTGCTTCATCGCTAAAGCGTGCGGGGTTTTTAAAATCTCATTCAAACTTTGCGCAAAAAGATTGCCAAGATTCATCACGCCGGCTGTGTCGATACAGCAAGGCACAAGCGTGCCATCGCTTAAAACGCCTATTTGCTTACTCAGCGCGTGGCAAGTCCCTTTCGTGCGAGAGTTTGCGCCCTTTAAACTCGCCCATTTAAAAAGCCTTGCTTGATGTAAAAATATCTTGCGCCCAAGCCTTGTTTTAAGCGCGCTTGTATCGATTTTAGTGTTAAAAAAGCTTTCTAAAAGTGCGTAAATTTCAGCATTTTGAGATGGGGGCTTTAAAGCGGGGCTTAAATTCCAAAGTCTAAGATTGATAAAACTTTCATTTTTGCTCGCTAAATGCCTTTGAAGTAGCGTTGAAATAGGCTTAAAATAAGTGCTTAAAGGGATTTTTTTCTGAGCTAAAGCCGACATTAAAGAGATGTTGATTTGATGAATGTTATCATTTTCTAGTAAAATTTGAATATTTTTTTCATTCATATAAAAGCCACTTGTAGTGATCTCAAGCCTCATTTTATAGGCTTTTGCAAGGCTTACATAGGCATTTAAATCCTTTAAAATCAAAGGATCGCCAAGCAAGTGAAAGGTGTAAATTTTAGCCCGCCCTGCTAGCTTTGGCAAAAGGCTTTCAAAGTCCTTTAGATTCATGATTCCGCGCACATTTTTAGCCCCAGTGCAAAAGAAACAATCAAGCCCGCAAATGTCGCCAAGCTCAATATAAATTTTTTCAAATTTCAATTTCGCGCCTTTAAAAAGCTTGATTTCTCAAAAAGCTTCAAAGCCTTTAAACTCAGGCTTGAAAGGGGCATTTTCTCAAGCTCATCAAAGCTTTTAAACTCACTTGTTTTACTCTTCATTCTCGCTTCTTTTGCGCTTAGTTTTTGATAATAAATTTTAACATTGAGCCTAAATTTTGTGTAGCTGTGCTTAAACTCGCCTAAAAAGTGTATTTTTAAAGGCTCTAAAGTGTGCGCGTTTGCTTCATTAAAAGCAAAATTATACATTCCTTTATATAGGTTTTGCTTGCTTTTTTGCACGGCAAAGCGATTTTTAAATTCCTTGATGAAAAGATGAATTTCTAGGCTTTCGTAATTGATTTTTTTATTTTGGGGATAATCTTGCGCGTTAAACTTGCCTGCGCAAAAATCATACACAGGACAAAGCCCGCATTTATGCGATTTTGGCGTGCAAACTAAAGCGCCAAGATCGATTAGGGCTTGATTGTGATCAAATGCGTTTGCGCGGTTTAAAATGAACTTCGCCTTTGCTTCAAGCTCTTTTTGCGTGGGATTTTTAAGCGCAAAAAGCCTGCTTAAAATGCGCCTAATGTTACCATCCACAAAGTTTACAGGCTCTAAATAGCCAAAGCAAGCCACCGCACCCGCTGTGTAAGCGCCCACTCCAGCCAAGCTTTTAAGCGCGCTAATCTCTCTTGGCAATTTGCCGCCAAATTTAGCCACGCAAATTTGCGCGCTTTTTTGTAAATTCCTTGCCCTACTGTAATATCCAAGCCCTTGCCAAGCCTTTAAAAGCGTGTTTTCATCGACATTTGCTAAGATTTTTAAACTAGGAAAAAGCCTTAAAAACTCAAAAAAGCGTGGCAAAACAGAAACGACCTGCGTTTGTTGCAACATAATCTCGCTGATATAAACGATATAAGCTCTATCAATGCCCTTAAACTTAGGCAAATCAAAACAGCGCCACGACAAGTTTTTGCGCCCAAAATGCTCATACCACGATAAAATTTGCGCGTGAAATTTCGTTAAATCCATACAAACTCTTTAAAAGCTTTATTTTAACAAATTTTGTTTTAAGTTAAAAGATAATACAATAAAATTTTAATCACAAAGGAGAAAAAATGATAAACTTTTTCAAAGGACTAGGAATAGGGCTTTTGTGCATACTTTGCTTTGTTGCGGGTGTGATTTTTAACGTGCAATTTTTAAAGTCTCAAAATACACCGAAAAATAGCGCTTTTAGCTTTACTTCAAATATCGAAGTTTTCAATAAATTAAGACCGCAAACTTTCTCAAGTAGCCCAAATTTCACTGCTTCAAACGCCCTTAGCAATAAAGAAAGCCTAAGCAGCGAAGATAAAGTGGCTCTTACAAATAATTTTAATGCCGTTCTTGAAAAGGTCAAGCAAAGCAAAATTTGCACGGGCGGATCTTACAGCGTGGAGCCTACTTTTCTTTATAAAGACGGGGTTCAAATCATCAAAGGACAGCGTTTTTTTGCGAGCTTAGATTGTGAGTTTAAAGAAAATGAGCTTGGCACTTACAATGCTTTAATGAATGAAGTGGATAAAATTTCAAAGCAAGGTGGTTTTTTTAGCGTGAATTTACCGGCTTTAAATGCAGTTTTTACCGATAAAGAGCTTTTAGAAAATGATAAAATTTTACAAAATTTACTCATCAAAGAAGCGCTAAATAACGCACAAAATTACTCAAAAGATATTAATAAAACTTGCGCGCTAAAAAGTCTAAGCCCTGAAAATGCTAGGATTGTGCCTGTTTTAAGAAGCAATTTAATGAGCGCAAAAGCTGATTTTAGCAGCTCTTTGCCTGCGACAAATGAGCAAGCTCAAAAAATGAGCGCTCTAGCTCAGTATGAGTGCTTTTAAGGGCTGCTTAATTTTAAAATGAGTGAATATAAAAGCATAGCCATCACGGGTGCAAGCCGCGGCTTAGGGTGCGAGCTGGCTTTAAATTTCGCGCAAAAGGGCGTGAAATTTTTTTTAAACGCTAGAGATGAAAGCGCACTGAAAGCTCTGAAAAACGAGCTTGAAGCAAGAGATTGCGAGGTTGAGATTGCCGCTTTTGATATCGCTGATGAGAATTTATCTAAAGCCTGGTGTGAGAGCATTTTTAAAGAAAATTTAGATCTTTTAATCCTAAATGCTAGCATAAGTAGCGGCGTTGATGAAAGCGCGCACAAGCAGATTGAAATTTCAAGGATCAATGTGCTAGGCACGGCTGCACCGCTTTTTTATGCACTTGAAAAGATGAGTGCGCAGGCTTTAAATGAAAGTGGCTTTAAGGGACAAATTGCTTTCATTTCATCCATTGCTTCTTTACTTGCTCTGCCAAATGCCCCTGCATACAGCGCTTCAAAGCATTTTTCGTGCACACTTGGCGAAGCTTTGGCTCTAGCGTATCCACAAATTTGTTTCAGCATGATTTGTCCAGGCTTTATCAAAACAGACTTGACAAAGCATATTAAAAATCTTAAAATGATGAGTGTTTCAACAGCTGCTTTTAAAATCACAAAAGCAATTCAGGCTAAAAAGCGCTTCTACGCCTTTAATTTCAGCACTTTTTTAATCGCTAAAATTTATAATCTTTGCCCCTTTTTCATCAAAAAAATTTTTGTGAATTTCTTAAAAAACCGCGCAAAACTTTAAGACTAGTTTTTTTAAATTTATTTTGCAAAGATAAAATTATCATCTTTGACTGCGCTAAATATTTAATTTTCAAGGTGATAAAAAATTTTAAAATATCGTTACACCTTGATTATTTTGCGAATTTTCTTGTTGTGTTTCTTGTGAATTTTCTTGGGGCGCAGTTTGCAAATTTTGAAACTGTGGCTGGGATAAATTTTGCAAAGGCTGATTAGGACTTGTTGCCTTGTTTAAATCTTGGCTTGTGCTGAAATTTAAAGGCTCTAAGCTTTCTTCAGGTGTGTTTGAAAGGGCGTTTGAAGCAGGATTTATATGATTTGAGCCAGCCAAATCATTTGAAAGATTTGCAACAAGATTATTTAAAACCCCATTATAAAAGCTTAAAAAAGCATTGTCTATATCCACAGCAGCTAATGAAAGCTCCTTATTGACCTGCGTTGGCACACTGCTAAGGGTTGTTTTGAAAAAATTCACGCCCTTGCCATCCTTGCTCGCATAAGTGATTTTTACAGGCTGATCAAGGGCTGTGGCGGTGTTGATTTGCCTTGTTTGGCTACTTTTTCTTAGGCTTTGAAGTGTGATTGTCGAGTATAAATTAAGCTCAAGGCTTGAATTTATCGCTTCTTCTTTGAGCCATTGCTCGCTTTTTTGCGCATTTAACTCCCTTAAATCAAGCGTTATACTATGCAAAAGCTCGTAATCAGCGCCACTTTGCACGACTTCATAGCCTTTATAAGCTAAGATTTGCTTGCTTTGTGCTTCAAGTTTTTGGATTAAAAGCCTTGTTTCTTCATCAATTCTTGCCTTAAGCACAGAGTCTTTAAAACCCTGCGAAACAGCTTCATTGCGCCTTAAATCAATGAGACGCAGCGAAACTTTTTTGCCTGAACTTGGGCGTAAATTTGTATCATTTGTGTGATTTTTAAAATTTGGCATCGGTAAATAAGTGAAATTTGAACTCGTTTGTGAACACGCTACAAAAGCTAGTGTAAAGGCGATTATAAGCAATTTTTTCATTTTTAACCTTGTGATTTATTTTGTGAAATTATATCAAATTTAAGCCTTTTTTTGCTATATTTTAGCTTTTAAATTTAAAGAAGGTTTTATGGAGTTTTGGCAACACATTTATTCACATTTTGATGTCATCGCGTTTTCGCTTTTTGGCTTTCATATTTACTGGTATAGCTTGATGTATATCACGGCTTTGCTGCTTGCTCTTTTTATCGCTAAGTATTTTGTGAAAAAAGACAAGATTAAAATCAGCGAAAAAATGCTGGATAATTATTTCATTTGGGTTGAACTGGGCGTGATTTTGGGCGCGCGATTAGGCTTTATCTTGCTTTATGATGCGCACACGCTTTTTTATCTTACTCATCCTTGGCAGATTTTCAATCCTTTTGATCAGCAAGGCGAGTTTGTAGGCATTCGTGGGATGAGCTTTCATGGGGCGGTCGTGGGCTTTTTTATCGCCACTTTTATTTTTTGCAAAAAAAACAAGCAAAATTTATGGACATTTCTTGATCTCGTTGCTATCAGCGTTCCGCTTGCTTATACTTTTGGGCGCATAGGCAATTTTTTAAATCAAGAGCTTTTTGGGCGCGAAACTCAAATGCCTTGGGGCATTTATGTTGATGGAATGTTGCGCCATCCATCACAGCTTTATGAAGCGTTTTTAGAAGGCATGGTGGTCTTTTTTATCATCTATTTTGCAAGAAAGCGCAAAAAATTTGAAGGCCAGCTCATTATCATTTATATGGCAAGTTATTGTGTGGCGCGCTTTGTGTGCGAGTTTTTCAGGCAGCCTGATTTTAATCTTGGCTTTTTAGCCCTCAATTTAACCATGGGGCAAATTTTAAGCCTTGTGCTTCTTTTTGTAACTTATTTACTTTATATTTATTTAAAATTTAAGACAAAGCAAAAAATTTAAGTTTCTTTAAAGCCTTTAAATATTAAAATTTACTCAATTTTGATAAACAAAAAGGAGTAAATAATGAGTCAAATCATCGAAGGCTTTTTAGGGCAAAGCCTTTCAGGTAAAAAAAGCAAACTCCCAGCCAAGCTTGATTTCATCCAAAGTGCGAGCGGTCTTTTTTTAGGGCTTTTTATGTGGGGCCATATGTTTTTTGTCGCTACGATCATCATCAGCAATGATTTTATGTATAGCGTGGCGAAGATGTTTGAGGGCAATTTCATCTTTGGCGAGCCACAGCCTTGGTTAGTTTCTTGTATTGTCTTTGTCGTTTTTGCTGTCTTTGTCGTGCATGCAGCTTTGGCGGTGCGTAAATTTCCTATCAATTTTAGGCAGTATCAAATTCTACGCACACAAATGAAGCTCATCAAGCACAGCGATACAAATTTATGGTTCGTGCAGTTTATCACAGGCTTTATACTCTTTTTCTTTGCTTCTTTTCATTTAGGCATGATGTTTTTTTACCCAGATACTATCGATCCTTACGGCTCTGGCGAAAGAATGCTTCAAATGTGGCCCTTTTATCTCATCTTGCTTTTTGCTGTCGAGCTTCACGGGGGCATAGGACTTTATAGACTTTGCGTCAAATGGGGCTGGTTTGAGGGCAAGGACGCTAAAAAATCACGCAAAAGATTAAAGGCTTTAAAATGGATCGTAAGCATCTTTTTTATCGCTCTTGGCTTGCTGACGATGATTGCTTACATTAAAGTGGGCTTAAGCGATCATGTCAAAGGCTCTCGCTACACGCCAACTCATTTACAAAGTCAAATTTCTACACCACACTTAGGAGCTTAAAATGAATATAAAATACAGCGACGCATTAGTTATAGGTGGCGGTCTAGCAGGACTTCGCGCTGCCATTGAAGTGGCAAAAACAAATCAAAGCGTAACTCTTTTAAGTATCTGCCCTGTTAAACGCTCTCACTCAGCCGCAGTTCAAGGGGGTATGCAAGCAAGTTTAGGAAATGGAGTGAAGGGCGAGGGCGATAATGAAGATTTGCACTTTGCAGACACAGTTAAAGGGAGCGACTGGGGGTGCGATCAAGAAGTGGCTAGAATGTTTGCTCAAGTTGCGCCAAAGGCCGTTAGAGAGCTTGCTGCGTGGGGAGTGCCTTGGACTAGAGTTCAAAAGGGACCTCGCTCTGTGGTTATCAACGCTCAAAAAACGACTATTGAAGAAAAAGAAAGCGCGCACGGGCTTATAAATGCGCGTGATTTTGGTGGCACTAAGAAATGGCGCACCTGTTTTATCGCCGATGCCACAGGGCATTGTATGCTTTATGGCGTGGCAAATGAGGCAATTAAAAACGAGGTTAAAATCATCGATAGAATGGAAGCCGTGCGCATTATTCACGATGGCAAACGCTGTTTGGGCGTGATTGCAAGAGATTTGACAAATGGCGAGCTTACCGCCTTTGTAGCGCGTGGCACGATGATAGCCACTGGCGGATATGGTAGAATTTACAAGCAAACCACAAACGCCGTTATTTGCGAGGGTACAGGTGCGGCAATAGCCCTTGAAACAGGACTTTGCAGATTATCAAATATGGAAGCCGTGCAATTTCACCCAACGCCTATCGTGCCAAGTGGGATTTTGCTCACTGAGGGCTGCAGGGGCGATGGGGGCGTGCTTCGGGACGTGGATGGATATCGCTTTATGCCTGATTATGAGCCTGAGAAAAAAGAACTTGCTAGTCGCGATGTAGTGAGCCGCAGAATGATGGAACATATTCGCAAAGGAAAAGGCGTAAAAAGTGCTTATGGAGATCATTTGTGGCTTGATATTTCGATACTTGGGCGCGCTCATATTGAAAAAAACTTGCGTGATGTGCAAGATATTTGCAAGACTTTTAATGGTATCGATCCAGCAGATGAAGGACCTAAGGGCTGGGCGCCGGTTTTACCTATGCAGCATTATTCAATGGGTGGCATTCGCACGAAGCCAAATGGCGAAAGCCAGTGGCTCAATGGGCTTTTTGCGTGTGGCGAGGCAGCGTGTTGGGATATGCACGGCTTTAACCGCCTTGGGGGCAACTCCTGTGCTGAAACTGTGGTCGCTGGGATGATAGTGGGGGATTATTTTGCCAAGTATTGCAAAGAAAACGGCGAAGATATCGATACAAATTTAATCAAAAAATACCTTAGCGATGAATACAACTATCTTAAAAGCCTTGTGGATAAAGAGGGTAAATATAGCGTTTTTGAGATCAAAAACAAGATGAAAGAAGTGATGTGGGAGAAAGTGGCGATTTTTAGAACAGGCGAGAGTTTAAAAGAAGCTGTAAGTGAGCTTGAAGAACTTTACAAGCAAAGTCTTGATGTTAAGGTGCATTGCAAGGAACTTGCTGCGGCAAATCCTGAGCTTGAAGAAGCTTATAGAGTGCCTAGAATGCTTAAGGTGGCTTTGTGCGTGGCTTATGGCGCGCTTTTGCGCACGGAAAGTAGGGGCGCTCATTATAGAGAAGACTATCCAAAGCGAGATGATTTAAACTGGATGAAGCGCACAAATACCTTTTGGGTTGAGGGCGAGAGTATGCCCCGCGTGGAGTATGAAGAACTTGACATTATGAAAATGGAAATGCCCCCAGCCTTTAGAGGATACGGTGCAAAAGGAAATATCATCGAAAATCCACTTAGCACTAAAAGACAAGCTCAGGTCGATGAAATCACGTCTAAAATGCAAAGTGAAGGTAAAAACCGCTATGAAATTCAAGACGCGCTTATGCCTTACACCTTGCAAGAAAAATATAAAAGGCCAAATCAAAGACTAGGAGTTGATTATGAGTAGAAAATTGACTATAAAGGCGTTCAAATACAATCCCTTGAGTAAAATTTCAAAGCCTTTTTTTGCTACTTATGAGCTTGAAGAGACGGAGTTTATGACGATTTTTGTGTGTCTTACTTTGATAAGGGAAAAATTTGATGCGGATTTGAGCTTTGATTTTGTATGTCGTGCGGGAATTTGCGGCAGTTGCGCGATGATGATCAATGGCGTGCCAAAGCTTGCTTGCAAAACGCTTACAAAAGACTATGAAGATGGAGTCATCGAGCTTATGCCTATGCCTGCTTTTAAGCATATTAAGGATTTGAGCGTAAATACAGGAGAGTGGTTTGAGAGTATGTGTAAGCGTGTGGAAAGCTGGGTACATAACGAAAAAGAAGTTGATATAAGCAAGCTTGAAGAAAAAATCGAACCAGCCGTAGCTGATGAGACTTTCGAGCTTGATCGCTGTATAGAGTGTGGCATTTGTGTGGCAAGCTGTGCGACTAAGCTTATGCGTCCAAATTTCATCGCCGCCACAGGGCTTTTAAGAACAGCGCGCTATTTGCAAGATCCACACGATCAGCGCAACATTGAAGATTTTTACGAGCTTGTGGGCGATGATGATGGCGTTTTTGGCTGTATGAGCTTGCTTGCTTGTGAGGATAATTGCCCAAAAGAGCTGCCTTTGCAAAGCAAAATCGCTTACATGCGCCGCAAACTCGTCGCTCAAAGAAACAATTGATGATTTAAGCTCAAAAATTTGAGCTTAAATTTTAAATATTAAAATCATCGGCAGCAGTTTTGGGATTTATTTTAAAATTATTTTTCTAGTATTTTAAATTTATTTAAAAAACTCCACAATATCCACATTTAAAACCTTAGCGATTTTATATAAATGTTTTAAATTAAAATGCGTGTTTTTATAATTTGCTTCAGCCCCTGCGACAAGCAAGCAAGACTTTAGCCCTATATCAAGGCTTAATTCAAGCTGAGAAATACCTTTTTCTTTGCGGATTTTAGCCACATTTTGCGCGATTTTTTGATGAAAATTTTGTATTTCTTCTTGGTTAAATTCTCTCATATACCCTTACTCTACGATAATAGATTGTGCTTGAATTGTATTTGTTTTATAATTTCTTTTCACTCTATAATCATAGATTTAAAGGCAAAAAATGTTTAAATTCAAACGATATGACAGTGGTTTAAGAAAAATTTATCTAGGTAATATTTGTATTTTTAAATATAGAAATTTAATTCAAACTATAACATACCCCTTGCGTGCAATTCGTAAAGATTTAGAGCGCGTGAAAAATGAAATCAACGGGCATAATTCTTGGCTTAAATTCGAGCTTTTAGAAGCTTTGCAGTCAAAAGAAGGCATTTATCATTTTCAAAGCTTGCTTCGCAGAAGCTATGTCTCGGGCAAGTATTATCCACTCTTTTATGACTTTCATTTACGAGCTTCTAAGGGCGAAGAGCTTGTGATTATTGATGCTGGCGCGCATGCGGGCGTGTTTAGATGTGGCTTTGGCGTGTGGGGCGATTTGTTATGATTTTGAGCCTAATGTTTATTTAGTAAGTTTCTTAAAAGAATTTTATAAAAACAATGAAAAAATCAGCGTTTATCAGCAAGCCTTAGGGGTTGAGAATAAAAAAGTCATGTTTTATAATCCGGGCGATGATTTAATTTCACAGGGCGCAAGTGTCGTTAAAATAGACGCTTGGGGGCATAAAGACGCTTATGAAGTGCAGATGATTGATTTTTGCGAATTTTTGCAAAATCTTATCCAAAAGCATGGCAAAATCACACTCATTAAGCTTGATATCGAGGGAGCTGAGTTTGAAATTTTAGAAAAAATCATCCACGAAAAGCTTTATAAAAATGTTGAATACATCATGGCAGAAACGCACGAACGCGTCTTTAGTGACGGGGATGAGAAGATAAAAAGGCTTAAAGATCTGATCGCTTCAAATCATATTAAAAACATATTTTTAGACTGGATTTAATGAAAGCATAGAGTTTAAAATAAATTAAAATTGATTTGCAAATTTCCTTTGAAATTCAATCTTTAAGAATTAATTTCAAAACAGCGGCGCGAGTTTAAAATGTGTCATTGCAAGGTATTAAAAACGCAAAGCAATCCATTATGAAATTACAAAAATAAAAAATGGACTGCTTTATTAAGTTTAGCAAAGATAGATTGATTTATAAAATTATGGATTGCCGTGCGGGCAAGCCCGCTCGCAATGACAAGGTTTTAATTTTAAACTTCTATGAAATTTTACTCTTTGTAATTTGTATTATTGAAAACTCAAATCCAACTTTTGCGTGTCTTCTTTAAGATTTTTATTATAGTTTTTATCTTGTTTAAAGCCCCCTCCAAAAGCCTTTATACTATCCACGATAGCTGAAAGCTTGGCATAGACAGCATTTTCATAGCTTAATTTTGCGTTTAAAAAATTATTTCTAGCCGTGATTAAATCCGTCAAAGAAATAAGCCCCGTATCATAGCGCATTTGAGAAAGCTCGTAAATTTTACTTTGACTTTGAAGTAAATTTTTATAATTTTGCTCGTTTTTAAAAGCCGTTTCTGTTGAAATGAGCGCTGTTCTTACTTCGCCTAAAGCTGTTTTTAGTGTGCTTTCGTAGTTTAAAAAGGCTTCATCTTTACTGAGTTTAGCCAAATCTACATTATAAGCGATCTCGCCCCACCTAAAAATAGGCATTAAAGCAGTCCCACCCACACTCCAAATGTTGCTAGGATTTTCGGTCAAATTATTCAAAGCTGTGCTTGAAAAGCCCAACAAGCCAGTGAGCGATATACTAGGTAAAAACTGCGCTCTAGCAGCGCCTACGAGATAGTTTTTTTCTTCCAAGCTCTTTAAAGAAGCCGCAATATCAGGGCGCAAAAGCAAAATTTCACTGCTAATCCCGCTTGGTAAATTGATATCATAATCTTCAAGCGTTTTTGCATCATATGTTTTATATAAAATGTCATCCAGTTTGTTGCTTGTAAGTATTGCTAAAGCCTTGTCATTGCTATCTTTAGAAAGTTTGGTGCTTTCTAAGCTTGCTCTAGCACTATCAAGCTGAGCTTTAAAGCTTGCAAGCTCGTATTCGCTGATAGCTCCCACCTTAAAAAGCTCGCTTTTAAGCTCATAATTTTTTTCATAATCTTTCACACTTTGGCTTAAAATTTGCACTTGATTGTTTAAATTTATAGCGTTAAAATAAAGCTTTACCACATTTGACACAAGGCTTAAGCGTGCAGTCTCAAAGTCATACACGCTGGCTTCATAGGCTTTGTTTTTAGCTAGAAAGTCATCTTTGTATTTACCCCATAAATCAAGCTCGTAGCTTAAATTTAAACTCATCGCATAAGTGTTGTTTAAGGTGCTTGGGCGGTTTGTGGCATTTTCTGAGCTTTTAGCTCTATTAAATGAGCCTTGAGCATCAAGCTTTGGTAGTAAATTACTGCGTGAAATGCCAAGATTTGCGCCCGCTCTTTCTAAATTAATAAAAGCAAGCCTTAAATCCGTGCTGTTTTTAAGCGCTTCATCCACCAGCGCGTTAAGCTCGTCGCTTTTAAAAAGCTTCCACCACTGCCTATCAAAGCTTAGATTGCCATCACATTCTTTGCACGAATTTGACGCGCTAAAGCTTGTATCAGGCGTTTTTAGTTTAGGCGCTAAAAGCGAGCAAGCACTAAAGAAAATGGTGTTTGCAAGGATTAAAAAATAAATTTTACGCATTTAAATCTCCTTTCAAGCCTTTAGAAACTTGCGGCGCGGTTTTTGAATTTACAGGCGCTATACCGCGTTTTTTATCCAGCCATTCATTAAAGCTTTCTAAAAGATAGAAGAAAAGTGGCACAAATAAAAGTGCAAGCGTTGAAGCAGCGATCATTCCGCCCACTAAACCGGTGCCTAACGAGTGGCGGCTCGCACTGCCTGCACCTGTGGCGATGACAAGTGGGAAAATGCCTAGACAAAAGGCAAGTGAAGTCATACAAATAGGGCGAAATCTTAAGCGCGCTGCTTCGATACTGGCTTCAAATATGTTTTTACCATGCTTTAAATGCGCTTCCATAGCAAATTCCACGATCAAAATCGCATTTTTAGCAGAAAGACCGATCAAAAGCAAAAGTCCCGTTTGAAAGTATATATCATTGCTCACGCCTGTATTGACAAAATTTCTAAGATAGACAAACAAAAGCGAGCCAAAGACCGCAAAAGGCACAGCTGTTACAACAGCTAGCGGCATGAGCCACCTTTCATACTGCGCGGCTAAAATTAAAAATACAAAAATCAGCCCTAAAATCATCGAAGTTTGCCCCGCGCCCGAGCTAGTAACTTCTTGATAAGATGAGCCACTCCAAGCTATGGTGTAATCATCGCCCAAAGTTTGTGCGACCACTTCACTAATAGCCTGTATGGCTTGACCTGAAGTGTAGCCAGGAGCTGGCGAGCCTTGCATATGCGCCGCAGGAAAGAGATTGAAACGTTTCACATCATCAGGTCCTGTGCTTCTTTTAAGCGTTAAAACCGCATCCAGTGGCACTTGTGCCCCGCTAGAACTGCGAACAAAAATATTTTTAAGCGCGTCTTGCGTGTTTCTTAAATCACCAAGTGAGCGCACATTGACCTGAAAACTCTTGCCAAACATGGTAAAATCATTGACATAATAAGAACCTATCGTCGAAGCGATAGTGGTAAAAACGCTACTCATATTCAGCCCATAAGCCTTGAGTTTATCCCTATCAATTTCTAGCTCAAACTGCGGATATATAGTATCTAGCGTGGTGCGCACATTGACGAGATCTTTTCTTTGCGCGGCTGCGGCAAGGACTTTATTGACATCTTGTTGAATTTCATTATAAGTTTTACCGCTTCTATTTTGCAAATACATCTCAAAGCCATCGGTTAAGCTTAAACCCTGAATTGGCGGGGGATTGACAAAAAAGGTCATCGCATTAGGATTTCCTATATATTTTGCCATGTAAGCTCCACTCATTTGCTGCGAGGTCATATTGCGCTCGCTATAATCTTTCATTATCACAAAAGAAACGCCCGCATTTTCTTTGAGTGAGCTTGTAAAAAGGTCAAATCCTATCATCGACATATTGTTTTTAATCAAAGCATTAGCATCAAAATCTTTAGAGAGATTATCAATATAATCTACTGTGCGGTGCAAAGCAGACGCAGGCGGCAAATTTGTAATGGCGATCATCACGCCTTGATCTTCATTAGGCACCAAAGCCTTAGGCACGATTTTAAAAAGTCCTAAAACAGCTACAAGCATAAGTACAAATATCGCTACATAGCGCTTTGGCCTCTTTAAAACATGCGCCACGGCAGCGGTAAAAACTTCAGTACTCCAGTCAAAAAAATCATTGAATTTCTTTACAAATTTAAAAGGCTCGCCCATATTGCGCTTTAAAAATAGCGCGCAAAGTGATGGCGTAAGGCTTAGAGCTACAAAGCCTGAAAGGATGACTGAAATGGCAAGTGTGAGCGCAAATTGCCTTTGAATTTGGCCTGTAAAGCCGCCCATAAAAGATACGGGGATAAAAACCGCACAAAGCACAAGCACAATAGAAATCACAGGGCTTGTGATCTCGCCCATGGACTGAATGGCCGCGTCTTTTATGCTGATATTTTTATCCTCATGAATGATTCTATCGATATTTTCAACCACGATAATGGCATCATCGACCACGATACCAATGGCTAAAATGAGTGCAAATAAAGTGAGCAAATTCACACTAAAGCCAAGCGTGTAAAGTCCAGCAAAAGTGCCTAGCAAAGATACAGGGATCGCCACCATAGGAATGAGCGTGGAGCGGAAGTTTTTTAAGAACAAATACATGATTAAAATAACGAGCACAAAGGCTTCGGCAAAGGTTTTAATCACTTCATAAATACTTGCGCTTACAAACTCAGTTGTATCATAAGCGATGTTATAATCAAGCCCAGCAGGAAAGCTTTGTTTGAGCTCTGCCATTTTTGCGCGAATAAGATCCATGGTGTCCAAAGCGTTTGCGCCTGATTGTAAATTGATCATAATCGGCACAGCGTCATTGCCATTTAAACGCCCTTGCGAGACATATTGCAGCGAGCCTATCTCCACCTTTGCGACATCTTTAATGCGTAAAAATGAGCCGTCTTTATTCGCGCGCAAAATGATATTTTCAAAGTCTTCGACCTTGCTTAAGCGCCCTTTCATCGTGATCGAATACACATAAGGATTTTTTTGCGTTACGGGCTCTTCGCCGATTTTACCTGTGGCGTATTGTGCATTTTGCTCGCTGATAGCTGCGATGACTTCGCTTGCTGTAATGTCATGCTTTGCAAGTAAATTGGGATCAGTCCAAATTCTCATGGAGTAATTTTTATTGCCAATAGCCGTGGCATCGCCCACGCCATGCACTCTTTTTAAATCATCTAAAATATTTAAAACGATATAATTATAAACTTCAGTCGCATCCATAGAGCCATCGCTTGAATACACGCTAATAGCTGCAAGCATTGCCGAGCCTGATTTACGCACGGTGACACCGGTGCGTTTGACATCATCGGGCAGTTTTGCAGTAGCGGCTGAAATTCTATTATTCACATCGATCGTGGCTTGATCAGGGTCTGTGCCTATGCTAAAATACACCGTCATTCTCATCGAACCTGCCGAAGCCGTGGTGTCTAAATAAATCATATTTTCAACGCCGTTAATCGCATCTTCAATGGGCGTGGCCACGGTTTGTGCGATCGTTTCTGCATCAGCGCCTGTGTAAGTGGCTGCCACGCTTACTGTGGGCGGTGTGAGCGAGGGGTATTGCTCGATAGGCAAGGATTTTAAAGCAATCGCTCCTGCAAGCGAGATGATAATGGCTACAACGCAAGAAAAAACGGGTCTTTCAATAAAAAATTTAGAAAACATCTTAGCCCCTTAGTTTTTTGCCAAGCTTTGTGCGGAATTTAAATTTTTTTCAGCCAAATTTGTTGCATTCGCCCCGTTTAAATTCGCTAAATTTAACGCACCAAGATCACTGACTGGGGCACCTATGCCGATTTTTTTGAAATTATCCACAATGATTTTATCGCCATTTTCTAGCCCGCTGTCAATGATAGCGTATTCATTTGTTTGATAAGTGATATTTACGGGCGTTTTAGCCACTTTGCCCTCTTTTATCGTATAGACATAGGCCACTTGCTTTTGATCTTGTAAAATAGCAACTTGAGGCACTTTAAAGCCATTTTTTTGCACAAAGCCGCCCATATTTATAGTCGTAAAAACACCGGGCAAAAGCCTGCCCTCATTATTTTCAAACACCGCTTTTGCCTTGACCTTAGCATTTTCATCCACAACTGAATCGACAAAAGCAACTTTGCCCTTAAACACTTCACCATTTATACTTAAATTCGCATCGATATTTGCTATCTCCCAGTTTCCGCTTGCAAAATTACTATCAAGCTTGAGTTTATCCTTATCGCTCATATAAAAATCTGCATAAATTTCATTTAAATTTGTAATGCGCACGAGCTGGCTTGAGCTAGCACTCACATATTCACCCACATTGACAAGCGAATCTCCCACAACCCCGTCAAATGGCGCACTGACACTTGAATGATTTAAATCAATTTGCGCGCTTTTAAAGCTGGCTGCTGCTGCTTCAAGATTAGCGCTTGCGCTGGTGTAATTGGCAAGTGAAGTGTCAAATTCTTTTTGAGAAATGGCTTGTTTGGCGATTAAAACTTCATTTCTTTTATGCTCTTTTTGTGCGTTAAAAAATGTCGCTCTAGCTACGAGCCATTGACCCTTTGCGGTGTCGTTTGCGGCTTTAAATTTGGCTTGTTCGATGATGAAAAGGGGTTCATCTTTTTTGATCTTTTGACCGGCTTTAAAAAGCTTTTCGCTCACTGCACCGCTTACTTTAGGCTTTAAAATCACATCTTCTTCGCTAACAAGCTGAGCTGAGTATGAAAAGGCAAGTGGCTCATCAGCGCTTTTTGCTGTGAGTGTATGCACGCCAACAGGGGGATTTTCAGCCTTGCTTTGCTCTTTAGAGCAAGCTAAAAATAAAAAACTAAAAAAAACAAGCACAAAGTGCCTTAAATAAAGACTTTTCATAAAAACCTTTCTTTATAATATCAACTAAAAAGTGAATTTAAATTTTGAAATTTTAAAAATGAAGTGTGAATTCGGTGTGAATTTATGCTTCATCCTTTCAAATTTAAAACAAAGCTTAAAAAAGTTTATTTTAAATTTTTGTAATATTCATTACACTTTTTTGGCTAGAAATTATAACTTAAATTTGGCAAATGAATTACAACACGCTTTTTAAGAAGAGTTTGACGACGAAATTTGCGTATTCGGCTTGTTCTTTTTGCTTCATCAAGGGCTTGTTTGAAAAGACATTTAAATCAAAACAATATTTGGTTAAAAGCATGCAAAACATCTTTGAAAGGCGCTCAGCGTTATTTTTAAGAAAGGCATTTTCTTTTTCAAATCTTTGTCTCACAAGGCTTTCAATAAATAATTCTTTACTTTCTTTAAGCCACAAAAGGCAATTTTTAGGCGAGTTGAAAAACTGCTGATAAACAATTTTCATCAATACTATGCTCTTTTTTTTATTAAAAATGCGCACCAAAGTAAGCGCGATAAGCTCTAAAAACTCTTCCAAGCTTTTATGTTTTTTCTTTGAAAGCAAATTGATAATTTCTTCTTTATCCTGCTTAATTTCATCGGTTAAAATATCAAAAAACAGCTGTTCTTTACTGCCCCAATCATCATAAATGCTAGAAAGCGAGCCTCCTGAAATTTAGATGATATCCTTTAAATTTGTATTTTCATAACCCTTGCTTAAAAAAAGCTCTAAAGCCGCTTTTTTGATTCTTTCTTGGCGTTGGCGCACCTTTTTTGAAAAAAAAATCTTTTCATCCTGCAAAGACGCATTTTCTTTGCGCGCTTTTGCTTTTAAGGATGTGTTTTTTTTGTGTTTTGCTTGAAGTGCTTGTTTTGTATTTTTTGATACTTTGTTTTTACTTATAGGGTTTAAATTTGTGTTTTTTTGCGCTATGTTTTTTATCTGCTTTTTTGCCATTTTTACCTCGTTTAGCTGATTTATTTTCATAGAATTTTATATCTTTAAAATGATAAAATTTAAGCAAAAGTATAGCAAATTTTTAGAAGATAATTAAAAAATTTATAAATTTAAATTTGCTTTTTATTTTATTAAAATAAGGCACTAAATTTATTATTGAAGCCTTTAAATTAAAAGGTTTTTAAGTATTAGAATTTAATTTTAAAAACCCTTGCTGATGATATCAAGCAAAGGTTTAAATTTATTATCTTAGCAGCAGCGAAGTCCGCCTACTCCACTATATCTTGCCTCTAAAGCCTCGTTAAAAAAGGCTTTTCTTGTCATTATAGGCTGGTCTGGATGCTTTGTTTTCATATGCTCGATATATTTATCATAGCTTGGCATACCTACAAGCAGATTGATAAGGCGGTCGCTTTTTTGATAAAGCTTTCTAAATTTATCAAGCAAGCTTTCAGCACCAAGCCCCAAAGGGGCTGGCAGGGTGTTGCTTCGTTTAACTAAAGCTGTTCCCATTTTAAGCCTTAATGAGAGCTTGAAAGTGTGTAGCTATAATCACTTGCTTTGTGATAAGGTTCTTCTTTAAGAGGCCATTTATCGCCCTTGCCCTTATAAGTGAGATAGCAAATTTTAATCGCTTCAAAAAGCACCACAAAAACGACGATCATAAATAAGCCGCAAAGCACAGCATCAAGCAAGTTGTTATGAATGATGATATTAGCTTTATTGAGAAGAGCTTCGTTGTTTTCAGCAATAGCCTGAGCTTTCATCGCAAGAGCTTTTTGCACCGCAGCCACATGGCTTACTGCATCATGCACTTTTTCGCCATTTGCTGGCATAAGCTTCATAAAGCTTGCCCAAAGTGTAGTGAAAAGCACCCAAAACGCTGGAACGATAGTCACCCAGCTGTATTTTGCCTTGTCCATTTTGAAAAGCACGACTGTAGCAAGTAAAAGCGCGATACCTGCAAGCATTTGATTTGCCGCACCAAAGAGTGGCCAAAGTGTGAAGATACCACCACTTGGATCGATTGTGCCTTGATAGAGCAAGTAGCCCCAACCACAAACACAAAGAATTGAAGCGATAAGCCCATAAGTTGGCGAGCTTGTATCACCCATTGGCTTATAAACATTACCTAAAATGTCTTGGATGAGATATTTACCTGATCTTGTGCCCGCATCCACAGCAGTAAGGATAAAGAGTGCTTCAAACAAAATCGCAAAATGATACCAGAAAGCCAGCGCATTTTCCCCGCCGATAAATGGCACTTTGTGAAGGATGTGTGCTAGACCGATAGCAAAAGTTGGCGCGCCCCCTGTTCTTGAAAGAATGGTGTGTTCGCCAATTTCTTTAGCTTGAGCTGGAATTCCCTCAGCAAAAGGAAGTCCTAAAATCGAGCCATAATGGTTTGTGCTTGCTAGGCTGTCGTTTAAATCAGCCGGAGTGATCGCAAAGCCAGCGTTTTGTAAAATCGTTTTTAAATTCGCTTCAACGACTTGCAAATCAGGGATTATCGCACCCGGAGCTGCCAAACTCGCATCAAGCAGTGAAGTTGTCGCATGTGGATCAAGTTGATTGAGCGGAGTGTTGATCGCAAAATAAAGTCCCGGCTCAAGGATACAAGCCGCCACAAGCGCCATGATACCCACTAAGCTTTCCATAAGCATAGAGCCATAGCCTACCATTCTTGCGTGGCTTTCTTTTTCAAGCATTTTAGGGCTTGTACCACTTGAAACAAGCGCGTGAAAACCACTGATCGCACCGCATGCTATCGTAATGAAAAGGAAAGGAAAGATCGAGCCTGCAAAAACAGTTCCTGTGCCATCGATGAAATCAGTTACTTTAAGCATATTTAAATCAGGATTAACAAAAAGCACAGCCAAAGCCATAACCACGATAACGCCGATTTTCAAAAAGGTAGAAAGGTAATCTCTTGGAGCAAGGAAAAACCACACCGGCAAAAGTGATGAAATGAAACCATAAGCAATGACGATTAAAGCTAAAGTTTTCTTTTCAAGTAAGAAATAATGATGCAAAGGATGGCTTGCATCAGCAACCGCATGGCCATACCAAAGGGCTAAAATCAACAGCGCAAAGCCGATGATCCCCGCTTCGCCGATGTGTCCTGGGCGGATGAATTTCATATAAATTCCCATAAACACAGCGATTGGAATCGTCATCGCAATAACAAACAATCCCCACGCAGACTCAGCCAAAGCATTAACCACAACCATCGCCAAAATCGCCACGATGATAAACATAATGAATAAAATGCCTATCATTGCGATACCGCCGGTAACTTTACCCATTTCTTCTTTGATCATCTCGCCTAAAGAACGACCCTTGCGACGCATAGACAAGAAAAGCACGGCAAAGTCATGCACAGCACCGGCTAAAACAACGCCCACTAAAAGCCAAATCATACTTGGCAAATAACCCATTTGCGCGGCTAAAATAGGACCGACCAAAGGACCCGCACCCGCGATTGCAGCAAAGTGGTGACCAAAAAGAATGATTTTATTTGTTGGAACGAAGTTTTTACCATCGCCGTTATAAACAGCTGGCGTGGCGCGGTTATCATCAAGTTCAAAAACTTTTTCCGCGATGAAAAGGCTGTAAAATCTATATCCAATCGCATAGATACAAACTGCAGCAACGACAAGCCAAATTGCCGAAATGGTTTCGCCTTTATTCAGTGCTAGTGTCCCAAAACACCAAGCGCCCAAAATGGCTACTAAAACCCATAGTAATTTTGAAGCAACTTTATTCAAATTACCCTCCTTGTTTAAAAATTTAAGAGTGAAAACAATATATCATTTTTTTAATGAAAATAAAATAAAAATTGAAAAATTTTAAAATTAAATCAAAAGTATAACTAATTGTAACACTCTATTTTCATTTAAATTTATAAGAGAAATAAAGTCAAATTTATAAATGAATGAATTTTAAATAAAAAATTAATACAAAATTTTTATCAAGCTATACATTAAAATTTATAAATTTAAAAAATTTATAAATTTTTAAATCCCGCGCCGCTGTTTTAAAATTCTGCTTTAAAATTTATGAAATTTATTTTCATTTAAAAATGATTTAAATTTTTCAAATTTCACTCACTAAAACCGCCACTAAAAAACATATACAAAGCCACGCAAGCCACCCAGACCATAATGACGATAAAAGTGTATTTGATAAATGATTGCATTTTTTATCCTTTCTTTTGAATTTCAAGTAAAATTTTCATATATTTTAAAGCTTGTGCGCGGTGCGAAATCGCTGCTTTTATCTCAGGCTCAAGCTCGCCTAAAGTTTCAGTAAAGCCCTTTGGTATAAAAAGTGAATCATAGCCAAAGCCATTTTGCCCGCGCAATACATCAATGACTTGCCCATGCAAATATCCATGCGCACAAAGCGCGCCAAAGCGTGAAATAGCAGCAATGCAAGCGGTATAATGAGCCTTACTTTGCTTTAAATTTAAGCTTTGAAGCTCGGCTATAAGCTTAGCATTATTAGCCGCGTCATTTTTTTGCTCGCTAAAACGCGCTGAGTAAATGCCCGGAGCGCCATTTAACGCTTCTACACAAAGCCCACTATCATCGCTAAGCACTATAAATTCTTTCTTTTTATCTTTATCAAGCGCGTTAAATACGGCTTTTGCTTTAATTAAAGCATTTTCTTTAAAGCTAGATCCTGTCTCAGCGATATCAAAAGGATTTAAAACTTCATCAAAAGCATAAATTTCAAAGCTCTTTAAAAGCTCTTTAAGCTCAGCAAGCTTGTGCGCGTTATTTGAAGCGAGTAAGATTTTCAAAATAAGCCTTAAAATTTCAAAATATCTTGCCATTTTAGCAAATTATGCTTAAAAATCATCTTTTGTTAATAAATTTTTTAAAGAAATTTCGCTAAAATCAAGCTAGAAAACTAAATACAGATTACAAAAAACAAAATTTCATAGAATTTTAAATTTAAGAATATAAATTTAAAATTAAGAGCGCAGGATTTTGGTGGTGCTTTAAGGGTTGTGTAGGATTTTTTGAATGAGACGAGACAAGACAAGATAAAGTCTGCCCAAGTGATAAATTCAAATCCCCTTAAAAGCACTCAAAAACTAAGCCTGTGATAATTTTAAACAAGGAAAAACATTGACAAGTCCTATTTTAAGCCTTTCTTTTATCATCGGCACGCGTTTTTTTGGGCTTTTTATCGTGCTGCCTGTTTTAAGCCTTTATGCGCTTGAGTTAAAAGGTGCAAATGATTTTTTGCTAGGACTTTTAATTGGCAGCTATGCCCTAGCGCAAATGCTTTTACAAGCGCCTTTTGGTATGCTTAGTGATAAAATTGGGCGCAAAAAGGCTCTATTTTTAGGGCTTTTGATATTTATTATAGGCTCTATTTTTTGTGCGCTAGCAAGTGATATTTATATGATGATACTGGGTCGATTTATTCAAGGTGCTGGAGCGGTGGGAGCTGTGGCTGTGGCGATGATTAATGATTTTGTGCCTGAGAGTAAGAGAAGCCGTGCATTTATAGTGATGGGAATGTTTATAGGGCTTAGCTTTGCTGCTTCTATGGTGCTTTCGCCGCTTTTAAGCGAACATTTTAGCTTGGCAAGCCTTTTTTATCTTAGCATTTTTTTAACAATCATTTGCATTATTTTACTTTTCACAGCCGTGCCAAAAGAGCCTAAAATCAAGCATTTAAGCACGAAAACACCCTTCTTTAAATTCTTCATTCAAAAAGATTTAGCGATAATGAATTTAAGCAATTTTTTACAAAAAATGCTGATGAGCCTTACTTTTATGCTTTTACCTTTGTCTTTAAATGCCTTAGGACTTGATTTAACGCTTGTTTATAGTTTTTGTATGCTTGCTGGATTTGTAGCTATGGGGCTATGTGGTTCTTTAGCGGATAAAAAAGGACTTACTAAAGCCTTTTTAATCATTGGCGTTCTGGGCTTTTTCATCTCTTATCTTTGCTTTGATTTAAGTAAAAATTTCAGCTCTTATGCAAGCTTTTTCATTCTCATTTCAAGCGCGCTTTTTTTCATCTCTTTTAATTTACATGAGCCGATTTTACAAAGCTGTGCGAGTGCTTTTGTGCGTGCAAATGAAAGAGGCGCAGCACTTGGCGTGTTTAATGCCTTTGGTTATGCGGGCAGTTTTTTTGGTGGTATTTTTGGTGCTTTAATGCTTGCATTCAGTGCAAATTCTAATCTTTTATTTATGATTTTACTTGTTATTTTAGCGCTTTGGCTTATTATTCTCACGCTTTTAAAAAATCCAAGTGCCTTTAAAACCATTTATTTAAAAGGTGCAAGGCTTGATGAAAAGCGCTCTAAAAGCGTTTTAGGCGTGATTGAAATGTATCAAAATGATGATTTTTTAGTGATTAAATTTGACAGTAAAATCATCAGCCAAGAAGCTCTTTTAAAGGCTTTGGATTTAAAAGAGACATTTTAAACAAAGCGTTTTCTTTACCTATTAAAATTAAGTTAAAAATTAAGACGAGTTTGCCGCCTTTTTGCTTCTTTGTCAAATAAATTTAAAATATTTTAAATTTAAAGCCAAAATTTCGCTCATTTTTTGTAAAATACTCTCTCAAATCAATTCAAAAGGAATAATTAATGAAGCTCAAATACTATAAAAAGATAGGAAATGTAAGAAAGACTTATATACTAGGCTTGCCTTTGTTTTCGCGCACAAGAAGCGTTTATGCGCAGGGGGATTGAGTATGTCCGCTATACTTATAAATTCTTAAATTTCATCTACTACCGCACGCATTCAATCGCAGAGTTAATTGATCAAAATCAAAATTACAGCCTAGAGCTTTTAAATCTTTATAAACACCGCTATCATAGGACTTTAAACGGGAATAATGCTTATTCTTTAGCTATGGGTAAAAAGATAATCGAAGATAAAAATTTGATTTTAAAAATCAAAAATCTCATTAAAAATTTAGATGAAGCCAGCACAAAGCGCGTTTTAACTATCGTCGCAAGGCTGCGCGCTTCTTATTTAAATCCTCATCATTTCATCACAAATTTAAGCGAGCAAGAGCTTCAAGAACTGCGCGAAATTGAAAGCGAGTTTTTCCCAAATATCTTTCAAGTGGGCGATGAAGCCTTTTACTACAATGGCTATTTTTTGCCGATTCATCATTTTGAAGTGGGTGTGTTTTTTCGCAAGCACAATTTAAATCTTTTTAGTGCTAAAACGCTTTAAAGCATAAAAATAAAGACATTATCGATGTAGGTGGCTTTATAGGCGATAGCGCGATTATATTTGAGCGTGAATTTACAAATAAAAAGGTGTATAGTTTTGAGGCAACGCGCACGAATTTTGAGCTTTTACAAAAGACCCTTAAACTTAATGACAGCAAGCGCATTGTGCCTATAAATAAGGGACTTGGCGCTAAAAAAGAAACGCTTGATATCACGCTTCTTAGCTCAGGCTCGACAATGAGAACTGATAGTGGGGTATTTAACGAAAATAATACTCAAAAATGCGAGATCATCAGCCTTGATGAATTTGTCAAAGAAAATGATCTTCAAGTAGGCTTTATCAAGGTTGATATCGAGGGCTTTGAACAAGAGTTTTTAAAAGGTGCGCTTGAGACGATAAGAACGCAAAAGCCAGCTATGCTTTTGAGTATTTATCATAATTTTGAGGACTTTTTTGAGATCAAGCCTTTTATAGAAAGCCTGAATTTAGGCTATAAATTTCAAATTTTTCGTCCCACTGATACTTGGAATTTCTCCATTGAAACAGCGCTTTATTGTGAAATTTAAGGCTTTAATTTTTTAAATTCTCAAAAATCAAGGCTTAATCATCTTTTTTAAAGCCTTGATTTTACACACTTTCGCGCCACTTGATTAAGATTTTAGCAAATTCAGCCAAAATTTTGCTCATTTTTTGTAAAATATGAGCTTAAAGCAAATCAAGGAGAAATTATGTTAAGCAAACGCTCACAGGTTTTAAGCGAGTCGCTAACGCTTGCTATCACGGCTTTAGCAAATGATTTGAAAGCTAAAGGCGAGGATATTTTAAGCTTTTCAGCTGGCGAGCCTGACTTTGACACGCCACAAGTGGTTAAAGACGCTGCAATTAAGGCGATTGAGAAGGGTTGTGGTAAATATACAAATGTCGCAGGACTTCCTGCTGTACTTGAAGCGGTGCAATTTAAGCTAAAAAATGAAAACAATTTGCATTATGAAACGAGTGAAATCATCACAAATGTGGGTGCTAAACATTCGCTTTTTGAGTGCTTGCAATGCCTTATTGATGAGAATGATGAAGTGATCATTCCTGTGCCTTTTTGGGTGAGCTATCCTGAAATGGTAAAATACGCCGGCGGTGTGCCTATTTTCATGCAGACTAAAGAAGAAAATGGCTTTAAAATGAGTGCGGATGATTTGAAAAAGGCTATCACTTCCAAAACAAAGGTTTTAATCTTAAATTCGCCCTCAAATCCTGTGGGCTCAATTTACAATGAAAGCGAGCTAAAGGCTCTTGCTAGCGTGCTTGAGGGCACAAAAATTGTCGTTTTAAGCGATGAAATGTATGAGAAATTGCGCTATGACGCGGCTAACTTTCACGCCTTTGCAAGTCTTAGCGAGGACGCGCTCAATCGCACAGTTACCATAAATGGGCTTAGTAAAAGCGTGGCAATGCCTGGCTGGCGCTTTGGCTATATGGCAAGTAAAAATAAAGAGTTAAACACTGCCGTAAAGCGTTTGCAAGGGCAAAGCACTTCAAATATCTGCTCCATAACCCAGCACGCCGCTATCGCAGCACTTTTAGGCAAGGCAGATAAGGACATTGAGTTTATGAGAAGCGAGTTTGAAAAGCGCAGAAACAAGGCTTTAGAACTGCTTTCAAAAATTGATAATTTAAGCGTTTATAAGCCTGAGGGGGCTTTTTATCTTTTTGTCAATATCAGCAAAATTGAAAAAGATTCGATGAAATTTTGTCAAAGACTTTTAGCCGAAAAAAAGGTCGCAGTGGTGCCAGGAGTTGGCTTTGGGCTTGATGGATATTTTAGACTTTCTTATGCTACTGACTTAAAAAGCATTGAAAAAGGGCTTGAAAGAATTGTTGAGTTTGTGAGAGATTACAAGGCTTAGTTTAAAAAGTGAAATTTATATTGGCAGCGGTTTTAGAATTTGTGTTGAAATTTTAAAATTCATCAGAAAATGAATTGTTGCAAAAAATTCATCAAGTCTTGCAAAGGTCTTTAACTAGAAGTTTTTAAATGAGACATAAACAATTTAAAACCTTTATCATCAAGCATTAATTTATATTTTATTTAGAATTTTTTTATATAATGGATATTTTCAAGGAGAAAAATGCTGGATAATAAAAGAATCATCATCGGCTTTTTAATGGCAATAGCCTTTGTAATCATTGCTTTGATTAACGATTTTTGGCTCAATTTCGTGCTTTTTGGCGCGCTTTTATATTTTGCGATAAAAGAAGGTGAAAAACTCTTTCAAAACCCTAATATCAATACGCGTTTGCTAGCTCTTGCTGCCTTTGTCATAGGCTCATTTACGGGGCAAGTTTTTTTTGTGGGCGTTTTAATTTTGCTTCTAGCTATGGGCGTTTTAGCTTATCAAAAGGCTAAAAATTTAAGATCACTTTATGCATTTTTTTATCCGACTCTGCCTTTGCTTGCGATGTGGCAGCTTTATTTGGATAAAGGGATGTTCGCGCTTTTCTGGCTTGTTTTCATTGTCGCATTTTGCGATAGTGGGGCTTATTTTGTAGGTAAATTTATAGGCAGGACGCCTTTTTCTAAAAGCTCACCGAGTAAAACTTTAGAAGGCGTTATCGGCGGGGTTGTAATCGCTAGCTTTTTTGGCACGCTTTTTGGGCTTTTTATGTATAATTTTTGGCTCAGTCTTTTAGCCAGTGTTTTAGTTTCTATTTTTGCGGTGTTTGGGGATTTGTTTGAAAGCTATTTAAAAAGGCGGGCAAATGTAAAAGACAGCGCGAATTTAATCCCAGGTCATGGCGGGATTTTAGATAGAATCGATGCTGTAATCTTTGCAAGCTTCGTGCTGGTCGCTCTTTTATGATAGTTTTTGGAAGCACAGGAAGTATAGGAACTCAGGCTTTATCTCTAGCAAAGGCTCATAAAATCAAAATTTCAGCCCTAGCCTGTGGGAAAAATCTCAAGCTTTTTCAAAGACAAATAGATGAGTTTAAGCCCGAATTTGTCTGCGTGCAAGATGAAAAAGATAAAAGTCTCATTAATTTTAAAAAAAATCATATTTTTAGCGCACAAACTGGACTTGAAAAAATTCTAACTCTCAGCGAAGATAAACTCGTGCTTAATGCCATCGTAGGCTTTGCAGGGCTTCGCACAAGCTTAAAATGCAAGGAACTTAAAAAAGAGCTAGCCCTAGCGAACAAAGAAAGTTTGGTGGTGGCGGGCAAGTTTTTAAAAGGTGCTAAAATCACGCCCATAGATAGCGAGCATGCCGCGCTAAAATGGCTTTTAAAGCCGGGCGTTAAAAGGCTCATCATCACAGCAAGCGGGGGTGCCTTTTTTAAAACGCCTTTAAAAGAGCTTAAAAATATGCGCGCAAAAGATGCGCTAAAGCATCCAAACTGGAGTATGGGCGCTAAGATCACTATAGATAGTGCCACGATGGCAAATAAGCTTTTTGAGATTATCGAAGCCTTTCATCTTTTTAATATCAAAGAAATTGATGCCATTATCGAGCCACAAAGCTTAGTGCATGCTTTGTGTGAGTTTAAAGACGGTGGCACAAGTGCTTATTTATCGCGCCCTGATATGAAGCTAGCCATAGCTCAGGCGATTTTTACAAAAAATAATCAAAAAATTATAAACTCGCTTGACTTTAAGGCACTTTCTAAGATAAAATTTCATTCGATAAATTTTAAAAAATATCCTATTTTTTCGTTTAAAAATGCTTTGTTAAAAAATGTGGATTTAGGCTTGATTATCAATGCGGCAAATGAGGTTTTAGTGCATCAATTTTTAAAGAATGAATGCGCATTTTTAGACATTGCTAAAGGCGTTTTAAGAGCAGTGGATCATTTTAATGGGCTTAAAATTTCAAGCGAGCAGGAGCTTTTTGAGTTTGATTTTAAGGTTAGAGATTGGATTAAGAGTAAAGGGATGAGATGAGATTTATTGTATTAAGTTTATTTTTAATAACTCAAATTTATGCAGCTTCGCTTGAATTTACGGTCACTGAAAAGGGAAAAAGCCTAGATGATAACAATACCGTGCTTATTTTTGGCGGTATACAAGGCGATGAGCCGGGCGGCTTTCACGCTGCAAGCTTGCTCATTACAAACTACACGATTACAAAAGGTAAAATCATCGTCGTGCCAAATGTGGCTTTTGAGAGCATTATCAAGCGTCAAAGGGGCGCAAATGGGGATTTAAACCGCAAATTTGCCGAGCTTAATCCAAAAGATCCTGATTATAAAACCGTGCAGCGTATCAAGCAGCTCATTTTGCGCCCTGAAGTGGCTATGGTTATCAATCTTCACGATGGCTGGGGCTTTTATAATCCTACTTTTATTGACGCGAGCAAAAACCCTAAGCGCTGGGGCAACTCAAGCGTTATTGATACAAATGAGATTAACGCAAGCAAGTATCAAAATTTAGAAAATATCGCGCAAAATGCCGCTGCTTCTGTGAATTTATCTTTAGTCGATCCTAAGCATCAGTATTTTGTGAAAAACACACGTACAAAAGAGCTTGATGATACTGAAATGCTTAAGGCTCTCACTTATTTTGTCATCTCAAATCACAAGGCTGCTTTTGCAAATGAAGCAAGCAAAAACTTACCTGTAAATGTGCGCACTTATTATCATTTAATTGCCATTGAGCATTATTTAAAAACAGCTGGAATTGAGTTTGTGCGTGATTTTGATCTCACTCCTGAGGGCGTGCAAGCAGCTATCAATCAAGATAGAATCATTCGTCTTTTTGGCAATAAAGTCTTAATCGCTCTTGATAAACCTCGCCCTTATATAAATTATTTGCCAACGCCGATTAATAAAGAGCTTGATTATGAAACAAATAACGAAATCACGGCTATTTTTACAGATAAAAACTCTTTCATCATTCAATATGGAAACCGCTTTCAAACAAGACTTAGCCCCGAGTATTTAGAATTTAGCGATGCTTTTAATGATTTTAAAATCATCGTTGATGATGAAGAAAAAACTTATCCTTTTGCAAGTAAAATCACAGTAAAAGATCATTTTTTAATCCCTAAAATGAATGGCGTGCGCGTTAATGTCATCGGCTTTGATTATGGCAGTGATGAAACAGGCATTTTAATCTCACGCAATAAAATGCAACCACGTTATTCGCTAGATACTGAGGGCAAAGTCTTTAGAGTGGAATTTTATGAATTAAGAGCTGCGAATTTACCCCAACAAGAAAATATCAACAAAGGCTTAAAAATCATCGCAAACGCTCCAGCCGTGCCAGCACAAGCAATGCAGCAAGCCCTTAAAAAAGATAAATTCTTAGGCTCTGTTTTAGTCGAGTTTAAATGAGTAAAAAGCTCATTTTAGCCATTGAAAGCTCCTGTGATGATAGCTCTATTGCCATCATTGATAAAGAGAGTTTAAAATGTATTTTTGAAAAGAAAATCTCTCAAGAAAAAGAGCATTTTGAATTTGGTGGCGTTGTGCCTGAGCTTGCTGCTAGGCTTCATACAGCCACTTTACCTAAAATTTTAAAAGAGTGTAAGCCTTATTTTAACGAGCTTGTGGCTATCGCAGTTACAGCCGAGCCAGGACTTAGCGTAAGCTTGCTTGGTGGTATTACTATGGCAAAGACCTTAGCTGGCATTTTAAACTTACCTCTAATTGCTGTAAATCATCTTGTAGGGCATTTTTACTCACTTTTTTTAGACAAAAAAGCAGAGCTTGATATAGGGCTTTTGCTTGTAAGCGGCGGACATACTTTGGTGCTTTTTATCAATGAAAAGGGCGAGATTAAAACTCTAGCACAAAGCTTAGATGATAGCTTTGGAGAAAGCTTTGATAAGGTGGCTAAGATGATGGATTTAGGCTATCCAGGCGGAGCAGTGCTTGAAAATCTAGCTCTAAGGGCGAGTGAAAAAAAGCTTCAATTTAGCGTGCCCCTTTTACATTCAAAAGAGTGTGATTTTAGCTTTTCAGGGCTTAAAAATCAAGTGCGCGTTAAAATTTTAGAGCTTTTAAAAGAAAATAAGCTTGATGAAAAGGCAAAGCAAGAAATTGCTTATGCCTTTGAAGAGGCTGCTACTTCTCACATTTTAAACAAACTTGAAAAGCTTTTTAAAAACTTTCATTTTAAAAAATTTGCAGTTGTGGGTGGGGCAAGTGCGAATTTAAAGCTCAGATCAAGGATTGAAAAGCTTTGTGATGGCTTTAAGTGTGAGCTTTTATTAGCTCCTTTAAGTCACTGTGCGGATAATGCTTTAATGATAGCAAGAGCTAGCGTTGAAAGCTTTAAAAATAATAATTTTGTGAGCATAAATGATGATATTTTAAGCGTTAAAAGTAAAAATTTAAATCATATATAAAGGAAAAAAATGCAAAAAAATCAAGGCTTTAAAAAAGCCTTTACCGTGCTTGAGCTCATTTTTGTGATGATTATTTTAGGCATTTTAGCTGCCATTGCTTTGCCAAAACTAAGCTCTAGCAAAGATGAAGCCGAGCTTAGCAAGGCTTTGAATAATCTTAAAACAATGATTAGTGATATCAGCACCTATGCGCTTAAAAATAGTGCTTTAAGCTCAACTTCATTGATGAGCGGGGTTGATGGGCTTGAAAATGTGGATTTAAGCACTCTTAATGGAGTGCGCGAGGTTAAATTTAAGGTGGCAAATGATGAAAATTGTATTAGCGTGCTTTTTATATCCTTAAGCAATGTGCTGATTATGGGGCTTGCTAGTAATGATAATACAAAGACTTTAATTCAAAACATAGCCCAGGCCCAAAATGAGGCTTTGAAAAATAATAGCGTGTCACAAAATTATAATAATGCTTTAAAAGCTCTTTTAAATGCTGATTTTACAAGCACTTCCACAGATAAAGTTTGTGTGAATTTAAGCACGCATTCAAATTTCAAAGCCCTTGCCAATCGCACTTACACACTCCTTGGCGGCTGAACATTAAATTTTTTATCCACTAAAAAGTATAATCTTTTTAGTGGATTTTCAAAAAATAAATTTTAATTTATCGTATCAAGTATTAAAATTTCTTCTTCTTCACATCAGCTAGAATATTTGCCGCGATAGCATTAACGCTGTCTGAAATGGTCGAAGAATCATTGGCAATTTTTACATTTTCTTGCGTTACGCTTTCAATGTGAGCCACGCTTTCATTGATTTGCGTGATGCCTGCGGTTTGTTCTTTAATGCTTTCAGCCATATCGTTAATGCTTTGAACAAGCAAGTTTGTATTAGCTTCAATCTCGCTAAGACTTTTTTGTGTGCGCTCAGCAAGTTTTCTTACTTCATCTGCAACGACGGCAAAGCCGCGTCCATGCTCTCCTGCGCGCGCTGCTTCAATGGCTGCGTTAAGGGCGAGCAAATTGATTTGATCGGCGATATCGCCGATAATGCTCGTTACATTTTTAATCTCATCACTTTGCTGTATCACTTCGCTGGTTTTTGAGGAGACATTTTGCATGCTTGAAGTGATTTCTTCAAGTGCAGCAGCCGTTTCTTCAAGCGAATGAGCTTGTGAGTTTGAGCTATCAGTAAGTGATTTTACCGCATTTTGAAGCTTGTTTGACTCTTTGTTTAAAGCATTGGCAAAGTTTGAGCTTTGTTTAAGTATTTTGACAATTTCTTGTCCTAAGATATTTGTTGTGACTTCGACCACGCCACTTGCATTTGGGATTTGGTGCCTAAAATCAAGGCTTTTGTATTCATCAAAGATATCGCAGATGATGTTTGTGTTGGTGCCGATTTTTTGTCTAAAAACATGCAAAAGCTCGTTAAGCTTGATGATGAGCGCGTTAAATTCGGGATTTGATGACTTTTCCTTGACGCTAACATCTAAATTTCCATTTTCAGCTTCATTGATCACTGAAGTTACTTTTTTGACGATGAGCTTTTCTTCAGCGTGAATTTTTTGCCCCTCTTCGATATTTTCATTTAAAAGCCTTGCGAAATTGCCTAATTCATCGTGGTTTTTTGCCTTTAAAGGCACGGGTAGAATTTCGCTTTTATGATTGATATAGTCAAAAAAGGTCTTTACCTTATCGATAATGCTTCTCAGCCTTTTGCTTAAAAATTTCTTCACATACACATTAACGATAATGATAAAAATCACAAAAGAAACAAGCCCTATAATGATAATGCTATTTAAAAGGCTATATACAGGCGCATACACCGATGATTTTGGCGCGATGACTGAGATGACATAATGAGAATTTGTATTTGGCACAAGCTCAAAAACAGCGGCGGCTATATAGCTTTGCTCGCCTTTTGCGCTTGTGAATTCATAAATGCCACTTTGCTTGTTTTTAATCGCTTCAAGCACAGGTTTTAGGCTTGGGTGAGGATTGACTTCATCGATTTTTTTGCCCAGTTGCTTGCTGTCATAAAACACAGCCAGCACCCCATCATCGCTTAAAAAAGTCGTGTGATCGTTTTTAAACACTGATCGATTAGGGTTTAAAAGCTCTTTTGAAAATATATCAAAATTTACAAACACGCCCGCCACGCCCTCAACCTTGCCTGAGCGCACCAAAGGATAAGAAATAGACACGCCAAAAACTTGCTTGCCTTCTATATTTAAAAAGCCCGGCTCGCCCACTTGAAGCGTGTTGGTATTTTGCGCGAATGCTTTTTTAATGCTATCAAGGTTTAAAATGTCCGCTTCAGCCTGTAAAACTTCTATCCCGCCTTGTTTTGCTTGCTCATTGTCTTTAATTAAAATCAGTGTCGAGCCATCACTAAGTTTAGCGCGTGGATCTTCTGTGCTTGCACGGCGCGCGTAATAGCTATCTTTTTGCAAGTAAATATAGCTGTAACTCAAATATTTCATTATATCCGTGGCATTCATCAAACGAATTTGAATATCATCAAATATATAGGCGCGATTTTGCTCAGCAGCGAGTGAATTTTGCACATTTAAGCCCATAAGTTCGAGTGGCGAAGTGATACCATTAAATAAATTCTGCGTGTAGTTTGCATGTCTTAGAGTGGTGTTTTCAAGCAGCTTTTTAGCTTCGCCACCTTGAATTTTGCTTTGCTGATAGTTGATTAAGCCAAGGATGATAACAAGGCACACCCCAAAAACAGAGCCAAAAAAGAGGCTCATCTTAGCCCCCAACTTCAAAGAATCCAAAAAGCGCATAATCTTTCCTTTCAAACGCTAAATTTATTCATTTGCCAACACTCCAACGCCCCCTAAATTTAAAGCTTTTTTAAGGCTTTAAACCCCAACTTAAATTTAAAATTCAAGCTTCAAATGAAATTTAATATCAAATGAATGAGTGAAATTTTATCTTTTTTATATTAAAATTTCAAGACTAATTGTAAAAAAACTTAGAAACATTTTAGAAACAAAAGCTAAAAGTATAAATTATTGGTATTTGCTTGAAAATTGAGTTTAAAAAGAGCAAAATTAAATAAATTTAGATATAAGATTAATTTTGATTTAAAAACCACTACGAATGATTTGATTTAATCCTCATAAAATTTATAATTAAGCTTCAATTTGTCAAATTACGCTACAATGTATCAAATTTATCTTTAATTTTAAGGGTAATCATGAAAAATCTTAAAAAAATTCCACTTCGAAAAATCGCGAAGCTTTCTTTACTGGCAGGGCTTAGTGCAGTCGCAGCGGGCGCGCTTGTGGCTTGTGCTTCAAATGAAGAAAATCAGGTTCAAAACGCCCAGCAAGGTGCTTTTGTCATCATAGAAGAAACAGCGCCCGGTCAATATAAAATCAAAGAACAATTCCCAAGTGCTGAAACTAGGGTAGTTTTACAGGATTTAAACGGCACAGAGCGCGTTTTAAGCAAGGCCGAAATGGACGCATTAATAGCTGGGGAAGCGGCTAAAATCGATAATGGCACTTCAAATTTAACGAGCGATAACGCACAAATTTCAAGCGGAGGGCTAAGTTTAGGTGAAACTATTTTAGCGAGCGCAGCGGGTGCGATTTTAGGCAGCTGGATAGGCTCAAAACTTTTTAATAATCAAAATTTTGTTAATCAACAAAGGGGCGCTTTTTCAAATCAAAGTGCCTATCAAAGAAGTATGAATAGCTTTAATAATCAAGCCACAGGTAGAACTGGTGCAAATTCAGGTAAATCAGGCTTTTTTGGCGGTGGCTCAAAGTCAAGCAATAGCGGCAGCAGTTTTGGCTCTTAATTTAAGACTTTTACTTCGTGTTAAAATTTACATTTAAGTTAGAAAAGCAAAGGATGGATGATGAAATTTGAAGAAGTCAAGCCCTTAGACAAGGCGTATTTAGAGCAAATGGGCTTTTCTTGGCACACAGACAAGGATGGCAGCTCTTATATCGCCGATAAACTCGTGTGCGTGAGTAAAAGTCAGGCAAATGCCTATTATGACGCGGCTAATGAGCTTTATGATATGTATGTAAAAGCGGCTGAAAATGTCATTGAAAATAACCGTTTTGACGAGCTTGATATCCCGTTTAATCTCGTTGAAGCCATAAAATTAAGCTGGGAAAATGATGTACATTGGCATTTATATGGCCGTTTTGATTTAGCAGGTGGGCTTGATGAAAAGCCTATTAAGCTTATTGAATTTAACGCAGATACACCTACAGCACTTTTTGAAACGGCGATTTTGCAATGGGCTTTGTTAAAGCAAAATAATTTTGATGAGAGTTTGCAATTTAACAATGTCTATGAGGCTTTAGGGGATAATTTTAAAAGGCTCATTACGCTTGAAGAAAGCGTGGAAGAGTTTTCGCGCTATTATGATGGCTGGAAAATCCTTTTTTCAAGCATAGCGGGCAATGAAGAAGAAAAAATCACTACTAAACTTTTAGAGCATATTGCGCGCGAGGCTGGCTTTAACACGGCTTATTCTTATATTGATGAGGTGGAATTTAGCGAGCAGGGCATTTTTAAGGATGGACAAAATTATGAGTATTTTTTCAAACTTTTGCCTTGGGAGAGCATTACCATTGAAGAGGGCGAGCTGGCTATGCTTTTAACGCAAATCATTAAAAATCAAAAGGCAATTATTTTAAATCCAGCTTATACTTTGCTTTTTCAAAGCAAGGGCATTATGAAAGTGCTGTGTGAGCTATATCCTAATCATCCCTTGCTTTTAAAAACGAGCGATAAGCCCCTTACTGGTATAAAATGCGTGAAAAAACCTATGTTTGGTAGAGAGGGCGCAAATGTTGAAATCATCGAAGCCGATGGCTCGGTGAGTTTTAAAACAAGCGGCGATTATGCGAATAATAAATTTGTATATCAAGAATTTGTGGAGTTTAACAAAGATGAAAATGATTTTTATCAAGCGGGGATATTTTTTGCTTATGAGGCTTGCGGTTTAGGCTTTAGAAAGGGTTCTTTGGTGCTTGATAATTTGTCTAAATTTGTGGGACATATTATTAATTAAAATTTTAAAAAAAACAGCTTATTTTAAGTTAAAGCATTGGCTTTTGAGTGCTTTTAAGGGAGTTTGAATTTTTCTCACTTCGATAGACTTATTTGTCTTATCTCGTTCGAAAAATCCTACACAACCCTTAAAATCAACTCAAAATACTGCGCCTTGGATTTTGATGACTTTTGTCATTGCAAGAATTTGCGAAAGCAAATTCGTGGCAATCTACAATTTTGCAAAATTTAAATTTAAATAAATTTAAAAACAGCGGCGCGAATTTTGAAATTTAAATTTATTTTTCGTCATTGCTAGACTTAAGGAAGCAATCTATTAAAGGAGTAAAAAATGAAAATTGTGTGTCTTGACGCAGCAACGCTTGGCAATGCTGATTTGAGCGTGTTTGAGAGTGCGGGCGAGTTTATCAAATACGATTTAACGCCTAAGGATAAGGTGATTGAACGTTTGCAAGGTGCGGATGTCGTGGTGCTGAATAAGGTTGTAATCGATGAAAATGTGCTAGATCACACAAAGCTTAAGCTTATCTTAATCACAGCCACAGGGGTAAATAATATCGCTATGGATTATGCTGCTAAAAAGGGCGTTGTAGTGAAAAATGTCGCGGGGTATTCGACTGCAAGTGTTACGCAGCACACCTTTGCCCTGCTTTTTGCCTTTTTAAATCAAATTTTATATTATGATAGATTTACTAAAGAAGGACTTTGGTGCAAAAGCCCTGTGTTTGCGGACTTTTCACGCACTCTTTATACTTTACAGGGTAAAAACTACGGCATTATAGGGCTTGGTACTATAGGACACGAGGTTGCAAAAATAGCCACCACCTTTGGTGCAAAGGTTTTTTACCACTCTACAAGCGGAGTGAAGCGCCCTGAAGCTTATCCATATCTTGAACTTGATGAAATGTTTAAAACTTGTGAAATCATCAGTATTCACGCACCTTTAAATGAAAAAACGAAGAATTTAATCACAAAAAAAGAGCTTGATTTGCTTCAAAAAGATGCGGTTTTGATTAATGTAGGGCGTGGAGGCATTATAAATGAAGCGGATTTAGCAAAAGCCCTTGATGAAAAGGACTTTAGAGCGGGCATTGACGTGCTTGAAGTTGAGCCTATGCAAGAAAACAATCCGCTTTTAAAAGTAAAGAAAAAGGATAATCTTTTAATCACGCCACACATTGCCTTTGCATGCAAAGAAAGCTTACAAAAGCTTATACAAATGACTTTTGAGAATTTACAAAGCTGGTTAAAAGAGCAAAAATAGGGTTTTATTAAAATGTTTGAAAAGACTTATCTTTTTGATAAATTCACATTAAATTTTTTCGTCATTGCGAGCCGATTTTATCGGCGAAGCAATCCACAATTTTGCGTTAGCAAAATTTAAATTTAAATCAATTTAAAAACAGCGGCGCGAGTTTTGGAATTTAAAAATTTGGGATTTGAAATTTAGGTTAAAATAAGACGCCAAAAGCGGGGCCACTAAAAAAAGGAGTAAATATGGCAAGTGAGCATAGTTTTGATATCAGTGGCGGCGTTGATAGCGGCGAGCTTAAAAACGCGCTCGAGCAAGCAAAAAAGGAGCTTGAAAGCCGCTATGATTTAAAGGGCATTAAGGCTGAGTTTGATTTTGATGAGAAAGAAAGTGTGTTTAAAATTACTAGTTCAAGCGAAGGCAAACTCGATGTTTTAAAGGATATTTTAATCTCAAAGCTCATCAAAAGAGGCATTAATGCTAAGGGTATAAAGGAGCTTAGCCGCGAGAGTGGGGCGAATTTTAAGCTCAATTTAAGCGTGGCAAATGGTATTGATAGCGAGAATGCAAAGAAAATCAACAAGGCTATCAAAGAAAGCAAACTCAAAGTAAGCTCGCAAATCAGAGGCGATGAAGTGCGCGTTACAGGCAAGCAAATTGATGATTTGCAAAGCGTGATGAAGCTGGTTAAAGAACTTGACTTGGAGCTGAATTTAAGCTTTAAAAACTTAAAATAAAGAAAATTTTTAAATCATCAAAAAGCAATGTGAGACACTAAATGCAATAAAAAAATAAATTTAAAATCATTTGATTAAATTTCTTTTGTTATAATTTCGCAATTTTACAAAGGAGAAAAAATGAAAAAATTAGCTTTTTTAGCGCTATTTTCGGTGTTTTCAACTCTAGCCTTAGCTAAAGATGAATACTTATATTTAGATATTCAAAGTGCTTTAAATGATCCTAAAGTTAAAGCAGCTTTGCCTGCAAATGTATCTTTTAAATTTGGCAAAGGTAGCGGGGCTGGCTCAAATATCATCCTAAAAGACATCATTTCAAATAAAAGAACCAATGGCGTGGGCAAAAGCGATGAAGAAAGTTGTCGCTGGGCCTTGGCTGCAGCTCTTAAAGCCTTTGGCCAGCGCGCTATAAAAGAAGGTGGCAGCAAGGTCGTCAATCTCACAGGCTATTTTAGAAAGCAAGAATACAACAGCAAAGATAAATTCCAATGTGTCGCAGGCAACATTATGAGTGCGGTTACGCTTAGGGGCGATATCGCTAAATGAAATTTAGCCTTAATATTCAAGCGTGTGAAAGCCTTATTGCACCGCATTTTGATCTCAATATCAAAGAGCTTGAGCGCTTTAAACAGGGCTTCAAGCTTGAATGTGTGCCTTTAATGGAGCGCAGAAGATTAAGCAATGCGAGCAAATGCCTTTTTAGCTTAGTTTCTAAATTTAAATTTGAAGAAAAGCCTTTAATCATTTTTTCTTCGCACAAAGGCGAGATCAATCGCTGCTTTGAGCTTTTACAAAGCTTAAAAGAAGATTTCATCTCGCCCACTTCCTTTTCGCTTTCTGTTTTAAACGCTACGCCCGCACTTTTAGCCATAATGAGCGCAAATTCTAACGAAATTTTAAGCCTTTCTGCGAAATTTAGCCTTGAATACGCTTTATTAAACGCTTATATCAATTTACTTGAAAGCAAGGTAAAATCAGCCTTTGTCATCACTTATTATGAAAAGCTTGATTTAGAAAAAACGAGTGCGCAAATTGACTTTTTTATGCTGGCTTTAAAAGTGAGTTTTAAAAAGCCAAATTTCAGCCTTTCGTTTGAAAAAGATCTTCAAAATTTCACTTCAAACAATGATTTTAACGATGAATTAAACGATTTAAATTTCTTAAAAGCCTACACACAAAGAAAAAATTTTCAAACAAGTGATGAAAATCTCATTTGGACGCACGAATTTTTATGAAAAAAGCCTTTAAAGTCTTGCTAGCAGGCTTTTTGTTTGTTCTTTTTGGTGTGATTTGTCTTTTGGGAAATCTTTTCTTTATCCCTTGCTTGCTTTTAAATTTGCATAAATTAGGGTTTTTCCAGTATTTAAGCCGTGATATTGTGCGCTATTCTTGGGGTTTTTTCATTTTTTGTGCGCGCAAACTAGACTATATCAGCCTTGAGTATGAAAATTTTAAAAACTCAGCTCAAAAAGGCGAGCTTCTCATCGCAAATCACCCCTCACTCCTTGATGTCGTGCTTATCATATCGCGCATTAAAAGGCTTAATTGTATCGTTAAAGCAAGTTTAAGCAAAAATATCTTTTTATTTGCCGCGATAAAAGCCAGCGGCTACATTTTAAACGATGATGAAGAAAAGCTTTTAAAACAAAGTGAAGCAGTGCTTTTGCGAGGCGAGGCGCTTTTGATTTTCCCTGAGGGCACACGCACGAAAGAGCATATCTCTTTTCACAAAGCACCCTTTTATATCGCTATAAAAGCAGCAAGCAAGCTCACGCCCATTTTTATAAATATGCAGCCTAAAAGCTTACAAAAAGGTTCAAAATGGTATAATGTGCCAGAAAAAAAGATCATTTATCGCTTGAGCGCGCAAAAAAGCCTGAATTTAACAAATTTTTTGGCAAATAAGCCCAATCCTTTACGCGTGCGCGCCTTGCATAAAGATTTATCAACGCTTTATTTAAAGGAGAATTTATGAGCTTGATCGATGAGATTAAGGAACTTATCATTAAGGGACTGAACTTGCCTGATTTAAAGCCCAGCGATATCGATGAAGAAGCTGCGCTTTTTGGCGATGGATTGGGACTTGATAGCGTGGATGCACTTGAAATAGGTCTTTTGGTGCAAAAAAATTATGGTATCGTTTTAGACGCTAAAACTATGGACTTAAAAAGCATTTTCAAAAGCGTGAAAAGCTTGGCTGAATTTATAAAAAAAAACAAGGCTTAATGATGAGTAAAGATGAAATTTTTGAGATTTTAAAAAAGGCTTTGGTGGAGCTTTTTGAAATTGACGCGGCTAAAATCAAGCCTGAGGCTAGAATTTATGAGGATTTAGAAATTGATAGTATTGATGCGATTGATTTAATCGATCATATCAAAAAGCAAACGGGCTACAAAATGCTAGCTAGCGACTTTAAGGAAGTGCGCACGCTAGATGATATTTGCTCGGTGGTTTTTAGGCAATTACAGGAAAAAAATGCGCAATGAATGTGCTAAAAAGAGCTTTTGAGCCCGCTTTTTTTATCATTAGTCTTGCTTATCCTTTTGCTTTATATTTTTATGAAAATTTAAGTCAAATCGCACTTTTAATGGCGATTTTATGGATGATAAAGGCTATTTTTGAGCGCGTGAGCTTGCAAGGCTTTAAAGCGCTTTTAAGCCTTTTTATCGCGGCTTTTTTCTTTATCACTGCTTTTTTAAGGCTTGAAATTTTAGCTTATTTTTATCCTGTGTTGATGAATTTACTCTTTTTATTTGTCTTTGGCACGAGTTTGAAAAAAGAAGCCATCATCACTAAAATGGCGCGATTAAAAGAGCCTGATTTAAGCCAAGCAGGCGTGATTTATACAAGAAAACTCACGATTTTTTGGTGCGCTTTTTTTGTGCTTAATGCTTTTTTAAGCGCATTTTTAGCCCTGCTTGAAGATAAAAGCCTTTGGCTCTTTTACACAGGCGTGCTTTCTTATGTTTTAACAGCGTTTTTTATCGCTTTTGAGCTTGTTTTTAGAAAGCTTTTTTTACAAAAAAGGCTAAAGTGTGTTTCATAAAGATTTTAAACTCATCAAAGATAGCTCTAGCAAGCCTTTGAGCGAAATTTTAGCCCAAAGTGCTTTTGTGGCTTTAAAGCTTAGAAGCAAAGTTTCAAACAAGGCTTTATGCTTAAAAGTAGAACACACGCATGCCTTTTTTGTCGCATTTTTAGCAAGTCTTAGCATGGAAAATGAAGTTTATATCATCTCTCAAGCAAATAGCGAAGTGGCAGACTTTGAGATTAATGATATGCTCATTTTAAGCTGGCTTGATGCATTTAACAGCTCAAATACTCATCAAATTTCAAATAAATACTTGAATTTAAACGAAATTTTAAGCTTAAATCCGCTTAAAAGCTTTTATATCCAAACTTCAGGCAGCAGTGGAACGAGTAAAAATATCAAAAAAACTTTAAAGCAAATGCTAGATGAAGCCAATTTTTTAAAAGCTGAGTTTAAAATCAGCCCGCAAATGCGCTTTTTAAGCAGTGTTTCACACTCTCATTTATGGGGCTTAACTTGCAAGGTTTTTTTGCCTTTGCTTGCTGGAGCAAGCCTTGAAGAAAGCACATTGATTTATCCTGATTTTATCTTGCAATATGCGCGAAAAAACGCTGATAAAAGCTTAATTCTCATCTCTTCGCCCACGCTTTTAAACTCATTTCAAACAGATTTTGATACACTTAGCCTTTTTAAGCTCATCTTTTCAGCCGGGGGTAAATTAGGTGCGCAAAAAAAGCGTTTGTTAGCAAATGGGTGTAATATCGTTGAAATCTATGGCAGCAGTGAAACAGGTGTCATCGCTCAAAGCCTTGAAGGCCATTTTAAAGCCTTTAAGGGTGTAAATTTAAAGCTTGATGAAAATCAAAGGCTCATCATTTCATCACTTTGGACACAGGGTATCTTTCAAAGCAATGATTGTGCGAAGCTTTTAAGTGCGGATGAGTTTGAGCTTTTAGGGCGCTTTGATAGGATCATTAAGCTTTATGAAAAGCGCGTGAGCTTGGATTTTTTAGAAAAAACACTCAAAGAACACGAATTTATCAAAGACGCGCGCACCGGGCTTAAAGATGATGAGAATAGAATTTCAGCGCTCATTGTGCTAAGTGATAAGGGCAAAAAGGTCTTTAGAAAAGGCGGGAAAAAGGCTATCGTAAGCGCGCTTAAGGAGTTTTTGAAAAAAGATTTTGCTTCTTTTGTGCGCTATTTTTATATCAAAGAGAGCCTGCCTTATAATGCTTTGGGTAAAATTTCAAGGGTGGATTTTTTAAAGGCTTTAGATGAAAAAATCACGCCAAAGTTTGAAATTTTAGAAAAAGATAAAACTTCACTCAAAGCAAAAGCCTATATCAGTGAAGCTTGCTTTTATTTTAATGGACATTTTATTGATTTTGCTTTAGTTCCGGGCTTTATTGAGCTTGGCTTTATTTATGATTTAGCCGCGCATTTAAAGGTGCAAGTAAAAGATGTAAAATGTATTGAAAATGCTAAATTTAGCGGTTTCATCCAGCCTTTTGATGAAATTTATTTTAAAATCGAGCTTAAAAATCACAGGCTTTATTTTGAAATCAGCCTTAAAAACAAGCCTTGTGCGAGCGGTAAAATACTTTTAGATGAGACTTTTTTTCATCATTTAAACCAAAGTGCTAATGTGGCTTTAAAGGGCTATGAGTGAGTGTAAAAACGCTTTTTTTAATCCCTTATTACAATCATCCAGCGACCATTAAAAGCCTAGTGGCAGAGCTTAAGCGCTTTGATTTAGACATTTTAATCATCGATGATGGCAGCGATGAAGCGAGTAAAAAAGCATTAAAAGAGCTTGAAAATACCCCCAAACTTCAAATTTATACTAGAGCAAAAAACGGCGGCAAGGGCGCAGCGGTAAAAGATGGGCTAAAAATAGCGTTTGATAAAGGCTTTACGCACGCTTTGCAAATTGATGCGGATATGCAACACGATATTTCTAGTATTGAGGTGCTTTTAAATTTAAGTTCTAAAAATCCTAAAAAACTCATCGCCGCCTTGCCAAAATACGATGAAAGCGCGCCCAAATCAAGACTTTATGGGCGCAAAATCACAAATTTTTGGGTGCATTTAAACACCCTAAGTTTTAGCATAAAAGACAGTATGTGTGGCTTTCGCGTGTATCCTTTAGAAAGTATCAAACCTTTATTAGCTCATTTAAAAGCTGACAGAATGGACTTTGACATTGAAATTTTACTGCGCGCTTTTAAAAAAGATATTGAAATTTTATGGCACGAAAGCCCTGTGAAATATGATAAAAAAGGCATTTCACATTTTAGGGCTAAGGATAATTTACTCATTTCAAAAACGCACGCTAAGCATTTTTTCCTTTTATTTTTTTATGCGCCAAAAAGGCTTAAAAGGCTGATTTTTAGGGGTAAAAAGACGGGCAAGAATTTAAATTTAAATGAAAATTTAAATACAAGTTTCAATCAAAATTTAAACGCGCATTTAAACTCAAACAAAACTCTCCATTCAAATAAAAATTTAAACCCAAGCAAAAATGCTGGCAAAGCTTGGTTTGAGCGCAAAGAAAAAGCCGGGACATTTTGGCTAAGGCTTACATTTTTTATGGTGCGCATTTTGCCAAAGCCTATTTTAAGTCTGTGCGTGGGGCTTGTGAGCTTTATTTATTATCTTTTTTCAAAGGATGAGCGAGCGAATTTAAGGCTTTTTTATCAAAATTTATACGAGTTTTCAGGCAAAAAGCCACTGAGTGCTTTTAGAAATTTCTACGCCTTTGCTTACTCAATCTGTGATAAAATCGCCGTTTGGCAAAACAAAATCACGTTAAAAAATTTAAAATTTAGCGATAAAAACTTGCTTTATAAAGAGCTTGTGGGCGCTCAAAAAGGACACATTGTCTTGAGCGCACATTTTGGAAATGTTGAAATCACGCGCGCCATTTCAAATGAAGAAAAAGTGTTGAAAATGACGATTTTAATGCATAAAAAAAATGCTGAAAATTTCTTAAATTTTTTAGGTGAGATTTCTAAAAATAAGCTTGAAATTTTATTCGTCGATGAGTTTGATATCAGCACGATGATCAGGCTTAAAGAAATTGTTGAATCAGGCGGACACATCGGTATAATGGGCGATAGAGTAAGTATTAATGGAGGTAAAAATGTGCGTGTGAATTTCCTTGGCAAGTCTTGTCTTTTCCCACAAGGAGCGATTTTGCTAGCAAGTCTTTTAAAAACAAAGCTTTCTTTTTTAAGTTGTGATAAAGAAAAAGATCATTTTAATGTTAATTTTATGCCGATAAATTATGATGAAAAAGGGCTTTTAAGCTTTGAAAATCGCGCTAAGGAGCTTGAGTTTTGTATGCAAAAATATTTGATACATTTAGAAAATTTGGTGGTGAAAAATCCCACGCAGTGGTTTAATTTTTATGATTTTTGGGGGCAAAATGCTAAAAATGAGTTTTAAGATGAAAGCCGAGTTTTACGATGTGGATAGTATGAATGTCGTGTGGCATGGAAATTATGTCAAATTTATTGAAAGTGCGCGCTGTGCTTTTTTAGACAAGATCGATTTTAATTATTTAAAGATGAAAGAAAAGGGCTTTGTGCTGCCGGTGGTGAAATTTGATATCAAATATATCAAGCCCATTTTTTTCAATCAAAGCTTTGAAGTAGAAGTCATTTTACTTGAATTTGATAGCTTTTTAAAATTTCGTTACAATCTAAAAGATGACACAGGCGCAAAACTTTGCGTGGCAAACAGCGCGCAAGTAGCAGTGATGATAGAAAGTAAAGAAACTTGCTATAATTTGCCAAAAGCTTTGCAAGAAGCTTTTAAAAAATTTACCGAAAAAGGCGCAAGCTTTTGAATGTTTTTAAATTTGCATTGAATTTTAACAAATTCATCATTGCAAGAATTTGCACAAGCAAATTTGTGGCAATCTACAAAATTTACTAAGGAAAAACAATGAAAAAATTAAATATTTTAATCTTATTTCTCATTCATCTTAGCCTATTAAATGCGCTAAATTTAGAAGATTTGAGCTATCTTAAACATCAAAAAATTGCAGGCTCTTTCACACAAATTAAAAAAATTCAAGGCTTTGAAAAAGAGCTTGTCAGCTCGGGAGATTTTAAGCTTGAAAACAAAAGCTTATTTTATCATATCAAAAGCCCTATAAATCAGCAGCTGAAAATGGATGAAAGCGGTGTTTTCGTGCTTGAAAATAATGATTGGATCAAGCAGAGTAAAGACTATGATAAAAGCTTGTTTTTAGACATTATAGAGCTTGATTTTGATAAACTTCAAAAAAGCTTTAAAATCACACTTAAAGGGGATAAAAACGCTTGGAGCGCAGAGCTTGAGCCTTTAAATTTAGTGCTTCAAAAAATTTTTACAAAAATTGAAATTTATGGCTCAAAGCGCGTTGAAAAAGTGATTTTGATAGAAAAAAACGGCGACATCACGCAAAATATTTTTAGCGAGATTTAACAAAAATGCCTGAAAATAAAGATTTAAGCTCTAAAAAATCAAATTTAAACTCATTTAAAACCGCGCCAAATTTTCACGCGCCTTTAAATTTAAAAGCTCAAAGCCCTAAAGAGCGCGCTATCAAGCTTATTTTTCTTCTTTTAAGCCTCTTAATGCTTGGCTTTATCATTTTTAGCTCAAAATACCTTCAAAGCGATATTTACAAGCTTTTAGAGTTGGATAATGAAAGCGCGCAAGCTTTTAACGCGCAAAGTCAAAAAAACGCGCTTGAGTTTAATCTCTTAAGCCCTGATTTAGCCCTGCTTCAAAGCCTAGAGCAAAGTGCGTTAAAAAGCGATCTTTTTGAAAGCTTCACATTAAGCTTAAACACTGATTTTCGCGCTGTTTTAAAGCAAAGCTTAATCGCAAGCCTTGATGAAACAAGCGCGCATGAGCTTTTGAAAAATCCACAAGCATTTTTACTTCAGGGCTTAAAAAGTGCCTTTTTTGGCGTGCGTATCTTGCCTTTGAGTGATGATTTGTTTGATTTTTCAAGCCATTCAAGTTTTTTAAACACTTCAAATGCTTTGAAATTCGATCTATCCACGCAGACTTTATATGCTCAGCTTAATGAAAAGCGCTATTATTTCGCGCGCGCTGTTTTAAAGTCAAATGATAATCATCTAGCCTTGCTTGAGTTTTATAACGTGGCAAAAGAGCAAGCAAAAGTGCGTCAAAGCGAGCTTTTGATACATTCTAGCGCACTTTATGCAAGCGCTGGCAAGGCAAGTGGCGAGAGTGAAAGCCTTTATATGAGTGTGCTTTCGATTGTATTTTTAGGCATTTTGCTTTATTTTGCCTTTGGGAATTTAAGGATTATCAAGCTTTTTAGTGTGGTGATTTTTAGCCTTTTGTTTGGACTAAGTGCTGGCTTTTTTGTATTTGGCGAGCTTCATTTAATAAGTCTTGTTATCAGCACGGCTTTGGCTGGATTGGTGCTTGATTTTGCTTTGCATTGGCTGGCTTTAAATCAAGGGCGCGTGGTTGAAATTTCAAGCATTAGACGCGTTAAAAGGCTTTTTTTGCTCGGTATTTTCATCACTTGTAGCGGTTATGCACTTTTTTTAAGTGCGCCGATGAAGCTTTTGCAAGAAGTGGCTGTGATTGCTATTTTTACACTTATTGCGGCATTTTTGGCAAGTTATTTTTTACTGCCCCTGCTCTTAAAAGGCGAGAAATTTAACTCAAAGCCTTTGTTTAAGGCTTTTTTATTTATTATTTTAAAAATCTTAAAAGCCCTAAAACCCCGCGTTTTAAAGCTCATTTTCACGCTTTTAATCATACTTTCAAGCTTTGGAATTTACGCCTTTTTAAGCAGTGATTTTAAAGATGATATTAAAGATTATGCAAGGCTTGATAGCGCGTTTTTAAAAGATAGCGAGCTTTTTTTAAGGCTTTTGAAAAAAGATATAAAGGCTGAGCTTATACTGCTTCATCAAAGTTCGCTTGCTAAGGAAAAATCTTTGTTAGAAGCGCTTTTAAAAGCTGGTTTAATCAGTGATTTTGATGCTTTAAGTAAGTTTTTTTTAAGCAATGACGAACAAAGTGCTATCAAATCAAGGCTTAAAGAGCTTTTAGAAAATGAAGATTTTTTAAACAAGGCTTTGAAATTCGGCTTTAGCAAAAAAGACATTCAAAACGCGCTTTTAAATTTAATCAACTTAGATGAAATCACGCTTCAAAGCCTTTTAAAAACTCCTTTTAACGAGCAATTTAACGCATTTTTATTAGCAGATAATGATGATTTAAAAAGCGTGATTTTTGTGCAAAATGCAAAGAAAAATGATGAATTTTTTAAGATTTTAAACTCCTTTAACGCGCAAATTTTAAATATCAGCGAGCAAATTAATGAGTATTTTAGTCAGATTAAACAAAGTGCGATTTATCTTAAGCTTCTTGCTTATGCGCTTGCTTTTGTGTTTTTGTGGGTATTTTTTGGGCTAGCTCGTGCTAGCACTATGCTTTTTATGCTCTTTTTAGCGAATGCGCTGAGCCTTTTTGTGCTTTTTGTTTTGGGCTTTAAGTTTAATATTTTTGTGATTTTTGCGCTGATTTTAGGCGGGGCTGTGGGTGTGGATTATATGCTTTTTGCTTTAAGTTCTCACAAGCTTAAAGCGCGTGTTTTAGGGATTTTGCTAGCAAGTGCGACGAGCTTTATTTCTTTTATTTTGCTCACTTTAAGTGCGACAAATGCGGTGCGCTCTTTTGGACTTGGTGTGTGCTTGATGATACTTTTTTGCGCACTTTTTGCACTGATTTTAGCTCAATTGAGTTTTAAATTTAAAGGAAATTTCAAGGTATAAAAAATAAAAATTTTACGAAAAACAGCCTTGGAGGCAACAGTAAGACGCCGCAGACATAAAAAGGTATTAAAACTAGCGCGAGGCTTTTATAGTGGGCGCAGGAAGCATTTTAGAAAGGCTAAGGAGCAGCTAGAGCGAAGCTTGGTCTATGCTTACCGCGATAGACGCCGTAAAAAACGCGATTTTCGCCGTCTTTGGATCGTGCGTATCAATGCAGCTTGCAGGCTCAATGACATTTCTTATTCACGCTTTATGAACGCTCTTAAAAAAGCAAATATCGAGCTTGATAGAAAGGTTTTAGCCGATTTAGCGATGAATGATTTAAACGCTTTTGCTAAGATTGTCGAGCAGGCTAAAAAGGCGATTGCTTAGATTACTTAAAAATATAGAATTTTCATTCAAATTTAAAATTTGAATGAAAAAATTCTATTTTATTTATTTGAATTTATATTCTTTTATAGATTAAATTCTCTTTCAAGCCTTTTGGCTTCAAAATAAAATTTCACATATCCGCCTTTATACCAAGCTTTATCTGCTCTCATCATCGCTTCGCCCAGTTTATAAGTCAAACACTCTTTTTCTTTTAAAGCCGCTTGATAATCTGCGTAAGTTTCTAAATTTGGCAATTTAAGATCAGGTCTTTGCTTGATTAAAACCTTGTAGGCGTTTTGCTCTTTTTTATAATTTGCCTTGATAAAACTTAGCACAAAAGGCAAGCTTAAAAGCCCAAATAAACTTTTATTACAAACTATAATTGCCGCACCAAGCCTATAAGCTAAATGATTTCTTACACGCACAACTGCTGAAGTTTTTAAATTCTTATTTAAAACTAAATTCACGCGCGGTTCAAGTTTAGAAAGCTTTAAACCCAGTTTTTTCTCCAGTTCTTTCACTTGAAGTTTTTTGATTTTAAGATCTTCTCTTGCAATTTGTTGTGGGATAGAGTTAAGATTTATAATTTCACCCTGTAAAAACTCAATTTGTTTATTTAAATGTTCTTTTTCGTTTTCTAATCCCTTAATAGAATCATCTTTTTTGATAAATTCCTCTGCTAAGAAGTTTAAAAATTTATCATTTGATTTCTCTTTATTTTGTTGCAATCTTTCATCGATTTCTTTTTGTTTTAAAGATAAATCATATTTTTTAGCTATGATATCTACTTTTGGAATTTTTAGCCTATGCATTTTAAGGTTGTCAATGCTTAATTTACCATCACGACTAAGTTCTTCCAGAACTTCTGCACATAAATTGTAAATATATTGCCAAGGAATGTGGTAAGGATGAAGACCTTCCCATGAAGCCACTTCTTTTTTTGGAGAAAGTTTTATAAAATAAGGATCGATTATTTTAGAGTATTTTACAACATGGCAAAGTCTACTACAATATAAATATGCATAATTTCCAAAAAGTATACAAGGTTTTTGACAACATAAACTCGGAGTTATACCTGCTGAACCGGGTTCTGCTATACATATATCTACTGTAGAGCAATAACAAACTTTTTGTCTAAAAGTAAGCGAATTTAAAGACTGTATATCCAATCTTTTCGTATTACTATATGTTTCAATAGCTTTAAGTAGTTTTATTTCAACCTCTGTCGATTTTTTACTATTAAAATCAAATGGTGTGTCATTTTCAGAATTTTCAAGAGCAGTTATTCCATCAAAATAAATTTTAATTTTTTGAAAATATTTTAATAGTTGATTAATAATATTTACACTTCCTTCAATTTGTTCTATCCATCTTTTACTACCCCAGTCAGTTGCTGTTAAACTAAGCCATATTTTTAAATCATATTTTTCATTATCTTTTTGCACTATTTCATCAAAATCCTGCATAGATTCCTGATAGACTTCTTTACCCATATTAACGACATACCAAGAAGGTACTTGAATATATTGATTTCCAAAACATTTTGGTATAATATAGACTTCATTATTTGTTTTTTTATTGACATATTTTTTAGGTATAAAGAAGCTTGGAGTGTCTGCAATATTTTTATTTGTTTTGAGTAAATAAAAATAGCATAAATTTTCATAAAAATAATGTAAAGGAAAAGGATCTTGTAAATTATACCCCCAAGTGATATCTTTGAAAAATAATTCTATATTTTCTAAAATTTCACAAATCCAATTTTTTATAAAATTAAGTCCAAATACACCAAGAGTTTCAATATGTGTTATATGAAAAATACCATCAGAAGTAATAGCATAAGTTGGAGAATCAATAGAAGAAAGCAAAATCCATGGATATTGATTGTTTTGATCTATAAAAAATAAAAATTCATATTGAATTGCCTGAGCTTCTTTTATAGATGAATATATAGCTATTGTTTTTATATCATTATAAATTGGATGCTTTATTTCAAAAAATTGATTATTTTCTTGTTTGCGATAAAACTCTAA
>CAKVAF010000002.1 GCA_934718785.1 uncultured Campylobacter sp. | reverse complement strand
ATCGTGCAAAGAGCAGCGATTTTAAGCGAGAACAGCGAGATTTCAAGCAAAGATTTATTTATCGAAGCAAGGAGTGCGAAAAAAAGCGTGAAAAACTTAGAAAAAGAACTTTTTAATGAAGCCTTAAACGAAGCTAAAGGCGACACAGCCAAAGCGGCTGAAATTTTAGGGCTTAGCGAGGCTAAATTTAAAGAAAAAATGAGTAATTTAGGAGTGTAAAATGGCGGTAAAAAAAGAAAAAAGTAGCTTAAAAACAAAAGCGACTTCAAATTTAAATTCAACTCAAAACTCTAGTGTCAAAACTTCTAAAACAGCGGCGCAAACTTTAAAAAATAAGAGCTTAAAAAGCGAAAAAAGCGCGTTAAAAAGCGGTGCAAAAACAAAGAAAAAAGCTTATAAAATCGCCATTGTAGGAGCTACTGGAGCTGTGGGCGAGGAGCTTTTGAATGTTTTGACTGAGCTTAAATTCCCAGTTGATAGCATTTTGCTTCTTGCAAGTGCTAAGAGTGCTGGCTCAAAGGTCGAGTTTAAGGGCAAAGAATATGTCGTTGAAGAGCTCACGGCTAAGGTTTTTAAAGACAATCCTGTGGATATTGCTTTTTTTAGTGCGGGCGGCAGCGTTTCGGCTGAGTTTGCAAAATACGCCGCTCAGGCCGGGGCTGTGGTGATTGATAACACAAGTCATTTTAGAATGAATAAAGATGTGCCTTTAGTCGTGCCTGAGTGCAATCCTGAAGATATCAAGCTTTATAAAAAAACAGGTATCATTGCTAATCCAAATTGCTCAACCATTCAAATGGTGCATATTTTAAAGCCCCTTGACGCGCTATTTAATCTTAAAAGAGTGGATGTAAGCACCTATCAAGCAGCTAGCGGGGCGGGTAAAGAGGGCATGCAAGAGCTTGTAAAAGCACTTCAAAGCTTTTTTGAATTTAAGCTAGACAGCTTCAAGCCAAAGGTTTTTGCGCACACTTTAGCGCTCAATTTAATCCCGCAAATTGATGAGTTCGTTGATAATGGCTATACAAAAGAAGAGCTTAAAATGGTGAATGAAAGTCAAAAAATTTTACATAAAAAATTTGCTCTTTCAGCCACTTGCGTGCGTGTGCCTGTGCTTCGCTCTCACAGCGAGGTAATCACGCTTCATTTTAAAAAAGAAGTGGATATTAAAAAGGCTTTAGAAGCGCTTAAAAAGGCAAAATCGGTTAAAATCATTGATGAGCCTGCCAAGAAAAAATATCCTATGCCCCTTCACACAAGCGATACAAATGAAACTTATGTGGGGCGCATTAGGGCTGATTTGAGCGATAAAAAGGTGCTTCATCTTTGGTGCGTGGCCGATCAAATAAGAGTGGGTGCTGCTACAAATGCCGTTCGCATCGCTTTAGAGTGGATAAAGCTTTAAATTTAGGCTTATTGAAGACAATTTAAAAGACTGAAAGGCGTTTTATGCTTGAGAAATTTTTTGAAAACTTACTCATTAAAAGTCGTTTTGTAACACTTTTACCCGTGATTTTTGGGCTTGTGGGGGCATTTTTGCTCTTTTTTATCGCAAGCTATGATGTCATCAAGGTTTTAGTTTATACTTTTGATTATTTTGTGCTGCCAAACTCGACGATTGATTTGCACGAAGATATCGTAGGGCTCATTATCGGGGCGGTGGATTTGTATTTAATGGCGCTGGTGCTTTTTATCTTTTCTTTTGGAATTTATGAGCTTTTCATCAGCGAGATCGAAAGCTTTAAGCAGAGCAAGCAAAGCAAAGTCCTTGAAGTTCATAGCCTAGATCAGCTCAAAGATAAGCTTGCTAAGGTCATCATTATGGTTTTGGTGGTCAATTTTTTCCAAAGAGTGCTTCAAATGAAGCTAAGCTCAATACTTGATATGACTTATCTTGCAGGCTCGATTTTAGCGCTTTGCGTGGGACTTTATTTTTTACATAAAGGCGGGCATTGATGCTGATTTTTGGACACGATCTTTTACAAACTTATGCTTTTTTTAAGCCAAAATCAGTGCTAAATTTTAAAGACGATGCGATAAATTGCTATTTTTTTGATGAAAATTTCATCAAAAAGGCTAAAGAAGATGAGTTAAAATTTGCAATTTTTGCTAAAAATGAAGATGAGGTGCTTTTAAGTAATGCTTTTGGGGCAAGTTTTATCATCTTTGATGATGAAAAGCTCATTAAAACAGCGAGTAAAATGGCTGAGTTTTATCTTTTTGATAGTAAAATTTTATGGCTCGTAAAAGACTTTAAAGACTTAAAAAAAGCTTATGAGTTGGGTGCTGATGGCGTGATTTTAAGAAAATTTATCCAAGGGCTTGAGTGAGAATTTATGATTTATTTATCTTTTTTGGCTAAGATTATGGCTTTAATATTTTAAAATTTAGGCAAATGAATGAGAAAAATTTATGTGATTTTTTCGATGATTTTAGTTTTTGGTTCTTTAGCGCACGCTTTGGTACTTGAAAATGTCGAATTTAAAGGACTTCATCAGCTTTCAAATGAAAGTGCTTTGCAAATTTCAGGGCTTAAAATAGGACAAAACTTAAACTCAGAAGCGATCAATGCAGCGATTTTGAATTTATTTGCACAAAATTATTTTAGCGATATCATCGTGACGCAAAAAGGCGGCACACTGGTATTTGACTTCAAAGAAAAGCAAACCATTGCGCGTATCAATATAACAGGCGTTGCAAGCAATGATAGAAAGCAAATTGACAGCATTTTAGGTATTAAAAGGGGTTATTTATACGATGAAGCTAGCGTGAAAGAAGCTACCACGCGCATCAAGCTTTTTTATGAGTCTAAAGGCTATTTTGACACCGTTGTAGAGACAAATACTGAGCATTTGAGTAATGCAAGCGGCCTGCAGCTTAATTTTATCGTCAATCGTGGCGAGAGTATTACGATAGAAAAGGTGCATTTAAGCGGCAGTAAAAATTTAGATTATGGCGATGTCGAACCTGTAATAGCCAATAAAGAACGCGAATTTATGGGCTGGATGTGGGGGCGCAATGATGGTGCGCTTAAAATTTTCGAGCTTCCTAATGATAGCGCTAGAATCAGTGATGAATATATGAAAGAAGGCTATTTAGACGCGAAAGTAAGCCCTGCGTTTTTAAAGACTTATACAAACACTTATAAAGCGGATTTAAGTTATTTTATAGAAGAGGGCAAAAGGTATGAAATTGAAAGCATTAGCCTTGAAAATCCCTTATTCAGCGATGAAGAAAATCAAAAGAAAATCAAAGATTTAAGCTCAAAAGTGGGTAAAATCGCAAATATCGAAAAAATAAGAGCTGATATAAATACCCTACAAACAGATACCGCAAATTTAGGCTATGCCTACGCTCAGGTCATCCCAGATATCCAAAAAAATGAGCTTGAGGGCAAGGTCGCCATTCATTTTAGAGTCATTCCAAATCAACAAGTTTATATAAGAAATGTCATCATCACAGGAAACACGCGCACCGCTGATAAAATCGTGCGTAGAGAGCTTTTTGTAACCGAGGGAAATTTGTATCATAAAAGCGATTTGCAAGATTCTACAAATGCTTTAAAAAGGACTTCTTATTTTGATGATGTGAACATTAAAGAAGAAAAAGTCGATGACACGCATATGGACTTAATTGTCGAGGTCAAAGAAGCCTCAACAGGCTCTATCACTGGGGGTATAGGTTATGGCTCCACAGATGGACTTTTGCTTAATGTGAGTTTAGCCGATAATAATATCTTTGGCTCAGGGATGAAAAGCATTGTAAGTGTCGATAAAAGCGATGATTATCTTTCTGGACGTATAGGGCTTGTAAATCCGCGCTTGCGAGACTCGCTTTATTCACTGGGGGGTAATGTCTATGCCAATGATTATGACTGGAACAATTATAGCGAAAAGTCTCAAGGCTTTGATATTACTATAGGCAGGCAGTTTTGGCGCTATTTCAGTGCGTCTTTAACCTATAATCTCGAGTATGATAATATCTATAAGCTTAGCGATAGCTTGATTTTGCAAGGTTATCGTAAGGGAAAAAGCGTTAAAAGCTCGTTTACGCCGGCGATTTCTTTCAATAACACGGATGATTATTATCTGCCAAGAAAAGGCATTATCGCTTCAACGAGTCTTGAGCTAGCAGGAGCTGGTGGGGATCAAAAATTCACTTCATCAAACTCGAGTTTTAATTTTTATCAAGGGCTAAAAGATTATATCGGTATGGATTTAATTTATCGTTATAAAGCCAATTTTTACAAGGTTTGGGGTAAATACAATAACGGCGAACTTCCTATCAATCAAAAAATTTATCTAGGCGGTATCAATTCAATTCGTGGCTATGAAAGCCGCACGATCAGCCCTAAACTTAGAGATAGTAATGGCGTGCCGATTCAAGAGCTTGAAACAGGCGGTAAAATCGCCTTTAATAACTCTGTGGAGCTTTCTTTTCCTATCATCGACAGGATTAAGCTGCGCGGGGCGCTTTTCTTTGACTATGGTATGATAGGCGAGCAAAATGATTTGACTCAAATTCAGCGCTATTCTACGGGTGTTACTTTAGAATGGATTACGCCAATAGGTCCTTTGCAGCTCATTTTTGCAAAACCGCTAAATAAAAAATCTTACGATGAAACAAACAGCTTTGAATTCACTTTAGGCACGAGATTTTAAGCCTTGAAAAGCTTTAAATTGGGGATTGAATGAATTTTTTAGATATTTTTTCAGGCATTAGACGCAAGCAAGCAAGTCCAAGCGAAGCACCTAATCACTGGGTAAAATGCGAGCATTGCCATAGCTTGATGTATTATAAAGAGATTGAAAATTGTCTCAGCGTGTGTCCAAAATGCGGCTTTCATATGAGAATTTCTCCGCTTAAACGTATTGAAATTTTATGCGATGAGAATAGTTTTGTGGAATTTGACAAGGATTTAGAAGCCATTGATCCTTTAAATTTCGTCGATAGCAAGTCTTATAAAAAACGTTTGAGCGAGAGTGAAGAAAAAACAGGGCGCAAGAGCGCGGCAATTAGCGGAGAATGCAAAATCAATGGTATTAAAACGCAAATTGTTGTCTTTGACTTTGCTTTTATGGGTGGTAGTTTAGCTTCAGTTGAGGGCGAAAAAATCGTGCGCGCGGTGCAAAGAGTGATTTCTAGCAAAAGCGCACTTTTAATCATTTGTGCTTCTGGCGGGGCTAGAATGCAAGAAAGCACCTTTTCTTTAATGCAAATGAGTAAAACTGCGGCGGCTTTAAAGCTTTTGGATGCTGAGAAGTTACCTTATATCAGCCTTTTAACCGATCCTACGATGGGTGGAGTGAGTGCGAGCTTTGCCTTTTTAGGCGATATCATTATAGCTGAGCCTGGCGCGCTTATAGGCTTTGCAGGTGCTAGGGTGATTAAGCAGACTATTGGGGCTGATTTGCCTGAGGGCTTTCAAAGATCTGAGTTTTTGCTAGAGCATGGACTCATCGATGCTATCGTGCCAAGAAGCGAGCAAAAGCAATTTATAAGTGATTTTTTAAAACTTTTTTCTAAGGCTTAAAATTGCAAGTTAGTCTCATTTATATAGAAAAAAAAGACGAAGAATTTAAAAAGCTTTCACAAAAATACATGGCTTTAATCTCAAATTTCGCCCGCATTAAAGAAATCAACTTAAACAATAATAAAATTTCAAAAGCCGCAAAACTTGGTAAAAATGAAGCTTTAAAAGCCTATGAAGAAGCCTTTAAGCCTTATCAAAAAGGCTATTGTGTGATTTTAGATGAAGAGGGGAAAAACCTTTCAAGTATCGAATTTGCCAAACTTTTAGAGCACAAAAGCAAACTTTCTTTTTTTATTAGCGGAGCTTACGGGCTTGATAAAGAATTTATCAAAAGTTTTGATTTTGCTCTTAGTCTAAGCTCTATGACACTAGCTCACAGCCTTGCTAAAATAGTGCTTTTAGAGCAAATTTATAGAGCCTTTTGCATACAAAAAAATCACCCCTATCATAAAGGATAAAAATGGATAAACAAAAATTAGCTTTTTTTGAAAAAATGTTGCAAGATAGAAGAAAAATCATTTTAAGCGAGCTTGGACAAAATGCCAATGAAATCGCAGCTTTATATGAAAGCGAGCCTAATGATAGCGCTGATTTTTCTATCATTGATACAAGCTCACAAATTGATATTAAAATCAGCGAAAATTTAAAAAGTGAGCTTGGAGAAATCAAGCACTCCTTAGAAAAAATCAAAGACAAAACTTATGGAATTTGCGAGCTTTGCAGTGAAGATATTGACATAGCTAGGCTTAAAATCAAGCCTTTTGCAAGATACTGCATAATGTGCCGCCAAATTGTTGAAGAAAGGCAGAAAAATCAATGAGAATAAGACTATTCATCTTTTGCGCGGTTTTATACCTCGTCATTTTGGGCGCGTTTTTCTTTTATGTAAATAGTGCTGAATACACGCTAAATGTGTGGGGCTTTAGCTATACCTTGCCTGTGGCGATTTGGCTACTTTTACCTGCACTTTTTGCGCTGATTTTTGCGCTTTTACATATGAGTTTTTACGCTTTTTTAAATTATTTAAAGTATAAGAATTTTTACAGTGACGCTAAGCTTTTAGAGCGTTTTGCAAGCGATTTGCTGCTTGAAAAAGAGCCAAGATTAGGCTTTAAAACAAGTGAGTTTAACAAGGCTGCAAAGCTTATGGTTGGGCTTAAAAATGAAGAAAAAATCCCAAATTTTAATACTTTTAATGAAGTCATTGACACACTTTCAAATCTTAAGGCGGGCAAGGCTTTAAATTTGAAAAAATTTCATCTTTTGCTGGATAATAAAATCAATCTTTTAAATGAAAAAAACGAGCTTTTAAGTGATGAAAACAAGGCATTTTTAAGGATAAAATCAAAGCCGCAGATGAATGATAGCTTAGATGAAATTTCTTTAAATGAAGTGCTAGAAAAAGGAAGCCTAGAGCAAATTAAAAGCTTAAAAATCAAGCTTGAAAAAAATCAAATTCAAAGCCTTTTGAAAAGATTTGAAAACAAAAGTTTAAAAATGGATATCACGGACTTTGAAAACTTTTTAAAAGAAGCAAATTTTAATGAAAGTGAGTTTGTAAGCGCGGCTAAAATCTCGGCTAAAGAATTCAGCCCTGATGCGCTCATTGCGCTCTTTAAAAAGCTAAAAAATAATAATGGCGAAGCTTTTAAGGCTTATTTATACATTTTAGCAGAGTTTTCAAATTATGATGAATTAGAGCTTGAGCTTAAAAATAAGCCAAATTTAGAAGATTTCAAGCTTGTGCTTTTAGCTAGAAATAATCATTTAAAAATCGATTTAAACCGCCTTATTGTGTGATTAATTTTCAAGTTGAGTTTTGAAATTTTAAAGATTAAAAATGATAGATTTTAGCAAAACCCCACTTTTTTTAGCCCCTATGGCAGGCTTTAGCGATTTGCCCTTTAGAAGCGTGGTTAAAAAATTTGGCGCTGATGTGACAGTAAGCGAGATGATTAGCGCAAATGCCCTTGTTTTTGAGAGCAAAAAAAGCCTTCAAATGCTTGAAAAAGACGAGCTTGAAAGCCCTTTTATAGTCCAAATTGCAGGAAGCGATAAAGAAATTATCAAAAAAGCAGTTTTAATGATAAATGAGCTTGATTTTATTGACGGCATTGATTTAAACTGTGGCTGTCCTGTGCCAAAGGTGGTGAAGCAAAACGCCGGCTCAGCCTTGCTTAAAGATTTAGAAAGGCTTAAAATCATCGTTTCAACGATTAAAAAGCACAGCAAAAAACCTTTTACAAGCGTGAAATTTAGACTAGGCTTTGATGAAAAATATCCCGCACTCATTGCTAAGGCTTGCGAGGACGGCGGAGCTGACTTTGTAGCCATTCACGCACGCACCAGAGCGCAAGCTTATAGCGGTAGTGCGGATTGGGCAAGCGTTATGCAAGCTTGCAAGGTGCTTAAAATCCCTGTGATTATCAATGGAGATATAAACAGCACAAATGCTAAAAAAGCTTTAGAATTAAGTGGGGCAAATGCCTTGATGATAGGGCGTGCAAGCGTTGGAAATCCTTGGATTTTTTATAATATTAAAGAAAATAAAGAGCCAAATTTAGACAAAAAAAGAGAAATTATAAATTATCATTTTGAAGCGATGTTAAGGCACTATAAAAACGCTGCTATAAGACTATTTAGAAAGCATTTGCACCAGTATTCTAAGGGCTTTAAAGAAGCTGCTAGCTTTAGAAATGAAATCAATCAAACAGAAGATGCAAAGCTTATGCAAAAACACATTGATAATTTTTTTAGATAAATTTAAACACTGCCTTAAAAAGCTTTAATAAAATTTGCTATCATTACACAAAGAAAATTCAAGGAAAATTTATGAAAAATAATCAAAATTTAAATGAAATTTTTGATGTCAGAGCGGCTTATTTAAATTTCTTTAAAGAAAAAGCCCATGAAATCACCCCATCGGCTCCACTCGTGCCTGAAGATGCGAGCTTGCTTTTTGTCAATGCTGGAATGGTGCCTTTTAAAAGCATATTCACAGGAGAAGTACCACGCCCTACACCGCCTCGTAAAACCAGCTGTCAAACCTGCATAAGAGCTGGTGGCAAGCACAATGATTTAGATAATGTCGGCTACACAGCGCGCCATCACACCTTTTTTGAAATGCTTGGAAATTTCAGCTTTGGCGATTATTTCAAAAAAGAAGCCATCGCTTATGCTTGGGAATTTGTAACTGAGATTTTGAAACTGCCTAAAAATAGGCTTTATGTAACCGTGCATGAAAGCGACAATGAAGCTTATGAGCTTTGGCAAGCACACATTGAAAAAGAGCGCATTTATAAATTTGGTGATAAGGATAATTTCTGGCAAATGGGTGATACAGGTCCTTGTGGTCCTTGTAGTGAGATTTTTTATGACCAAGGAGAAGAGCATTTTAAGAGCGAAGAAGATTATATGGGCGGAGATGGTGATCGCTTCCTTGAAATTTGGAATTTAGTCTTTATGCAGTATGAAAGAAGTAAAGATGGCACGCTCTCGCCCTTGCCAAAGCCTAGCATTGATACAGGTATGGGGCTTGAGCGCGTTATGGCGATAAAAGAGGGTAAATTTAGCAATTTTGACAGCTCTTTATTTATGCCTATCATTGAAAAAATTGCCCAGCTTTGCGGCAAAACTTACGAGTATGAAAGTGGGGCTAGCTTTCGTGTGATAGCTGATCATATAAGATCAAGCGTGTTTTTGCTCGCTCAAGGTGTGAGCTTTGATAAAGAGGGGCGGGGCTATGTTTTGCGCCGCATTTTACGCAGGGCTTTGAGGCATGGCTATTTGCTAGGATTTAAAGAAGCTTTTATGTATAAATTAGTGGATGTGGTTTGTGAGCTTATGGGCACTCATTATACTTATTTAAACGAGCAAAAACAAAATATTAAAGAACAAATCAAGCTTGAAGAAGAGCGCTTTTTAAGCACCATAGAAAAGGGCATAGAGATATTTAATGAAGAGCTAGCGCGCACAAAGAGCGTGTTTAGTGGCGAAGTTGCCTTTAAGCTTTATGATACTTACGGCTTTCCGCTTGATTTAACGGCTGATATGCTTAGAGAAAAAGGCCTTTTAGTCGATGAGGCTCAATTTGATAAACTGATGAATGAGCAAAAAGAGCGCGCCAAAGCAAGTTGGAAAGGAAGCGGCGATAAGGCTATAAGTGGCGATTTTAAAGAGCTTTTAGAAGAATTTAAGCAAAATGTTTTTGTGGGTTATACAGAGCTTGAGAAAAAAAGCAAGGTTTTAGCCCTTTTAGATGATGATTTTAAGAGAGTTCAGGGGCTTAAAACAGGGCAAAGTGGCTGGGTAATGCTTGATTACACGCCTTTTTATGCCACAAGTGGCGGTCAAGTGGCTGATACAGGGCGATTTGGAAAAAATAAAATCAGCGATACACACAAATTTTTTAATCTCAATCTATCGCGTATTGAAATCAAAGAGGATTTAAAGGTAGGAGATAGCCTAGAAGCCTTGATTGACAAGGATTTAAGGCAGCAAATCGCGCGCCATCACTCAGCCACTCATCTTTTGCACCTAGCTTTAAGAGAAATTTTAGGCAAAAGCGTTACTCAGGCTGGCTCTTTAGTAGAAGCTGATAAACTGCGCTTTGATTTTACGCACGCAAAGCCTGTAAGTAGCGATGAATTAGCGCAAATTGAAGAATATGTTAATGAGCTCATCATCAAGGCTGAGCCTGCAAAATTAGAAATTATGAGCTTAGAAAAGGCAAAGCAAAGCGGGGCAATGGCACTTTTTAATGAAAAATATCAAGATGAAGTGCGTGTTTTAAGCATAGGTGCGAGCAAGGAACTTTGCGGGGGCACGCATGTGAAAAATAGCGCTGAAATAGGAAGCTTTTATATAGTAAAGGAAAGCGGCGTAAGTACTGGAGTAAGGCGCATTGAAGCAGTGGCAAGCAAGGCAGCACTTGAATATGCGAAAAAATTTAGAAATGAAATTTCAAATCTTAAAGAAGAGCTTAAAACAAATGGGCCACTAAGTGCTATAAAAAGGCTTAAAAATGAGATAATAAGCCTTAAAAACGAGCTTAAAAATGCGAGTACAAATGAGCTTAAATTTGAAGAGATCAAGGGCGTGCGTGTGTGCGTTAGCAAGGCAAAGGGCGATATTAAAGCCTTGATTGATAATTTTAAAAATGCTTATGAAAAAGGCGTTTGCGTGCTTTTTGAGCTTAAAGAGGATAAAATATTAATCGCAGCTGGTGTTAAAAATGTGAGTTTAAAAGCGGGCATACTCGTCAAAGAAATCGCCACGCTTTTAGGCGGAAGCGGTGGTGGGCGCGATGATTTTGCCACGGCTGGGGGCAAGGATGTAAATAAGCTTGATGAAGCGCTAAATTTAGCCAAAGAGCTTATTTTAAAAGCACTTTAATGCTTTATCTAGCCTCAAGTTCTAAAATGCGTGCGAATTTACTTAAAAATGCTAAAATTTCATTCACGCAAATTTTTTTAAACTATGATGAAAGTATGATAGATAGGCACTTAGCACCAGAAATTTATGTGCAAAGGGTACTTTTTTTAAAAGAAGCACAGTTTTATAATGAGCTTAGAAAAAACAAGCAAAATCCTTGCTTTAAAGGCTTTTGTGAAAATGAAGACAGCGTTTTATTTGCTGATAGCGTGGTGAGTGTGCCAGGTTTTAAGGCGGGCAGGGTTTTAGGAAAAAGCACGGATAAAAACGAAGCCTTGCAAATTTTGCGCGCTCAAAGTGGAAAAAGTGCCATTATTTACTCAGCTTTTCTTTTGAATGCGCCTAAGTTTAAGATCACTAGTCTAGCTAGGACAAAACTTGAATTTAGCGAGTTTAGCGAAGTAAAAATGCTTGAATTTATAGAGAGTGAAAGCTTTTTAAACAAAGCTGGCTGCATAGCTTGCGAGGGTTTTCACGCTGAGTTTATAACTAAACAAATAGGCAGCTTTGAAGCTGCTTTAGGACTTGATATACCGACTTTAAAGGCATATTTGTGAGAATTTTAAAATTTCTTTTTTCTTTAATTTTGCTCTGTATTATTGCAGGTGGGATTTATGTTTTTTATCTTTTTAGCAGTGCTGGGGTGAATAATTATGTATTTAAGGACTTCAAACCTGAGCGAAGCACACAAATTTATGACAGAGAAGGCAGGCTCATTGCCAATATTTTTGGCAAAGAACACCGCTTTTATGTGGAGTATAAAGATATACCTCCCCGTCTCATCGAAGCACTTGTTGCCATTGAAGATACTGCATTTTTTGAGCACAATGGCGTAAATATTGACGCAATTTTAAGAGCCTTTATTAAGATGATACAAGCAGGACGCGCAGTTGAGGGAGCTTCCACACTTACTCAGCAGCTTGTTAAAAACACCGAGCTTACTCCTGAAAAAACTCTTACAAGAAAGATTAAAGAAGCACTTTTAGCCTATGAATTAGAGCTTAAGCTCAGTAAAGAAGAAATTTTGGAACGTTATTTAAATCATATCTTTTTTGGACACGGATATTACGGGGTTAAAACAGCAGCACGTGGCTATTTTCACAAGGATTTAAATGAGCTAACTTTAAAAGAAATCGCCATTTTAGTAGGACTTCCTAAGGCTCCAAGCAGCTATGATCCTACGCGTAATTTAAATTTATCGCTTTCAAGGGCAAATGCCGTCATTCAAAGAATGCACAATATAGGCTGGATTAGCGATGAAGAATACCGCGAAGCAATGGATGAAACGCCTATCATTTACGATGAAACGCTCACTCAAAATGTCTCGCCTTATGTTGTCGATGAAGTGATAAAGCGCTTAGAGCCACTTTTGCCCGATTTACGCACGGGTGGATATAGGGTGGATTTAGCCATTGATTTAGATGTGCAAAATATGGCGCAAAATGCCCTGCGCTTTGGCTATGATGAGATCGTAAAACGCGATAAAGATGCGAATTTAAGCGTTTTAAATGGGGCTATGGTTGTGATGGATCATCAAAATGGCGATGTGCTAGCGCTTGTAGGCGGGGTCGATTATGGAAAAAGTAATTTTAACCGCGCCACACAAAGCTTAAGACAGCCAGGAAGTGCGTTTAAACCCTTTGTTTATCAAGTGGCTATTGATATGGGATATTCGCCGATGAGCGAAGTGGCTGATATTTCGCGTGTTTTTGAAGGGGGCGCGGGAAATAATGAGGACTGGAAGCCTAAAAACTACACAAAAGGCGAGTTTAGCGGACTCATTACGATGAAAGAAGCCCTGCGCGGCTCAAGGAATTTAGCCACGATAAACTTAGCCCTTGACATAGGACTTGACGTGCTTCATAATAAGCTTTTGGCTATGGGCTTTGAAAGGGTGCCGCCTGATTTATCCATAGTGCTTGGAAGCTTTGGAATTTCAGTGCTTGACTTTGCTAAATTTTATACAATGTTTGGCTCTTTAGGGCTTGTGCAAGAGCCAATTATCATTAAGAGCGTAAAAAGAGCCGATACAAACGAACTTGTTATGGAGTTTAAAAACGAGCCGCGCAGAGTGAGCGAGAGCGAGCAGGTCTTTCTCACCCTTGATATGCTTGAAAATGTTGTCGCTCACGGCACAGGGATGAATGCAAGAGTAGCTGGTATAGAAATTGCAGGTAAAACAGGCACAAGTAATGATAGTATTGATGCCTGGTTTGCGGGACTTACGCCAGAAATTGAAGCACTCATTTGGTATGGAAATGACAATAACAAGCCGATGAGACGAAGTGAGGGTGGTGCTAGAACGGCTGCGCCTGTATTTAGGGAGTTTTTAACCCAATATATAGCCAAATTTCCAGAAACAAAGCGCAAATTTGATGTGCCAGCAGGTGTGAGAAGCGGCATTTATAAGGGCAAGAAAGAATACTACACCCCAAAATCGCCTTTCCCACAAAAAAGCATTCATTCTATCAGCGAAGATGAAATGCTATTTTAAAGAGTTTGTAATTTAAATTTCAATGAATTTTGTTATTGAAATTTAAATAAATTTAAAACTTTAAAAAACTATTGATGATAAATAAATTATAAATTGCTGCGCGTTTTCAAGCGCTTGCAATGATGAGAAAAAGGCTTTCTAGTAGCAATATAAATTTCGCAATGATAAGAAAAATCTTAAGACTTTGAAATAAAGCCTTAAGATTTAAATTTAAAATTTAGATTTTGAAACAACTTTTAAAACATTGCTGCAAGCTTAGAAATTTAAATAATTTTAAAATCTTGTCATTACCACACAAAGATTATCTTTTTTGTGGCAATTTCAAAATCCGCGCCGCTGTTTTAAATTTATTGAATTTGATTAAATTTTAAAACTGCTGGTGATGACTTGAAATTTCACGCTCGCTTCACAGAAGTTTTTTATAATTTTTAAAAAATTTCAAGGAGTTCTTATGAAAAACTTTAAAAAACTAAGCCTAAAAATAGGCATTTTAGCCAGTTTTTTAAGCACGGCTTTGCTTGCAGATAGTGCTTTGCAAGGAAATATCATAGAAGTAAGTGAGGCGGATAAAACCGTGCTTATTGAATCTTTATATCAAGGGCAAGTGCGCGTTAAAATCCTGCCACATACGCGCGTAAAGCTTGATAATTGTGGTATTTTTGGCACAGATTTTTTTGATGAGGGCACTTTTAAAGACATAAAAGTGGGTAGGTATTTAGAGGTTGAAAACTACGCCCCACAAGCAAATAATGCCACGATAATCTCTGCTACAAAAGTAGAAGTAAAATGCTATAAAAAGGCTTACTAGGCTAAAAATCTTTTGAAATTTAAGTAAATTTTAACTTAAATTTCAATTTTTAAAAATAATTTTGCTTTTTATAAAATTCATACCCAAGAATTTACATCCATTTTATCCATTAATTTTCAAGAAAAAACATAGCATTTTAAAAATAAATTCAGTTAAATTTAAAGAGATTAAAGCACAAATTCATCTTTGATTAGTTTAAATTTCATATAATTTTATTTTAAATTTATATTAAATTTCACGTAAAATAAAGGATAATGATGAAAAAACTCTTTGGCACAGACGGAGTGCGAGGCAAGGCGGGCGAGTTTTTAGATAGCTTTTTAGCGATGCGTTTAGCAATGGCTGCGGGCATTTTTTTTAAAGAAAAATCCATTACAAACAATATCTTAGTTGGCAAAGACACGCGCCGAAGCGGCTATATGATAGAAAATGCCATAGTCAGCGGGCTTACATCCATAGGTTATAATGTCATTCAAATAGGACCGCTGCCAACGCCGGCTATTGCTTTTTTAACCGAAGATATGCGCTGTGATGCGGGCATTATGATATCAGCTTCGCATAATCCTTACTATGATAATGGCATTAAGTTTTTTGACGCTCATGGCAATAAATTAAGCGAGGATTGCGAGCGTAAAATTGAAGAAATTTATTTTGATGATAAGCTTATAGAAAGTGCAAAAAGCACGGATGATAGCATAGGACAAAGCAAGCGCATTGATGATGTGATAGGACGCTACATTGTAAGCATTAAAAATTCTTTTCCAAAGGATCTTACTTTAAAAAATTTACGCGTTGTGCTAGATGTTGCTAATGGGGCAAGTTATAGAGTAGCTCCTACCATATTTAAAGAGCTTGGCGCTGAAGTTATCGTGCTTAATGACAAGCCAAACGGGCTAAATATCAACGAAAACTGCGGCGCGCTTCATCCCTCAAATTTAGCCATTGAGGTTAAAAAACTGCGTGCGGATGTGGGCTTTGCATTTGATGGCGATGCTGATAGGCTTGTGGTTGTCGATGAAAAGGGCGAAGTGGCAAATGGAGATAGCTTGATTGGCGTTTTAGCTTTGTTTTTAAAAGAACAAGGCAAGCTAAACTCGAGCGTGGTGGCGACCATTATGAGTAATGGGGCTTTAAAGGAGTTTTTAAATAAGCAAGGTATAGGGCTTGAAACTTGCGCTGTGGGCGATAAATTCGTGCTTGAAAAGCTCAAGGCTTTGGGTGGTAATTTTGGAGGCGAACAAAGCGGGCATATCATCTTTAGCGATTATGCTAAAACGGGCGATGGGCTTATCGCTGCGCTTCAATTTTCAGCACTTTTGCTTACAAAAAAGAAAAAAGCAAGCGAAATTTTAAGCGCTATAAAGCCTTATCCGCAAAAACTTGTCAATCTTAAAATCAGCGAAAAGAAAGATTTAAGTAAGTTAAAGGGGCTTAAAGAGCTTGAAAAAGAGCTTCAAAGTAAAGGCATAGCAAGTCTTTTTCGCTACTCAGGCACTGAGAATTTAATACGTCTTTTACTTGAGGCTAAAAATGAAAAAATGCTTGAAAAAGAAATGAGAGCTGTGGTCGAGTTTTTTAAGAAAGCCTTAAATGCTTAAAAAAATAAGCCTTAATTTAAGGCTTCTTGCTTTTAAAAAATTAAATTTAAGCCGTTTAAAAAACTTCATTTTAGGCTTTAAAATTTCAAAATTAAATGTCTTAAAAAGCTTAAATTTAAAACATTTAAAAGGCTTAAAAACATTAAATTTAAAGAACTTTTATGAGTAAAAAAGAGCTTTTAAAATTTGCCTTGTTTTTTGCTCTTGCTTTAGTGCTTGATCAAGGTTTTAAGCTACTTTGCCTTGAGCTTCAAACAAGCATTTCAAATCAAAGCTTTGAAAGCATTATCACGCATTTACAAGCTGGCTATGCTTACGCGGGGCTTTTTCAAAGTGAATTTATTGATTTGCGCCTTGTTTTAAACAAAGGCGTTGCCTTTTCTATGTTTAGCTTTTTAGAGCATTTCCTTAAATACCTACATTTAGCACTTTTAATCTTGCTTTTAATCTATCTTTTTTATCAAAAAAGCTTTTTAAAAACGCATTTAAGCTGCTTTGCTCTTATGCTTGGGGCGGGTTTTTCAAATTTATTTGACCGCTTCGTTTGGGACGGGGTTGTGGATATGTTTTTTTGGCACAAGTGGTTTAATTTTGCGATTTTCAATGTGGCAGACGTTATTATAAACTTAAGCGTTGCGATGATTTTAATCAATGAGCTTTTTTTAAAGAAAAAACTCAAAAGCTAAACACTTAAAACTCAATTGATTTATTATAAGTTCTTTTAAATTTAAATAATTTATAAAACAGCGGCAAGGGTTTTGATTTTTTATTAAATTTATAGATTGCCACGAAATCTGGCGGATTTTCTCGCAATGACACAATTTTTCAATTCTTTTAAATTTCAAAACTCGCGCCGCTGTTTTTAAAATTGTTTTTTAGTAAAAATTTAAATTCTAAAATTTCTTTTTTATTTTAAATTTTATACAATGATGAAATTTTAATAAGCTAATCATCTCACAACTTGTGTGCTGTTTTGCACAGCTGCTTGCTTCATATATTCAGGAACTTCTTTGGCGCTTAAATACCAAGCTGTGAGTATATTTGCTATCATCGCGATGATTAAAAATGGCATGGTGCGCTTTATAATCTCCATGGGAGGCACCTTTGCAAAGCCAGCCAAAGCAATGATACCGCCTGCAATAGGCGAGGCAGAACGGCCCAAGCAAGAAGCGATTTCAAGCGGTAAAACGAGCGTGATAGGCGGAATGCCTAATTTTGGTGCTATGTCATTTGCGATTTTGCCAAAGGCTTGAAAAGCAGCAATACCTGAGCCCATAATCACTGTGGCAAAATACACAATAAAGCTTAAAGTCGCTATACTTAAAATCACCGCAGAAGCGCCTAAATTTGAAAGTGCGCTTGCTAAAATGCCTATGCCACCAAGGGCTTTGATGCCCTCTGCAAAAACGCCAGCAGCCACGATAATGCTAACAACTGAGATAAAAATTTCAGCCATAGACTTTAAGATGACGACCATGCCCTCGCACAAAGGCTTTGCGCTTTTGTGGCGTATGAACTCGATTACAAAAACAAGAGCGATTGAGATGAAAATCACGGTTACCACATCGAGCTTGAAATTTAAAAAATACGCCGCAAACAAAAACACCACAGGAAGCCAAGGAAAGAAAATATAAAAAGTAGGGCATTTCACATCGGCAATTTCAGGGATTTCTACTTCTTCGAATTTGATATTTTTCTTAGCATCTCTAGCGTCGATATATTTGAAATAAAAAGGGATTAAAATGGCTAAAAGCACGACATAAACAATCACTGGATAAATTTGATAGTTTAAAAACACACCGACGACATTATCTTGCTGTCCTACTATGCCGGCAAGCTGGACTGTGTTGCCATCTTTTGGACCATAATCAATGCCGATTAAGGAAAGCACCGCCACCGCTGTGATAGGGCGAATTTTAAGAGAAATTAAAACAGGATAAATGCATGCTAAAAGCAAAAGCATAAGCCCAGCATAAGAAGAAATCACGATTTTAAGAGCCATACCCACGACAAAAACGCCGCTTAAAATAAGATATTTGTTTTTAATGTGCCCCAAAGGCTTATTTGCTAGATACGCAAGCTTAGCCGAAGCGTTGATATACTTCATATAGCCTGCAAAGCCAGCCACTGCCATAATGATAAGCCCCACGCCAGCAAGCTGCTTTTTAAAAGTATCTGTGATGAAAACAAAGCTGGCTAAAAGCGTCGCACCAAAGCTTGAGTTGGCATTGAGTTTAGATCCGGGTATCACAGCACCTGTGAGATAAAAAGCCCCGATGAGTAAGATAAGACCTGAGAGAAAGAAAACAAAAACAGGATTGTAAGCTTTTAAAATATAATAAGCCACGATGATAACAGCGACAAGGCTTAACAGTATGAGAAAAAAACTTAACATAAAAATCCTTTCTGATAAATGGATTTGATTTGGCAAGATTTTATCTTTGCAAATTCTATAAATGAATCGAAATTGTAGCATAAAAGGGCTTAAAAAATTTCATAGAAATAAAACTTTATAAATATTTTTTAAAGATTGTGTAAATTTTAGATTTTATTCAATTTTAAATGAATATCAAATTGTTGTAATTTCTTATTTAAAGAAAAAATTTTCATTTTTAAAGTCGCTAAGTATTAATCTAGGCTTAAAATTTTAGGTTCAAAGGCTTTTAAAAGCTCTGGTTTGTGGCTGATGAAAATGTAGCTTATAGTGCTTTTGCTTTGTAAAATTTGAAGATAATTTAAAATTTTTATGCTTGTTTGAAGGTCTAAATTTGCCGTCATTTCATCTAAGATTAAAAGCTTGGGCTCTAAGATTAAAGCGCGCAAAAGCCCAAGTCTAGCTGCTTCGCCGCCGCTAAGCTGAATAGGCTTTAAATCAAGCAAGTTTTTTTTAAACTCAAAAAGCGTGAAAAGTTCTTCTAAGTGCGCTAAATTTGGCTTTATATTAAAATTATCATACACTTCAAAAAGCAAATTTTTAACTTTTTTGTAAGGATTAAGCGCTAATTTTTGCTCCTGAAAAATGTATTGAATGTCCTTTCTTAAAGCCCTTTGTGCACTAAATTTAAGCTTTGAAATTTCTTTTTTGTTAAAATAAATTCTTCCATTACTGCTAGATTCTAAATTAGCCAAACACCTAGCAAGCGTGCTTTTACCGCTGCCACTTTGCCCGCTGATGAGTAAATTTTGTCCTAAATTGAGATTAAAATTGAGATTTTCAAAGATAAAATGTTTTTCTTTTTTTAGGTAAAAATGTTTTTTTATCTCATAAAATTTGCTTAAATTTCGCACTCTTAAAAGCTCATTTTTACTATCTTGTGCCGCAGTTTTTAAGGAATTTGTAGTGATATTTTGAAAAGTTTTTTGAGGTGTTTTAAAAAACTCATCTTTCAAAGCAAATTTTATCATTTCACCTTTTTCAAGCAGTAAAATTTCATCACACAGCTCATTGATAAAATCAAGATCGTGTGAAATGATGATGAGCCTTTTATTTAAGCTTTCTAAAAGCTGTGTGATAAGACGCGCATTTTTGCTATCAAGCGAGCTTGTAGGCTCATCAAGGATTAAAATTTCAGCCCCACACGCCAAAGCAAGCGCTAGCTGCACGCGCATAACCATTCCACCACTAAGCTGATAAATATAAGAGTGCCAAATCAAGTCTTTATTTTCCAAGCTCAAACTATCAAAATAAGAAAATGTAAGCTCTTTGCGCGCTTTTTTATCTAAATTTGTGTGCGTTTTTAGAGCAATTTCAAAAATAGCACCCACATCAAGCAAGGGATAAAAACTTGCCAAAGCATCCTGAAACACAAACGCCACACGCTTTCTAAGTGTTTGTAAATTTAAAAAGCTCATTTTATCAAGTTGTAAAAGATTATACTCAAGCACATTTAAACAATTTGCATTCAGGCTTAAATTTTTAGATAAAAGCCCCACCAAAGCTTTAGCTAACGTGCTTTTACCACTGCCGCTTTTGCCGATAATGCCTAAATTTGTATCGCTTTTAAAGCTGATATTTTTTAAAATTTCACGCCCTTTAAAACTCACATTTAAGTTTTTAATCTCTATCAAAGTTTTACCCCTAGTCTATCTTGTAAAAGATTTGCAAGTGCAAGCAGCGGTAAAATCATCATCAAAAGCGCAAGCAAAGGAAAAAGAATTAGCCACCAATCCCCCATAAAAAGAGCGCGTGAAGCTTCATTTAAAAGCACGCCCAAGCTTGCTTCGCCCACACCCACGCCTAAATTAAAAAAGCTTAAGGTCGCTTCATTGCTGATAGCGTGTGCGACATTTAAAATAAAAAGCACAAGCAATAAATTCGCACTTGCAGGTAACACTTCGCGCCACAAAAGCTTAAATTTGCTCGCTCCAAGCCCTAAAGCACAAAGATAAAAATCACTTTTGCTAAAACGTGTAACTTCGCTATCAAGGCTTTTAGCAATGACACACCAGTGAGTGAGTGCAATCACAGCAATCATTACGCTTAAACTTCCCCCTAAAAAGCTCTGGCAAAACATCACCACAAGTAAAGCAGGCAGAGCTAAAAGTGCATCAAGTGCTCTTATAAAGGCATTATAAAAAGTAAGCCTTGCTAAAAATACATAAAAAATGGCTAAAACTAGGCTTAAAAATGAAGCCAAAAAGCCCGTTAAAAAACTTGTGCGAAGTGCATTTGCAAGTCTTAAAAATAAATCCCTACCTAAAAAATCTGTGCCAAAAAAATGCTGCAAACTAGGAGCAAGTCTAGCACTATGGAGTGCTGTTAAATCGGCATTTTCGCTATTTATCAAAGGCACAAAAATCGTAAAGAGCGCACAAAGTAAAAAAGGACTTAAAATCAGCAAATTTTTAAGCATAACTTGTCCTTGAATTGAGCATTTGACAAAGCACTTCAGCAAAGAGATTAATCAAAACTGCAGCTAAAATGCTTAAAACAAACACAGCTAAAACGAGCGGATAGTCCTTAAAAATCACACTTTGAATGACTAAATTACCAATGCCAGCATAGCCAAAAACGCTTTCTATCACATAAGCATTCATAATAAAAGCCACACAGCTTGCGCTAAAGTATGTGATAATAGGAGCTAGAGCGTCTTTTAGCACGAAATGAAAATAAATGCGCCTTTTACTAAAACCCCTTGCAAAAGCTGCTTCTATATAAATTTGACTTGCACTTTGCATTAAGCTTGTGCGCACAAAGCGTAAAAATACCGCCAAATGAGAAAGTATCAAAGCCGATACAGGCAAAATTAAATGCGCAAATTTATTTAAAAAATCATCTTCAAAGCCTATGTCAAAGGCGCCAGAGCTTGGCAAAATGCCCAAATAAACGCTAAAAAATAAAATCAACGCCAAAGAAGTCGCAAAGCTTGGCAGGGCAAAAAAGCTCATACAAATGGCATTGCAAAGCCTATCAAATAGACTATTTGCAAACATAGCACTCAAAACGCCCAGCAAAAGAGCAAGCACAAAAAGCAAGATAAAAGCACTAAGCGTGAGCCACAAAGTGTTTGGCAAATGCTCTTTTAAAAGCGCATTAACACTTTCGCCACTGATGAGTGAGCGCGAAAAATCGCCCTTTAAAGCTTTTTTTACCCAAGCAAAATACTGCTCGAGCAAGGGTTTGTCTAAATTTAAATTGCTTTCAATTTCTTTTTTTACGGCTTGGCTTACATTTTGTGGCGCAGCGGCAAAGACCACGCTGCCTTTGCTGTGATGAATCATAACAAAGGCTAAAAAGCTGAAAATGGCTATTAAAATAAAAGCCCAAAGAAGCCGAGTCATAATTAATTTTATCATTTTATCTCTTTTTAAGCCCCTGTTTTTGAGTGCTTTAATTTCAAAATTTGCGCCGCAGTTTTGAAATTTTGCTTAAAATTTTAATTCAAATTTTAAATTCCCATTTATTTATTGCCAAAAGCGCACACCTTTTTAGCCTTTTACTTTTGCCACTCAAACAAATTCCAAGTAAATCCTACCCCGTGATGTCCTAAAATATGCGGCTTCACGCCTTTGATATTTTTATCATACACCAAAGGATAGTCTAAATACACCAAAAATAAAAACGCTGGATTATTCTCTAAAGCCTGCGCAAAGCGCGCATACTCAGCCTTTCTTATATTTTCATCAAGACTGTTGCGTGCTTTTTCTAAGGCTTCATCGGCTGTTTTATCGCTGTAATGCCCAAAATTCCAGCCCCATTCATTATCTTGCGTGCTGTGAAAAACGCGGTAAGTGTGAAAATCAGGATCATACGGACTTCCCCAGCCCACTAAAAAACTATCGATTTTTGTATAATCAAAGCTTCCACTTGGCTTTGCTATGGCAGTTGTTTTAATGCCAAGCCTTGCAAAATCACTTTTAAGTAAATTCACAAGCGCCACGCGCAAGCCATCATTACTCATCGCATACATTTCAAAAGAAAGCTCGCGCTTATCTTTTTCTAAAATGCCGTTTTTGTTTTTGACCCAGCCCGCGTCTTTAAGGATTTGCGCGGCTTTTTGTGGATTGTATTCAAATTTTTTTGCGCCTTTAAAGCTCGCCCAGTTTCGCTGCAAAGGCTCATTTGCCACTTCTCCAAATCCGTGAAGCAAAGTTTTAACAATGCTTTGTCTATCCACAGCGTAATTTAGTGCCTCGCGCACGGCGCGCTCTTTAAGCACGGGATTTTGCAAATTATACATTAAAGCACGATAATCAGCCGATTTTTCAACAAGCAATGTAAAACGCGCATCCTTTTTAAAGCTATCTGCAAGCTCAAAGCTTACAAGTGTAGCGTCAATATTTCCTGCCTTAAGCTCAATGCTTGCGATATTTGCATCTGCAATATGCCTTAAAATGAGCTTTTTGGTTTGCACTTTGCCAAGATAAAAGCGCTCATTTGCTTCAAAACTCATGTATTGTCCTTTTTTCCAAGCTTTAAACTTATAAGGACCTGTTCCTATAGGATTTTGATTAAACTCATCTGTATTAATATCTTTATTTTCAAGCAAATGCGCGGGTAAAATACCTAAAGAAAGTGCGTCTAAAAGCGGAGGATAAGGCTTTGAAAGCGTGATTTTAAGCTCATTGTCATTTAAAATTTCAACGCTTTTTATAGCTTCAAAATTGACCTTTGTGGGCGCATTTAAACTAGGACTTTTTAGCAAATCAAGTGTGAATTTAACATCTTTTGCGCTAAATTTAGTTTCATCGTGCCAAAATGCGTCATTTCTAAGCTTGAAAGTATAAGTAAGAGCGTCTTTGCTGACTTGCCAAGAAGTCGCTAAATCAGGCGCTAAGCGCATATTTTCATCAAAGCGCGTGAGTCCTGAGAAAACTTGTCCTATGGCTGCGTCGTGATCTTCGCTAAATATAGGATTAATGCGCTCAGGCTCATTTTCAACCGCGACAATGAGCGTATCTTTGGGCGTAGCAGCGTGCAAAAAGCTCATACTTAAAGCCAAGCAAACTAAAAATTTGATGAAATTCATAAACATTTTTTCTCCTTAAAACAAAGCTTTTTAGGTCTTTGAGTGAATTTTAGTTTAAATTATAACGAGAAAAAAATTTTTATGTAAGCCCCATGGGGGCTTAAAATCGTTTGCATTTGAAATTTAAATCAGTTTTAATGCTTTAAAATTAAATAAAAATGAACGGCAGCGGTTTTGAAATTTTTTAAATTGTATTGAAATTTAAAGATTGATTACACCAAGTTTTCTTAAAAGCCCAAAAGCCGTCATTAAAATAGAAAGCGCATAAACACTAAGTAAGATTTTGCGGTGAAAGCTCACTTTCATATTTTCGATAATCTTAATGCCTATAAAAACGCCAAACATCGAGTCAAGCCCGACATAAACACCATTCATCACCACTTCATTATCAATCACTCCTTGCAAAATGAATGAACTCACGCCTGAAATGCTTGCAAAAACGACGAAAAAAAGCGACAAAGGCACGACCTTTTTACTATCATAGCCTAAAAAATAGCCTAAAATCGGCGCAATTAAAAGTCCCCCGCCAATGCCAAGAGAAATCGCAAATACGCCTGTAAGCATACCCGCAGCCACTAAGATAAGGCGCTTTGAAAGCTCGCTTCTATGGCTTTGCTGCACGGTATTTTTAACATTAAAGGCGTATTTTAAGAAAAAGATAATGCTTAAGCAAAGAAAAAGTGCGGTCAAAGCAACATCGCTTAAAAGCTTTAAAACAAGCCCGCTAAAACTCGCCCCAATAAGCCCGCCAAGCCCTACAAAAAGCCCGTCTTTTAAATTTAAAAGTCCTTTTTTAAAATTGATAAAAGAGCCAAAAATCGATGAAAAAATCATTTGCACCACAGAAAGTGATATGGCATGGTGCGAGCTAAGCCCTAAAGTAAGGGCAAGTGGAACGATGACCATACCTCCACCGATACCAAAAAGCCCTGAAGTAATGCCTGCGATAACGCCCATTAAAATATAGATGATTTGCTCCATGATTTAAAGCCTTTGTTTAAATTGATTGAATTTTAACGCAAAATGATAAATTTGAATTCATTACAAAACTCAATTAATTAAAAATGCGCTCAAATCTTCTTTATTTTCAAAAGCCCTTGCGCTATAAGTTTTATCTTTAAATTTAAGTTCATAGTCTTTTTTAGGCTCGGTTTTTGCATAAGTTAGAGCGATTTTACAGGCAAGATTTAAGTCCTTTTCGCTGATATTTTTATCCACCAGCGAATACGCCCCGATTAAGTCCCCAAGCTCGATAACTTCATATTTATCCGTTTTAAGTCCCATTAAAAGCTGATTTTCAAGCTCATTGCGCCCTATAATCATCTTTGCGCCCATAGGCAGCCTTAAATGGCGCCCATATTTTAGAAGTTGTGCGTCATTAACTTGCATATTGTTATCAAATTCTTTAAAATCCTTGATTTTACTTGCAAAGCTTTGCAAGGTCAGCAAGCACCCACCACCCGGGCTTTCAAAGTCTTCTAAGCCAAATTGAGCCGCCAGCTCAAATTGCCTTTTTCGGCTCCTGCCGCTTATGCCCTCAAGCAAGCTTCTATCGACCCAGCCAATGCGCTCAGGCTTTGTTTGGGGTAAGTTTTTCGCACACATCGGGCGCAAGATTAAGTCCTCTTCATCATCTGCCAAGCGCTTGACCTTAGCCATCGCATCACTTCTTTGACTCATAGGACGTTGCCCCAGCACTTCGCCTGTGATGATGAAATCTGCTTTTTCGCTTTCAAGCATGGAAAGTGCGGTCTTAAACATAAAAGCATGACAATCAATACAGGGGTTAAAGTGCTTGCCATAGCCAAATTGCGGGTTAAAAAGTACCTTTTGCAAGTATTCATTACGCACATCGATCATCTCAAAGCTAGCTCCCACAAGGCTTGCGCGCCGCTTCATCTCAGCACTTTTATCACTTCTGCTGCCAAAGCCTATATTGATATTTAAAGCCTTCACTTCAATGCCCTGGCTCGTAATAAGCTTCATTGCTAGCATACTATCAAGCCCACCGCTAAAAAGTGCTAATGCTTTCATTTGCGTGTCCTTTGTGTGAATTTTAATTAAAAGCGTTATTTTAGAATTTTAAAGCTAAATTTAAAAGAAATTTGAAGTTTTTTAAGCCCTTTCATAAAAACTAAGACTCGTTTGACCAAATTTTTTAAGCTTAAATCTTTGAAAATCACCTATTTTCTCAGGGCTTTGAAACTGGCTTTGATGCTCTATAATAAAGCCTTGGATAAGATTTTGCTTCAAGCTTTTTATCAGCTTTAAAAGCCTTTCATAAATATCTTCAAAGCCTTGTCTTATTTCAAAGGGTGGGTCAAAATAAAGCCATATAGACTGCGTTAATTTTAAAACAAGCCTAGGCAAAAGCTCGAAAATATCGCCCTTTAAAAGCTCGATATTTTTAAAGTCTTTGGCATTTTTTAAAGCCACTTCAAAGGCTTGGGGATTTTTTTCAATGCCAAAAGCCTTGTAAGCGCCATTACTCAAAGCTTCAAGTGCCATCAAAGCACTGCCTGCAAAGGCTTCTATAAAAACGCACATTTCAAGACGCTGTCTTAAGACATTAAAAACACATTCTTTGACTATGCTTTTTGTGGCTCTAGTGCTTGCTAGACTTGGTAAAAGCAGCTTTTTGCCTTTAAACTTACCACTTGCTATTTGAGTATAAAGCTCTTTTTTAGCTTCTTGTTTCATCAATAGCCTTTTTTAAAGTCCTTTCAAGCTCAAGGGCTATTTTTTGAATATTGCTTTGATAAATGCGCACAAACTCGCTTACAATGCCTGATACTTCTTGCTCCATACGCTTTTTTTCATCATCTACAAGCTTTTGCGCAAAGGCTTTAAGAGTGGCGTCAAATTCGCTTAAAGCACTCATCAATTCATCTTTTGAAAAAGGCACACTCAGCTGAGCGGAGTTTTTGTTGATGATAAATTGGGGCTTTAAAAGGCTTGATTTATCATCGCATACTAAAAAATCGCAGTCTTTTTTCAGCACCAAATGCTCGCGCAAAAAAAGCCTTAAAGCCTGCTCTAAGATAATATCCTTGCATTCTAGGGCTATTTTCATATTTTGTCCTTAAAAAACTAAATTATAGTCTTTTTTTGTAAATTTAGAGCTTAATTTTAAGTTTTTGCCTTGAAATTTGCTCTGTTTGTGCTAGAATTTAAGTCTTTTGTAAATTTCAAAAACAAAGGCAAATATGCAAGATTTAAATCTCGTTGGCATTGATGAGGCAGGGCGTGGCACACTTGCTGGAAGCTTGTTTGTCGCAGCGTGTAAATTTAATGAAACGACAAGTGATGAGCTGATAAAAAAGCTTAAGGATTCTAAAAAACTGAGTGAAAAAAGGCGTTTTGAGCTGGCATTTGAGCTTAAAAAACAAAGCGCGTTTTTAATCCTTGCTTTTTCAAATGAGATGATTGATGAAATGGGGCTGAGCTTTTGCTTTAAAAAAGCTTTGCAAATCATAGAGCTTCATTTTAAACAAAGCGCGTTTATCTTTGATGGCAATACAAATTACGCTCAAAAAAACATTAAAACACTCATTAAAGCTGACTCTAAAATCGCTCAAGTGAGTGCGGCAAGCATTTTAGCTAAGGCAAGCAAGGATGAAGAAATGCTTTATTTTGCCACAAAGTATGCTCAATACGGCTTTGAAAAGCACAAAGGCTATCTTAGCAAAGAGCATTTAGACGCTATTTTGAAATTTAATCTTTGCAAAATTCACCGCAAAAGCTTTAAAATCAAGGCTTTAGAGCAAGAAAAAAGCCTTTTTGATGAAAGTTAAAAATTTAACAAAAGATTGTGAAAATTTGTGATTTTGGTGTAAAATATCAAAAGAAATTTAACTGGTTTGAATTTGTTGATAAAATTACGAAGCAGCGGCGCAAAAAACGCGGTACTGTTTTATAATTGCCCTAAATTAAATTCCAAGTTCAAAAAAAGGATTTTCAATGCAAAAAAGTCCCAAAATGTATCTAAATAGAGAGCTTAGCTGGCTTGCTTTTAATAGCCGTGTCTTAAATCAATGCGAAAAAGATCTTCCTTTGCTTGAAAAGCTTAAATTTATCGCTATTTACTGCACGAACTTAGATGAGTTTTATATGATTAGAGTAGCAGGGCTCAAGCAGCTTTTTAATGCAGGCGTGAGTATCAGCGGCGCAGATGAGATGACGCCACTCATGCAACTTAAAGAAATTCGCAAGTATTTGCACAGAGAAAAGGCTGATTTGGAGCGTTATTTTGATGAGGTTATCAGCGGGCTTGCTAAAAATAATCTTTTCATCACGCCTTATGAAAAGCTCGATAAGGCTTTGCAAAAAAAATGCGATGATTATTTTTTCTCGCATATTTTTCCTGTAATCGTGCCTATAGCTGTTGATTCTACGCATCCTTTTCCGCATTTAAACAATCTTTCTTTTTCACTTGCAGTAAAGCTTTGTGATTTAAATCACGAAGATTTGGTTAAATTTGCAATGATAAGAATTCCGCGCGTTTTGCCCCGCTTTTATGAAGTGGAAAATAATGTCTATGTGCCGATTGAAAGCATCGTGCACCGTCATGTTGAAGAGATTTTCCCGGGCTATAAGCTTCTTACAAGCGCGGCATTTAGAGTTACTAGAAATGCAGATATCAATATAGAAGAAGAAGAAGCCGATGATTTCATGCTCATTTTAGAGCAAGGCTTGAAACTGCGTAGAAAAGGTGCTTTTGTCCGTCTTCAAATTCAAAAGGGCGCGGACTCTCAAATCGTGGATTTTTTAAACACACATATGAAAATTTTTCACAAAGATGTGTATGAATATGACACGCTTTTAAATTTGCCACGCCTTTGGGAAATAGTGGGAAATAAAGCCTTTGCAAATCTTTTAAGCCCTGCTTACACGCCTAAGACTTTGCCGCCGTTTAATGAAAATTTAAGCGTTTTTGAATGCATTGAAAAAGAGGATATTTTGCTTTTTCATCCTTATGAAAGCTTTGATCCTGTGTATAAATTCATTAAAGAAGCAAGCTCAGATCCTCAAGTTATCAGCATTCGAATGACGCTTTATAGGGTGGAGAAAAACTCAAATATAGTCCAAGCCTTAATTGACGCGGCAAATGATGGCAAGCAAGTAACGGTAATGGTCGAGCTTAAGGCGCGCTTTGATGAAGAAAATAACTTGCACTGGGCAAAGGCACTTGAAGAAGCAGGTGCGCATGTGATTTATGGCATTTCAGGCTTTAAGGTGCATGCCAAGCTTTGCCAAGTTATAAGAAAGAAAGGCGATGAGCTTAAGTTTTATATGCACCTTGGCACAGGTAATTACAATGCAAATACGGCTAGAATTTACACGGATGTGAGCTATTTTACAAGCCGTAGCGATTTTGCTGAGGATACGACGAGCTTTTTTCACATTTTAAGTGGCTTTAATAAAAATCGCCGTTTAAAAACGCTTTCAATGTCGCCTAATCAAATCAAAGAGCGCGTTTTGGAAATGATAGCTGTGGAGACGAGTAAGGGCAGTGAGGGCGCGATTATTGCAAAGATGAACTCGCTTGTTGATAGTGATGTTATCAACGCACTTTATGAAGCGAGCAAAGCAGGTGTGAGCGTGCAGCTCATCATCCGCGGCATTTGCTGCTTAAGAGTTGGTGAGCCTTATAGTCAAAATATACAGGTAAAATCAATCATAGGCAAGTATTTAGAGCATGCGCGCATTTTTTATTTCAAGCACAGCGCGCCTCATTATTTCATCTCAAGTGCTGATTGGATGCCTAGGAATTTAGAGCGGCGTTTAGAGCTGATGACGCCTATTTTTGATGAGAATTTAAAGGCAAAGTTAGCTCAAATTTTGCATTTGCAGCTAAGTGATACCGAGCTTTCTTATATTTTGCAAAAAGATGGCAGCTATGAAAGGCTTCTTAAAAAGGGCGAAAAGGGCATAAACAGCCAAGAAAAGCTTGAAGAATATGTTACAAGGATTTTTAAAACCCTTAAAAAAGATAGAGATGAAAGCCGCGCTACAAGGCTTGCTTTAAGGCTTTTTAAGGATAATTGATTTAAATTTTTATAAATTTAAATCAATTTTAAAATAATTTATAAAACAGCGGCGCGCGTTTTAATAAATCAGAGTTTTAAAATTTCAATTGATAAAAAATCAATTTGCTATTACAAGCCTAGGAAAATGCCAAGCTTTCAAATAAAGGATAAAAATGCAAAATATCTATAAAAACCGCATGCAAGATTTGCAAAATCTACTTAAAAAGAAAAATTTCGATGCCTTTTTACTTTTGGGTGCAGACATTCATTTTAACGAATATTTGAGTGATTGTTTTAACGATAGAGCCTTTATAAGCGGCTTTAGTGGCTCTTTTGGAAATTTAATCATCACTCAAAAAAATGCAGTTTTTTTTACTGATGCAAGATATTTTTTACAAGCTGAAAAAGAGCTTAAAAATACAAATATAGAACTTGAAACAAAGCTAAATTTTTTAGAATGGCTTGAATTAAACCTGAGTGCAAACTCCATTTTAGCGCTCAATGATAAAAACTTGAGCCTGAGTTTAAATAAAGAGCTTAAAAAACGCTTAAAAAGCTTTAAAATAGACCTTTTTTATGAAGATTTAATGCTTCATTTAAGAAAAAAAAATCTCATCACTCAAGAAATTTACGAGCAAAAGGGTGAGTTCATCGGCGAAAAAAGAAAAGTAAAATTTCAAAAAGTGTGTAAGAAAATGAGTGAGATAGGAGCTGATTTGCACTTCATTTCAAGCCTTGATGATATCGCTTATCTTACAAATTTAAGGGGCAAGGATATAGAGTATAATCCTGTGTTTTTTTCTTTTTTACTCATCAGTAAAGATAAGGCTTTTTTGTTTGTAGATAGAAAAAAATTGCCTTTAAATTTAGCTAAAAAGCTTGAAAAAGATGAGATTTTTATTAAAGATTATTTTTGCTTAAAGCAGGAGTTAACATCCATTTTAAAGCAGTTTAAAGGTGCTAAAGTTTTAATAGATGAGCTAAAAACAAGTGTTTTTATAAAAAATCTTTTCAAAAAATCTTGCAAAAATGTAAAGCTCATCAAGCAAACAAATCCTAGCTCGCTATTAAAAGCGCTTAAAAACAAAAAGCAAATTTCTCACATCAAAGAAGCGATGATAGCTGATGGCGTGGCACTTTGTGAGTTTTTTGCCTTTGTTCAAAATGCCTTTGGCGAAAACAAAAAATTAAGCGAGCTTAGCCTTGATAAAACTTTAAGCAAGTTTAGGGCTAAAAATGCTTATTATATCAGTGATTCGTTTGCAAATATCATTGCTTTTAATGAAAACTCGGCTTTGCCTCATTACAGAGCCACGCAAAAAAGTTTTAGTGCGCTTAAGGGTACTGGGCTTTTGCTTGTAGATAGCGGCGCTCAGTATGAAAATGGCACGACGGATATCACGCGCGTTGTGCCTTTGGGCAAAGTAAATACAGCGCAAAAAAAAGATTATACGCTTGTTTTGAAGGCATTGATTGCTTTAAGCAAGGCGGTTTTTCCAGTAAATTTAAACTTAAGTGTGCTGGATGCTTTGGCGCGCGCACCTTTATGGAGTCAAAAGCTTGATTTTGAGCACGGCACAGGACATGGAGTGGGCTATTTTTTAAATGTGCATGAAAGCCCACCGCGCATTGCTTATAAAGCGCCTTTTAGTGAGCAAAACAAGGCTCAAATAGGCTTTGTAAGCTCGGTTGAGCCTGCTCTTTATAAAAAAGGACAATACGGCATTAGGCTTGAAAATTTAGTGGTGTTTGAAAGCGCGCAGACAAGTGAATTTGGCGAGTTTTTAAGGCTTGAAACTTTAAGCTTGTGTCCTTTTGAAATTTCATGCCTGGATTTAAAGCTTTTAAATGAAGAGGAAAAAGCGTGGCTAAATGCCTATCACGACAAGGTTTTCAAGGCTTTAAATAAGCATTTAAGCGCAAAAGCTTTAAAATGGCTTAAAGAAAAAACGCAAAAAATTTAAATTTTCTTTAAAATTTATAAATTTGGAATGATTTTTGCTTGCTTTTCTTAAAATTTTTAAGGAGAGCTTATGCAAGTTTCAAATCAAAAAGACACTCAATCTGCGTTTTTAAATAACACAAACGCTTTAAAACAAAGCGAAGAAAGCAAATTTAAAGGACTTTTAGACGAGTTTAAAAGTGAAGAAATTTCAAAAGAAAATGATGATAAAGTAAGCACGAGTGAGCTTTTGCAAAAAGAAGAAAGTGAGATTTCAAGCCAAGATACTAAAACTCAGGCTTTAGAACTTTTACAAAGCTTGCTTGTGGATGGACAAAGTGACGAGAAACTAGAATTTGATAAGCTTAAAAAAAGCGAGCAAGAGGATTTGCTTGATTTTGTTCAATTTTCGCTTGATCTTTTGAAAAAATTCAATTCAAGCTCTGATTTTAGCACGCTTTCAAACGAGCAAAAATTTAACTTGTCTATCACAAAAATCAGCTTTACTCGGGTCGAGTTTTCATCTTATGCGGAGATTAATTTTGGCGATTTTGCTTTGGGTAAAAACTTAAATGGCGCTCAAAATGCAAGTTTTAAAGCAAGCTATTTAGAGCTTGAATCGTGGTTTTTTGAAGCAAAAAGTGAAGAAGCTTCGATTTTCAAAAAAAGTGTTGAAGATTTCTTAAAAGAAGATATTTTAGCAGATGAAAGCTCAGATTCAAACGCTTTAAGCTACACACAAAAAGCCTTAATCAATGAAAATTCAAAGCCAAAAAGTGCTTTAAATGAGCTTTTAGCTTAAAATAAACCAAGCTCCTTAGCCTTGCAATTTCTAATTTTGCAAGGCTAATCAATCTTAAATAATTTTCAAAACCCCGGCACTGTTTAAAATTTTAATTCAATTTTATATTTCACTCTATTTTTGCGTGCGTAAAGGTCTAAATTTCAGGCTTGATTGTCGTGATTTTATAATATAAATTCGTCGTTTTAAGTACCTTTAAGCGCGAGCTTAGAATTTCTTGTGATGAAGAAATGAAGCTGTTTTGCGCGTCTAAATAATCCTTAAGCTCGCTTTTGCCAAGCTCATATTTTTGCTTGTAAGCCTCAGTAATCAGCTCTTGCTTGGCGTTAATAAGCTTGATATTATCTAAAAGCTTTTGATTATATTCATAGTCTTTAAAGCACAGATAAAACTCATTCAAAGCCACTTGCAAGGCTTGTTCATAATCAAGCCTTAAAGCTTCATAGCTAAATTGTGAAATTTTCACATTTTGACGCACCCTGCCAAAGTCCAAAAAAGGCAAAGAAATTTGCAAAACGCCGCCTAAATTTAGCGATTTAAAGTTAGCATTGATATTATCGCCACTGCCGCTTAAGCTTCCGCCCAAGCTCACACTTGGTAAAATCGTCTTTTGCGCTGATTTTACATCTTCAAAGGCTGCTAAAAGAGTGTTTGCTTTAGAGCGCACATCCGCGCGGTATGCAAAGACGCTTAAAGGCAAATCAAAGATTATGTTTAAATCCTTAAATTCGCTCAAACTCAAGCCCTCAAAGTCCTTTAATCTTTCAAAACTTTGCGCACTGCCTAACAAATCCTTTAAATTTTTAAGCACCAGTTCTTTATTTTGCGTGTTACTAATGAGACTTTGACGCGCGTTATAAAGGCTATTTTGCACATTTAAAAGCTCGAGTTCTTCGATTTTGCCAAGCTCGTATTTGAGCTTAAAAATGGCTTCGCTTTGTTCTAAATTTGCAATGTACTGCTTTAAAAGCTTTTGAACATCGTTAAAATAAGCCAAATCAAAAAGATTGTCAAGACTTGTGTTTATCACGCTTAGACGCAAGTTTTCTAAATCATACGCGCTGGCTTTGGCGGCAAATTCTTTAGAAGCGATTTGATTTGAAATTTTGCCATAAATGTCAAGCTCGTAGCTGAGATTAAGCGCGTTTGAAAAGCTATGCGAGCTTGAGCCTAAATTTAAATCCTTAGCCACATTCGCGCCTAAATTTCCGCTTAAACTTGGATAAAAATCAAAATTAATGAGTTTATAATTTGCCACGGCTTTAAGCAAATTCATACGCGCGACATTGATATCAGCGTTGTTTGCTTCAATATAAGCGATAAATTCATTCAATTTTTCATTTTCATAGCTTTGCCACCACGCGCGGCTTAAATTTAAATCCTTAATTTGCTCCTGCGTGGCGATATCAGGCTTTAAATTAAGCTCTTTCACCCCATAAGAACAAGCATTCATAAGCAATAAAATCACCACAAAAGCCAGTAAATACACGCTTTGTTTTAAAAAAATCTTCATTTTTGCTTCTTTAAATTTCACTTCTTGCATGCTCACTCCTTGTTTAAAGCCGCGATAGGATTTAAATTTGCTGCGTTTTTAGCCGGGAAAAAGCCAAAAACAAGCCCGATTAAAACCGAGCTTAAAAGCCCAAGCACCACTGAACTAGCCGACATGATCATTGTAAAATCGCTGCTTATGGCGTTAAAAATGCCTACCACGCCAAAGCTTAAAGCCACGCCCAAAACGCTTCCCATCGTGCATATCATCACGGCTTCGATTAAAAACTGCATTAAAATGTCTTCTCTTCGCGCTCCTATAGCCATTCTTATGCCAATTTCGCGCGTGCGTTCGCTCACTGAAACAAGCATGATATTCATCACGCCAATACCACCCACGATTAAAGCAATCACAGCAATGGATGAGATTAAAATCGTCATCGTGCGCGTATTTTCTTCCATAGCCTGCTTAATGCTGTCTGAATTTATAGTAAAAAAATCCTTTTTGCCACGCTTAATCTCTAAAAGCCTGATAATACCGGCTTCACTGAGCGTTGGATCGGCGCTATCTTTGACCTTTGCGACGATAGAACGCAAGTTTTTATCGCCTGTGACTTTATTCATCATCGTTGTAAAGGGCATATAAACGCGCACTGAAGTGTCTTCAAACATTCTGTTTGTATTTTTGCTTAAAACGCCGATGACGCGAAAGGGCTGGCCTTTGAAAATGAGCGTTTTATTCAGCACTTCTTGCGCGCTTGTATTTGGAAAAAGCTTTTGATGTGTGGGATAGTCAAGTACCATTACATTAGCATTTTGCGCGATATCATCATTGCCAAAGCCCCTGCCTGCTGCAAATTCTCTACCGCGGATCTTAAATTCTTGCGTGCCCGTGCCATAGCCTGTGGCAGAAAGTGAAGTTTCTTGATAAGTGATGACGCCAGAGCCTCTAACCTGCGCTTCGACCGCTTCTAAATAAGGCAAGCTTTGTAAAGCCCTTAAATCGCTTAAATTTAAATACACCCGGCCCGAGCGCAAATCGCCCATCCCGCGCCCGCCTTGAATTTCTATGGTATTTGTGCCAAGTCTTGCCACAGAAGCGAGCACGCGCTCTTGCGAGCCAAGCCCAAGTGCGACCACACAGACCACTGAAGCGATACCGATGATGATACCTAGCATGGTTAAAAGCGAGCGCAGTTTGTTTGCCATAATCGACGCAAAGGCGATTTTAAAGCATTCATTGAGCTGATTTTTTAAAAGCGCGAAATTTTTAACTTCCGCGGGCATTTTGTCTAAAATTTGCTTAGGGGCTGAGTTTTTATTGTCATTGCGAGACAAAACTTCGTTTTGTCGTGGTAATCCATTATCTAAATTCGAGCTTAAATTTTGCTCTGAATTTAAATTCTCTTTACTATCTTTGATGATTTGCCCATCTTTTATTTCTATAACGCGCTGTGCCTGTGCTGCAATGCTTGGATCGTGCGTAACCAAAATGATAGTGTGTCCTTTGGCGTGAAGATTTTTTAAAATCTCAAGCACCATCACCCCGCTTTTGCTATCAAGCGCGCCGGTGGGCTCATCAGCTAGTATCAGTTCGCCGCCATTCATCAGCGCACGCGCGATACTCACGCGCTGTTGCTGGCCGCCTGAAAGCTGATTAGGACGCATTTTAAGCTTGCTAGCAAGATCTAGTTCGCTTAAAAGCTCATCCGCTCTTTTAATGCGCTCATTGTGCGTTTTGCCCGCATAAACAGCGGGCAGGGCGACATTTTCTTCCGCACTAAAAAGGCTTAAAAGATTGTAGCGCTGGAAAATAAAGCCAATTTTCTCGCGTCTAAGGCGTGCTTTTTCATCCTTATTAAGCTTTGTCACTTCGTAATTTTCAAAGATAAAACTACCAGAACTTATCTCATCAAGCGTGCCGATGATATTTAAAAGGCTGGTTTTACCGCTACCGCTTTGCCCGATAATAGTGACAAATTCGCCCTTTTCAATATGCAAGCTCACACCCTTTAAAATCATCGCTTCGCCGATATTTTTGCGTATATTTTTTAATCTTATCATTTTTATATCTTTTAAATTTTACTTCTTAAATTTTATCTTGGCGGTAATTTAGGCTTGCTGACATTGCTTGTATCGCTGCTTACGATTAAATCTTCATTTTCATTCAGCCCTTCTAAAATTTGCGTGTTTAAGCTATCTTTGAGTCCTAGTTTGACATATTTGCTCACTTTTTTGCCCGCTTCTAAAACATCGACAAAATAGCCCTTATCATCATTTTTAATCGCGTAAGTGGGCACAGCGATGGCTGATTTTGCGCTTGCGGCGATGATTTGATTTTCTGTGCTCATGCCAATTCTTAATAGATTATTTTCATTTTTAACAAAGAAATTTGCATAATAATAAATCGCCGTGTTTGAGCTGCTTGAAGAACTGCTTGAAGAACTTGATTTTGAGCTTGTAGAAGAGCTTGTAGCATCTGAAATTTCAGTATTTGCGGGATCTATGCTTGAAATCTTGGCTTCATATTGCTTGCGCGAATCACTCAGTATGCTAAAGCGCACCACTTCGCCCACTTTAAGCTTAGAAACATCCGCTTCTGCAATTTGCATTTTCACTTCCATTTCGTCTAAATTTGCGATTTTTACAATGGTTGGCGTGCTTTGATTGGCATTGACCGTTTGCCCCTCATCCACGGCTACATTGATGATAATGCCATCCATTGGGGCTGTGATAGTGGTGTAGCCTAAATCTTTCTCGGCATTTTTAAGCGTGATTTCAAGCTGCACGACTTGAGCTTCCAAATCCGCGACATTTGCCTTAAGCGTGTAAAAATTGCTCTTTGCGGTCTCTAAAAGCTCCAGTGAAGTGCCTTTGGCGGCGTAGAGCTTTTGCTCTCTTTGATACTGACGCAGCGCGATATCTAGCGAGACTTTGTTGCTCTCAAGCTTGGCTTTAGCGCTTGCTAGCTGGGCTTTGGTGATGTCTAAATCATTTTGTTGCTTGTCCTTATCAATTTGAGCGATTAAATCGCCTGCTTTGACCCTATCGCCGATTTTCACATAAAGCTTTGTGATTTGCCCACTTACCTGTGCGCCCACATCCACTTGCGTTTTCGCATACACTTCGCCGATGGCTTCAATGCTTTGCTCAATATCCACGCGCGTGACTTTTTGCGTGATAAACTCTTGCTTTTTAGACCCTGAAAAGATAAAAAAAAGCACGAAAATTAAAACAAGTGCCACAAGTGCTAAAATGAGATATTTTTTCATTATTTTTCCTTTTTTGTTTTAAATTCTCATTTGAGTTTAAAATTTTTATTGGATATAAAATTTATACTTATTCAAAAATCTTATATCAAAATTAACTTAAAAATTATTGCGCTAATTTTAAGCAAAATTATAAAATGTTTGTGTGAATTTAATGTGAATTGAAAAAAAGAGAAATAAAAATCATCGGTAGCGGTTTAAAGCTTATTTAAGCCGCTACTTTGTTATAAATTTAGTGCAAAGCTTCGTTGAGTTTGACTGCTTTTTTATTCAGCGAAACTGTGATTTGTCCGCTTTGTGAGTTCATTCTAAAATGAAGCGCATTAAGATTTGCCAGCTCGCTTGCTTTGTAAAGTTCTTTATCGAATTTAAAATTTGGATTGATTTTGGCTAATTCTTCTTTATCCTTTAAAAGCACCTTAGTGCCCTCAAGCACCGCTATTCCCGCATCCACGATGCAGTTATCGCCTAATGGCACGCCAGTTACTGAGTTTGCCCCAAGTAAGCAAGCCTTGCCTATGCTGATAGCATTGCCGCTTGTGCCGCTTAAAACGCCTAAAATGCTCGCCCCGCCGCCTATATCGCTACCCTCGCCAACGACTACGCTAGAGCTCACCCGTCCTTCTACCATCACCGCACCTGTCGTGCCTGCGTTAAAATTCACATAAGCAGCGCCCGGCATTATGGTCGTGCCAGCTGCCAAAGCCGCGCCCATTCGCACTTTAGAGCTTTCTAAAATGCGTGTGTTATCCTCAGGGATAATGTGGGCTAAGAAGCGTGGGAATTTATCGACAAAATCGATTTTTGGAAAAGTTCCACTCATCTTAAGCTCAATCTCATTTTGACGCAAATATTCAAGCTCGATAGGCTTATCATCGCTCCACGCGACATTTGGCAGCAAAGAAAATGCGCCGTTTAAATTAAGGCTTCTTAAAGGCACTTTTTTCAAAGAGAGCAAATAAAGCTTCAAATAAACGATTTCAAGGCTTTTTGGCGCCTCATCTTCAAAAAGAGCCACAAGGGCGAATTTGCGCGCTTTAAAATGCTTTTTAGCCGCTTTTAAAACATCAATATTAATATGTCCTGCTTCATTTTCAAAGGGCTTAAAGCAAGCTAAGGCAAAATCAATATCCTTTTCTTCAAGCTCAGCCACAAGTTCGCTTTCATCAAAATTAAGGCTTAAGCCCCTATTCATCAAGGCTTTGATTAAAATCGCAAAAGAGCCATAATTTTGCTCGAAATTCACATAAGCAAAGCTCGCTTGCAAAACCTTATTTTTATCAAGCTGTCCGCGATCTAAAATCGCCACGCCGTAAGCTTTGGGCTTTTTGTAGTCCTTGCTTTGCTCAATTTGCTTGATGAGGCTTAAAAAATCATCCTTGTTTTGAATATCCATAATCACTCCTTAATGTTGTAAATTTTCTAAGTCTTTTTTCGTGCCCACAAGTATGATACCATCGCCACTATCTACAAGCGTTGTTTCAAGCTCAGGAAACATTTGCCATTCGTTTGAGCCTTTTTTCTTATAAGCAACCGTCTTCATATCGCCCGCAATTTGCCCTAAAGAATGCCCAATGAGCTTATCGCTTACGATGATTTTGACCGCACACACTGTGTTTGCTGATAGATCAATCACTTCAAAGTCAATATCGCTTACAAGCTCTTTTACAAGGCGTTTAGCGCTTTCTTTTTCAGGGTAGATGACCTTTGTAGCACCTAGCTTTGATAAAATTTGTCCGTGGATGTTTGAAGTGGCTTTTGCGATGATATTTGGCACGCCAATTTCTTTTAAAGCCATCGCTGTGAGTATGCTTTTTTCGACATTTTCGCCTATGCTGACAACAACTAGATCAATATCAGCAAAGCCTGCTTCTTTAAGCGCAGCGATATTTGTAGAATCCAGCACAAAAGCACACGAGACCTTATCTTGCAGCTCTTTAAGAGCTTGTTCATCTTTATCAGCAATAATTACTGTTTTGCCCTGTAAAATCAAATCATTTGCAACAACAGAGCCAAATTTTCCAAGACCGATAATGCCAAAACTTGTATTTTTCATAGATAAATTTTTCCTTCCGGGTATTTGATGTATTTATTTTTTTCATTTAAAAATATTGCCAGTAAAAACGCGAAAATGCCTATACGACCGCTAATCATCATAATGATAATTAAGGCTTTTGACGCATCGCTAAATAAAGCGCTTAAAGAGACCGTGCCGCCATTTCCCACCGAAAGCCCCACAGTTGCAAAGGCTGAAGAGACTTCAAAAAACACCCACAAAAAGCGCGTATCTTGCTCTAAAAGCGATAAAATCAACGTGCAAATGATAATATAAATTCCAGAAGCTAAAAAGATCACAAGGGCTTTATTGATAACGCTTTGTGGAATTTCTTGCCTAAAAGCTCTAGCAGGCGCGTTTTTAATCAAAGAATAAGTATAAATAGCAAGCACAGCAACCGTAATGACCTTAATACCCCCAGCAGTACCGCCTGAGCCCCCACCTATCATCATCATCAATGAGCCAAAGAAAAGGCTAGCGTCTTTAAAAGCGCTAAAATCAAGCGTGTTAAAGCCTGAAGTTCTGTAATTGACCGAAGCAAAATAAGAAGCGAGAATTTTATCAAAAAGCGAAAGCTCGCCAAGGCTCTTAGCATTTGAATACTCAAATAAAAACACCACAATTGTGCCACCGATAACTAAAATAGCACTTGCTAAAAGCACGATTTTAGAATGCAAGCTTAAATGTAAAATACGTTTTCTTTGATACATCACAAGCTCAAGCACGACAAAATAGCCCACCCCGCCGATGATGATTAAAGAAGTAACGATGGTATTGATCCAAAAATTTGAGCGGTAATTCATAAATCCTGCTTCAAAAGTGCTAAAACCGGCATTATTAAAAGCTGAGATAGAGTGGAAAAAGCCATGCCACAGAGCCTCTTTAAAAGGCATTTCAAGTGCAAAGACTGCGATGAGTAATACTGCGCCGATGAGTTCGGCGATGAAAACGAAATAAACAATTTTTTTAAGATTAGGGATGATTTGCTCGCTACTTGAAGCAGCTAGGGAGTCTTTGAGAAGATTTTTTTCGCTAAAGCCTATTTTAGAGCGAATTAATGCATAAATAAACATCCCAAAGCCCATATAACCAAGCCCGCCAATTTGTATCCAAAATAAAATAATGCATTGACCTAAAAAATTAAAATCCGTGGCTGTGTTTTTGACGATAAGCCCCGTCATTGAAATGGCTGAAGCACTTGTAAATAGGGCATCGATGAAAGAAATATCCTTTTTAGCTACGCCCTCAATTTGTAGCAAAAACGCGCCAAAAAAAGCAAGCAGGATATAACCCATAAAAAGATTTCTGGCTGTTTTTCTATCAATGTGTATTTTTTTCAAGCTCTACTCCCTTAGAATAAGCTTTTGATGAATATTTTTGTTCGAAAAAAAGAGTATTTTAGTTAAAAAAAATGAATATGTCAAGCGATGATTTAAACAAACTTTAAAGATAAAACGCTATAATATCAGTTTTATTTTATAGAAATTTCAAAGTTGAGCCAAATTTCATTTTGGATTTGAGTTTGAGATTTTGAGAGATAAAATGTGGTTGGATAGCTCAGTCGGTAGAGCAGCAGACTGAAAATCTGCGTGTCGGCAGTTCAATTCTGCCTCTAACCACCATTTAAGTTCCGATTGGACTTGAATACATAAAATAAATTACTATAAAATAGGAATTTAAAAATTTAAGTTTTCTAATAATAACTCAAATAGTAACCTATTTATTTTTTGTTAATAAATTTAATTACTTGATATTGGGTATAAGGTATTGCATAATTCTATCAAATTTATTCTTTGCAAAATTTAAAAAATTAATTTCACAAATAAAAATTTATTTTTCAAAGCCTTTAAAAACCCTAAATAATCATAGTTTCATAAAATAAACTATGGAAAAAACACACTTTTTAATGACTTTTTAATCTCTATTAAAAAGTGTAAGAGAGCCTATGTAATAAGCTTTTGAAATCATAAAAAAAGCCGACTTTTTAAAATATGCGTGTGTGCTACGTGCTTGCGCAAGAACTCCAAAAAATAAACTAAAAATTTTAAAGCCCTGTTTATTTGGTTAAACAAAATAAAAAGATTTCTTTTAGCGTTTTGCTTTTAAAATTTTAAATTGCTAGAAAAAAGATTTAAAATCATTGAGTAAAAAATTTAGAAAAATATTGTATAAAGAATTTTTAAAAGCTCATAGCATACTTAGCCTTAATAATCGCTAGCACTTTCACACTCTTTTAAAACTCATTTAAGCTAAAATGTTGCTCCTTGCCACTCATCAGCTCAAGTCTTATCGTATCAAACTCGCTAAAATACTTCACTACAAGGATATTACCCTTAAATTCTATGATGATTTCATCGCCATTTTGGCAGTTCTCATCGCGGACAACGATAAGAATTTCACCTTTTTTAGCATAGGGCTCAAGTTCGTTTTGTTTGACTTTCACAAAACAAATATCATAATTTTTAATCTCACTAAAAAGCTGATTTAAAATCCAAGTTTTGATATTAAAGGGATATTCGACACATTTTCCTGTTAAAAAATCGTTGATATGCTCATAAATAGCGCAAATACTTTCTTGTACGGGCTGAATTTTAAGCCCTTTGCTGATGTCGATTTTATATTTAACAAGGGCTTCAGCAAGACTCATATTTGTATCAAAATATTCATACCCTATACCTGTAGCTTGTAAAATTTTCCATTTAGCTCCCTGCGTTAAAGGATTGACATTATTTTCATAAGAATTGATACTGCCCCTTGTGATGCCTATTTTTTCGCCAAATTCATTTTGACTTAAACCATAAACATTGCTATGCAAGAAAATAAATCTCAAAATTTAAACAATGGCTTTTTAACGCCAAAACAACTTGAAATAATGTTTGGCTTTAGTTTGTCTCATCAGTCAAAATTAAGAATGAAAAAAGCGCAAGCCAAGGCTAATCCTTTGCCTTTTATTAAAGTGGGGCAAAAAATCTTTTATGATTTAAATCAAATCGAGCAATGGCTTAGAAATAATCAATTTAAACTAGAACAAAGGGGATAGAATGCAAGATAAAAGAAACTGCCCTTTAGAAGAAAAACAAGGGCAATCACTAAGCACAATTGAAATTATATTACTATAATTTATAAAAATTTTGATAAGTGCCTCGTTTTCCTATAAGCTTAAATATCGAAGCAAGCGGAATTTCCTTTGTGATTAACTCTTTAATTTCTTCGATTTGCTTATCATAAGCAGAGCTAAAGCTGTTAAAAGGGCGCCTAGAGTTTTGCCTGAGCTTCTAGCCTTTTCAATCCCTGCTTTCGTGCGCTGGCTTATAAGCTCTCTTTCAGTTTCTGCCACATAGGCATAAATGCTTAAAAGTAGTTTTGCATAAGCATTTTTAAAGCTGCTGAGTTCGGGTTGTCTTAAGAATATGAAAGAAACACCCTTTTCTGCAAGCTCTACGACTAAATTAAATATTTCAAACATACTTCTGCCTAGCCTTGAAAGTTCGGTAGTGATGAGCAAATCATCTTTGCCTAAGTCTTTCTTAAGCTCATCTATTTGGCGTTTTTCTTGGCTCTTTCTCGAGCTTTGTTCTACGGTAATGATTTTATCAACACTGATTTTATTATTATGACAATATTCAAAAATTTGAAGCTTTTGCACTTCAAAATCTTGTTTATTTGTGCTGATTCTAATATAAGCTATTGTCATCTATCAAATTCCTTATCTTTCTTAATTTCTTGTGTTTTACTCTTTAACTCTTGTTTTTGTTTAGCTCTCATCGCAGCTTCTTTTTGTTTTGCTTTTTTATCTGCTTCACTTAAAGGCTTATCAATTTGTGAATTTTTAGAATTTTGATTTGAAAGAGATAGTTCTATTTTACTTGCTTCTTCACATAGAATTTTCTTATCCTCTTTGCTTAATTTATACAAGTCCCCATCCTCAAAATAAGTCAAGCCTTTTAAAATATACACTAAAGGATAATCCTTGCCAAAAAATTCATTCACTTTATTTAGGCTTTGTTCCAGTGATACCTGCCTTGTTTTTAAAATGCAAGCAATATCAACATAATCCTTATACTCAGCCCTATCACAAACTGCCTTAAGCTTTGTGGTTAGCAAAGAACTTAAATCAGCAATGCTTAAAACATTATCCTCTGGCTCTATTTTTCCACTTAATTTTACAAAATCAAGTGTGCCAAAAAAAGATAGCTTAACTCCACTACTTGTCTCATAAACTAAGGTATTTTTATCCTCTTGTAAAATTTCACTTACTTTAATATGATTGATATTTAAAAGTTTATCCTTAAAATTTGATATATCTTTGTCGGTAAAAAAATCAAAGTCAATAGATTTTCTATGTCCTAGTTGCAAAGCTATGGCTGTTCCTCCAAAAAGAGTAAATCCCATTTGTTTAAAAATTTTTAAATGTGGATAAAGCTCAAGTTGTTCTTTGGGTAGAATTTCAAATTGTAACTTCATCTAAAAATTTCCTTTTTGGTAAAGGTGGCACAGTAATATCAGCTCCATAAAGCCTATAATGCCAAAAATGCCAGCTTTTCGCATCAAACCACCCAGCTTGTGCTTGTTTTAATGCTTCTTTTAAAATTTCTTCTTTAATTTCGCAAAGTTTTAAAAAATCATTTACATTATTTGCATATCTCATAGCACTAGCCACTACTCGCAAGGGATTTTCAAGCATTATTTCATCAGCTTTTTGCCACCATATGTATTTAGTGAAATATCTTAGTATTTTAGCAGTGCGATATTCTTTTATTTCTTGCATTTTAGCTCCTTTGAAATTTTAAAAATTATAACAAATTTTTATAAATTAGCCCTTAGGTTGCTTTTTTAGGTGTTCTATGAGTTAAAACAACCTAAGATTTGTTTGTTTATCCTTAAAATACACACAAAAATGGCTCGTTTTGCTTGTTTTTTGACTGATTAATGGCTCTTTTTCAAAAACCTTTAAAATATGGCTGAGTTTAATTTGAGCTTCGCTCCATTTAAAAATCAATGTGCCATTTGTTTTTAACACCCTAAAACACTCATCAAAGCCTTTTTTAAGCTCTTGCTTGTAATTTTTATTCAGCTTGCCATATTTTTGCACTAAAAAGCTTTTTTTGGCTTCCCCAAATAATATGCGGTGGGTCAAATATCACTAAATAAAAACTCTCATCATCAAAAGGCAAAGCTTTAAAATCAATGATTAAATCAGGTTCTACGCTGAAAAGATTTGTATTTAAATAACGCTTTTGAAATTTTCTTTCATCGCAAAAAAGCACCCTTTCATCGTTTTTATTTGTATAAAACATTTTTCCCCCACAACACATCTAAAATCGGCTTCATCTTTTACTCTTAAACACCAAATAAACAACATAAGCAAGCATTAAAGCAAAAATCATATAAAACTTAAGATGAAGAGCATTTCATCATTACTATAAAAATAAGGCACAAGAACATACATAATCCCTAAACAAAACAAAAATGCAAGCAAGGCATTAAAAAATGCTAAAGCATTCCTAACTTTAATGGTAACTTTTTTTATCAAAATAGCCCCTTTTTTTTACAGGCTTGATTTTAAAATAAAGCTACCTTGTTAATTTCAAGTAAAGGCTATAAAATGGCAATCAATAGAAAAGACTTCGCAAGGAAAATAAGTGCTAATCTTAAGGCACATAAAGAGCTTAAAAATAAATTTCTTTTTAGAATAACTTTAAGGGGCGTTGAAAGACAAAAGGTTATTAATGTAGAGCTAAGGCAAAATTGGGATTTTACAATGTATAGGGACGAAGCTATAAAAGAAAGCATTAAATTAAAAGAGCTTTGGACCGAACAGCTTAAGGGCGCGAGCATTCACTCATCTTTAAGCATTAATAAAGTCTGGGAACTTTTTTCAAGCACATTTAAAGACACAAGAAGCACAAGACAACTAAAATCTTATTATGATATGCATATTAAAAGCAAGTTAGGGCATTTAAAGCTTGAAAATATAAAGCCTCTACATTTACAAACTTTTTATAATGAAATTAGACAAAGTGGGCTTAAGCCAAAAACTTATAACCGCTCCATTAAAGAGATATTAAGCCCCCTTTTTAAGTTTGCTATTCAAAACAGGGCGATAACTTTTAATCCTTGTGATAGTCTTAAGCTTGATAAAGTCAATAATAAAAAAATCATTTTAAACGCAGGGGAAAAATACAAGAAGCTATTTAAGGCAGTGATGAAGCTTTACGCAAAAGAGCCTTTTTATAGAACGCTTTTTTTTAATTATTTTACACGGACGAAGGCGCAACGAAGTCTTAAGCTTAAAATGGGAACAACAAGTGGATTTAAAAAACAGGGCTTATATTGTTAAAGAAAGCAAAAACGGACTAGATTATGCGTATTATCTTTACGATGAACTTTAATAGCTTTTTAGACTTAAAGGATTTTTGGCAAGGTTACGAGCTTTCAGGCTTAGTTTTTAAATCTTTGCGAACAGGCGAAAAGCTGGTAAATCTAGCAAGACAAGAGCAAAAAATAAGAGATGAAAGCGGTATAAAAGAATGGACGCTACACTTAACAAGACACATTATAACAAGCTTTGGCGGCGAAAGGGGCTTAAGTGGAACAACTTTAAGCGGTAATCTAGGACACAAGGATTTAAACACAATCAACACTTATTTAACAAACGATAACTTAAAGGCGAGTAAAAAAGTCGATGAGATTTTAAAAGAATTGAGAGAATAAAATAAAATTATTTTATGCAAAAATTGAGCTTATTTTTAAAGGCAAGGGGGCAAAATTATAATTAAGTTTTATTTAAGACTAAGTTAATTATTTTACTTTTTATAAAAAATGTATAAAAATTGCGAGAGCCTATAAAATGGATTTTTTGCACTTATTTTACTTTTTATATTTTTTTAATAAAAATTATAAAATTAAGCACTTTTCTTAAATAAATCTTAATAAAATAGGGGAAATTTTTATTAATTTTTATGATTTATTTTACTTTTTTGTAAAAATGCTACAAAAAATCTATTTTATAGGGATTTGATAATTATTTTACCCTTTTTTGTAACTTCTTATAAAAAATATAAAAAGTCATTATTTTTTAAAACTTGATTTAAGATTTAATTTATTTTTTTATGATAAAGTTATAAGTATTATTTAGAATTATTGTAAATTATTGCGTAGCAATAAAAAATAAATAAGTATAATAATTTAAAGGCTAGAATGACAAAAAGGCGTTATTTTTGGTTTTGGGCTTTTTTGGTTGAGGTTTGTTTTGATTATAAGCTTGAGAAATTATAGAAAAGGATTTAAAAAATGAATGTAGTTTTACAAGAATTGACAAGGACACTTTAAAGCCTTTTAAGGCACTAGCACAGGCTTTAAATGTAAAAATGAAAGTCGAGCAAAAATTAAGCGCCTTTGAAAAAAGCGTTTTAAAGGCTAAAAAAGAAATAGAGCAAGCAAAGAAAAAAGGCACATTAAAAAGCTTTAGAAGCGTTGATGAGCTATTTAACGAGCTTGAAAAATGAAATATATTATCACGCATTCAAAAGAGTTTAAAAAAGATTTTAAAAAATTAAATAAAGATGAAAAATCACTTTTAAAAGAAATTTTAGAAGCTAAGTATAAAGACCACGCATTAAGTGGGAATTTAAAGGGCTTTAGAGAATGTCACATTTTGCCTGACTTGCTCTTAATTTATGAAAAAATAGAAAATGAACTCACTTTAAACGCCTTGCGCGTAGGAAAACATAGCAAGCTTTTTTAAGCTTTTCAGGCTCTTTGGGTTTAATTCAATAAAACAAAGGATAATTTTATCTTGTCCTTTTATTTTAAAAACTTCAAATTTATCATTATCTTAATCTTAAAGGCATTTTCAAGTCCTTTCATCCGCACCACAAAAAAAGCTTTCTAAAGCTTCTAAATTAAATTTAAGTAAAATCAAATTTATTTTATTATAAACTCATCTTTTTAAATCAAAGGATACAAATGACCCTACAAGATATTAAAAATTTTTTAGATACAAACGCTCCAGCCTTTCTCGCCACTCTTGGAACTTGTGGCAATCCTCGCGTGCGCCCCGTGCAAAGCCCACTTTTGTATGAGAATAAAATTTATTTTTGCACGGCAAATACGAAAAATCTTTACAAGCACATTAAAGCCCACAGTGGCATCGAGTTTTGCTCTTGTGCTAAGGATGGCACATTTTTAAGGCTTCGCGCAAATGCGGTGTTTGAAGATAATAAAAAGGTCAAAGAAGCGATGTTTAAAAAATATCCAGATCTCAAACACATTTATCAAAGCCCTGAAAATCCTACATTTGAAGTGTTTTATTTGGATAAAGTTTCAGCAAAACTTCAGCGCCTAGATGGCACTTTTGAAATTTACAAAGCTCAGTAATGTCAAAGCCCTATAAAACACCATTTTACTTGCAGCGACTAAAGATAGTGCCTTTAGCATAGGCACTTTAATGCTCAATCTCAAAGATAAAATGCCTTTAGATATCGATAAATTCTATATCACTCACGATAGTTTTAATCAAAATGATAAAAATTTAATGCTTAAAATCGCTCAATTTAACAAAGAAGCAAAGTGTGAATTTATAGACTTTAGCAAAGAAGTGTTTTTAAAAAAGCTTGGAAATTTAGCTAAAGCGCAGGGGGGGGGGGTGGGTTAGAGCGTAATTCTTTTTTAAACCGCTGGACTCACCTTGCTTTTGCGCGCTTTGAAGCCTTGAAATTTTTAGAAGAGTGCGAGAATATCCTTTATTTGGACTTTGATGTTTTGCTTTTAAAAAGTGTAAAAGAGCTTTTCAAGCTTAAAAATAAGCACTTTGCGCTAGCAGCCTACAAAGGCAAAACTCCTTTAAATCACATTTTTTATCAAAATAAGCTCCAAAATGCTACCGTTTGGATGTTGCCTGTGCTTTTGTTAAATGACAACTTAAAAAACCCATTAGTATTTTATAAATTCATTTATAAAAATTTAGCGCGTAGGGCCGAATTTATAGACGATCAAGCGCTTTTTTCTTTATATGTGCTTGAAAATAAAATTAAGATTAAAAATTTAGATAAAAATAAATATGTCGGGCAAGTGTGCTTAAAAACCAGCCTAAACTCAAGCATTATCCACGCTTATGGCAGCACGCAGCGCTTTTGGAACAACGCTCTTTGTAAGCACACTTGGTAAAGCTGGCAAGAGTATTATCAAAAATGGCTTAAACTCGGCGGCAGTACCTATACAAAAGGCATTTGCGCGCAAACAACTTACAGTATTCAGCGCATAAGAAATCACCTTGCCTATAAGCTAGGCTATGCGATGATGACGCATTCACAGGGTTTTGAAGTGCTTAAACTGCTTTATCTTTTGCCCCTTACTTTTGCGCGCCACATTTTGCAAAATAAAGCTTATTTTAAGCTTATAAAAACGTGCCCCGAGCTTAAAATGCCGCCCCTAAAAAGCTATGAAGACTTTAAAATTGGCATTAAAGAAAAGCAAAGCGCGCCCTATGAGCTGGGCTCTGCTTTAATCAAGGCTTACAAAACTTGGTATAAAGGCGGATTTTTCAAGCTTTTTAAAGAAATTTCAAAGATTAAAAAGAAGGCTAAAAAAGCTTAAAATAAGCTTCAATCTTATCTTTAATCAAGCCAAAATTTGAAATTTATTTTTAAATTTAAATCTCATTCAAAGCCTTAAATTTAGCTTTTTAGAATAAAATATAAAGAAATTTACATTTTCAGTAGCTTTTAAACAAAACTAAGCTAAAATTGCGCCTAAATTTTAAGCTTTTCAAAGCTTTCAAAGGAGTTTTTATGAAAAAATCTATCGTAGCCGCATTTGTAGGGCTAGTTTTGAGTTTGAGCGCACAAGCAGCTGAAAAAATCATCGTCGGTGCTACGCCAGTACCTCATGCTGAAATTTTGGAATTTATCAAGCCAGAGCTTAAAAAAGAGGGCTTTGAGCTTGAAGTTAAAGAATTTAACGATTATGTTCAGCCTAATTTGGCTACTGAAAGTGGCGATTTGGATGCGAATTTCTTCCAGCACACGCCTTATTTAAACGAGTTTAACAAAAACAACAAAACGCATTTAGTCAGCGTTGCAGGCATTCATCTTGAGCCTATGGGCGTTTATTCAAGCAAGCACAAAAAATTTGAGCCAGCACAAAAGGCTAAAATCGCTATCCCAAATGACCCGACAAACGAAAGCCGCGCGCTTGATATCATCGCTAAAACAGGCGTGATTTCTTTCAAGCAAACAAACGCTTTAAAAACTCCACTTGATATCAGCAAAAACGATAAAAAACTTCAGTTCATCGAGCTAAAGCCTGCGCAGTTGCCACGTGCTTTGAGCGAAGTTGATTATGCGGTGATCAATTCAAATTATGCAATGGCGGCGAATTTAAACCCTGTGAAAGACTCTTTAGTGATTGAAGACAGCTCAAGCCCTTATGTGAATGTGCTTGTCGTTAAAGAAGGTAATGAAAACAGCGCTAAAATAAAGGCTTTAAAGAAGGCTTTGCAGAGTGAAGCGGTGAAAAAATTTATACTGGATAAATATAAAGGCGCAGTCGTCCCAGCGTTTTAATGAAAGACTTGGTTTTTGAGTATAAGTTTTGAAATTGAATTTTAGCTTTTGTCATCACAAGAAACGATCTAAATTTGACGAAAGCAAAATTTAAATCAATTCAAAAACCCTAGCGCGAGTTTTAAATTTATTTTTAAAGCAACAAAGTGCGTAACAATAAGGAAAAAACAATGAAATTTTTAAAACTATTTTTAGCATTTTTGTTAGTTCTTAGCTTTTTAAAGGCAAATGATAAGCTTGTCATCGGGGCAACTCCTGTGCCTTATGGCGAGATTTTGGAATTTTCTAAGTCTTATTTTAAACAAAAGGGCTATGATTTAGAAGTGGTCGAGTTTAGCGATTATTCTATCCCTAACAAAGCCTTAAATGAAAAGGCTTTGGATGCGAATTTATTCCAGCACAAACCTTTTTTGGATGAGTTTAATAAAGCTCAGAGCACGGATTTACAAGCCGTGGCTAGCCTTATGATTTTGCCTATGGGCGTTTATTCAAAAAAAAACAAGGATTTAAAAGAGCTTAAAGATGGCGCGAGCGTGGCAATTCCAAATGATCCTACAAATGAAAGCCGCGCTTTAGAGATTTTACAAAGTGCAGGTCTTATCAAGCTAGATAACAAAAACGCGCTTAAAACTCCTCTAGATATTAAAGAAAATCCTAAAAAGCTCAAATTCAAAGAGCTCAAAGCCGCACAAGTGCCGCGCGCTTTAAGTGATGTAGAAATTGCAGTGATCAATACAAATTACGCGCTTGATTATGGGCTTAAGCCTGTAAAAGACGCCATTTTCTTAGAAGCTAAAGAAAGCCCTTATGCAAATTTTGTCGTGGTGCGCAAAGAAGATGCGAATTCTAAAAAAACAAAAGTAATTGAAGAAGTGCTAAAAAGCGAGCCTTTAAAGAAATTTATGCTTGATAGATATGGCGATAGCATTATTTTGACATTTTAAGTTATTAAGGAAAAACAATGAAATTTTTAAAACTATTTTTTACATTTTTGCTAGTTCTTGGCTTTGTAAAAGCCGATGAAAAGACGATTATCATAGGTTCTACGCCAACTCCTTATGGCGAGATTATCGAATTTGCTAAGCCTTTGTTTGAAAAAAAGGGCTTTAAAATCGAGCATAAAGAGTTTAACGACTATGTAACGCCTGATTTGGCTCTATTTAGTGGGGATTTGGACGCAAATTTATATCAGCACAAGCCTTTTTTAGACGCTTTTAATAAAAACAACAAAGCCAATTTAGTCTCACTAGGCGCTGTCGTGCTTGTGCCTATGGCGATTTATTCTAGCAAAATCAAGGATTTAAAAGAGCTTAAAAATGGCGCTCGCGTAGCAATTCCAAATGATCCAAGCAATGAAGCAAGAAGCCTAGAGCTTTTGCAAAAAGCTGGACTCATCGAGTTTAAGCAAAGTGCTGAAGCCACGCCAAGTGATATCACAAAAAATACTAAAAATCTTAAATTTGACGAGCTAAAAGCAGCGCAACTCCCACGCGCACTAAGCGATGCTGATATAGCCGTGATTATGACAAATTATGCGCTAGGGGCTGGGCTTAATCCTTTAAAAGATGGATTATTTTTAGAAGATAAAACGAGCAATTACGCGATTGTTTTAGCGGTGCGAAAAGGCGAAGAAAACAGCGCAAAATCTAAAGTGCTTAAAGAAATTTTACAAGGCAAGGAAGTGGCCGAGTTTGTGAAAAAGAACTTTAATGGTGCTGTGATCCCTGTAAATTAAGCTTTTGCGCTTTTAAAAGCGCAATGCAAATTTATTAAGGTATGCTAAAATTAAGCATAAGTTAAAAAAATAAAGAAAAAAGAAAGAAAAACAATGACAAAAGACAGCAATGGCAACGAGCTGAATAATGGCGATAGTGTGAGCGTGATTAAGGATTTAAAAATTAATGGTGCAAGCAGCACTTTAAAACGTGGCACACTCATTAAAAACATTAAACTCACAAACAAAGAAAGCGAAATCGAAGCAAAAATCGATAAATTAGGCGTTATCGTGCTTAAAACCGAGTTTTTAAAGAAAGCTTAAATTGCGAATTTTACTGCTTTTGCGTGGCAATTATTTTAGCGGTCAAAGCGAGTGGATAAAGCAAAATAAGCTTGAAAATTATACACTTGATTTAAATGATTTGCGAATGTTAGCAGGCGGGCTAAAAATGCTTTTAAATGGCTTTCAAACGCTTAATTACACGCATTTGAGCGAAATTTCAAAAATGCTTTTTGAGCTTTTAGAGCTTAGGATGAAGCGGGGCGATTTTTGTATCATCAATGCGCCCAATGCCAATTCTTCGCTGCTTAAAGAGTATCAAAACTTGTGCGATACTTATCGCTACAAGCTTTTCATTATAGATTTTAAAAGCGAGCTCGAGCTTTGCAAACAAAGAAATTTAAATCACGCCAAAAGCTCAGGAATTTTTATCCCAGAGCACATCCTAGAAGCTGTGGCGCTCTCTTTATCTAAGGAAAAAGTGCCTAAAAAATACACGCTTTTAAGCCCTGATGAATGGCATAAATGCCTTTATCAAATCCATAATTTAAACAAATATAAAAAAATTCATCACATCGGCGACATTCAAGGCTGCTTTAGCGTGCTTAAAAAGGCTTTAGGTAAGATTAAAAAGGATGAGTTTTATATTTTTTTAGGCGATTATATTGATAGGGGTATTGAAAATGGCAAGGTTATAGTACTACTTCATAAGCTTAAAGATTTACAAAATGTGATTTTACTTGAGGGCAATCACGAAAGACATTTGATTTCTTGGGCGCAAAATAAACGTTCCAGCTCAAAAGAATTCAACGAAAACACGCTTAAAGACTTTAAAAAAGATAAAATCACAAAGGCGCATGCAAGGACTTTATATCCGCATTTTAAAGAATGCTTTTATTACGAATTTGACGATAAAAAGGTGCTTTGCTCTCACGCTGGACTTAGCTATATGCCTAAAGAGCTTGCTTTTGTGCCAAGTGAAGAATTTATCATGGGTGTGGGTGGCTATGAAGACAGCAAAGCTGTGGGCGAGCTTTTTACGCAAAATTCTCCGCTTGATACTTTCGAGCTTTTTGGGCATAGAAACAGGCAAAAGCTGCCCATACAAATTGCAAAGCGCGCTTTTTTACTTGAAGGAAAAGTCGATACAGGCGGCTTTTTGCGCGTTGTGAGCCTTTCAAAAAAAGGCTTTGAATGTAAAGAATTTAAAAACGAAGTGTTTAGAAAATAAATTCAAACTTTGATGAAATTTCAAAAATCTAGGAAAATTTTATGGTCGAAATTAAAAATTTATCCATGCGTTTTGCAAAGCAGGCTTTGTTTGAAAATGTGAATTTAAGCCTGAAAAAAGGCGAGCGTTACGGGCTAATTGGCGCAAATGGGGCGGGTAAAAGCACTTTTTTAAAGATTTTAAGCAATGAAATTGAGCCAAGCAGTGGCAGTATGGAATTTGACGCGGGTGTTGAGTTTGCAAGCTTAGAGCAAGATCAATTTGCCTTTGAAAATCTAAGCATAATGGATGCAGTAATGAGCGCGAATTTAAGGCTTTTTGAAGCGATGAAAGAAAAGGAAAAGCTTTATTTAAGCCCTGAATTTACAGATGAAATTAACGAGCGCTTGAGCGAGCTTGAGCTCATCACAGCCGAAGAAGATCCAAACTATGACGCACAAACGCGCTGTGAGAAGCTTTTAGGAGCATTGAAAATCAAAGATTTTAACGCGCCGATGAGCTCTTTGCAAAGTGCGGATAAGTTTAAGGTGCTTTTAGCAAGGCTTTTGTTTGTGAATGCTTCGGTGCTTTTTTTAGATGAACCTACGAATAACCTTGACTTAGAAAGCATAGCTTGGCTTGAAAATGAGCTTTTGCGCCACGATGGCACGCTCGTAGTCATCAGCCACGATAGGCATTTTTTAAATAGAATTTGCACGCGCATTCTGGATGTTGATTTTCAAAGTATTAGAGACTTTTCGGGTAATTATGATGACTGGTATATGGCTTCTACGCTTTTAGCAAAGCAAGCAGAGCTAAAGCGCGATAAGGCTTTGAAAGACAGAGCCGAGCTAGAAAGCTTTATACGACGCTTCTCAGCAAACGCTAGCAAGGCAAAGCAAGCCACAAGCCGCCAAAAAGCCCTTGATAAAATCGAGTTTGAAGAGATAAAAGTAAGCTCGCGCCGCGATCCTAGCATAGTCTTTCGCACAAATAGAGAAATTGGCAATGAAATTTGCGAAATCAAAGGCGTTTCAAAGGCTTATGATAAAAATCTTTTTGAAAATTTAGAGCTAAAGTTTGAAAAAAATGATAAAATTGCATTGATTGGAGCTTCTGGCGTGGGTAAGACGACTTTGGCAAAGATCATCGCTGGGCTTATAAAGCCTGATTTGGGTGAGATTCATTTGGGTGCGACCATTGAGTTTGGGTATTTTGCGCAAGATACGATGAGTAAGATAAGCGGCGAAATGAAGCTTTATGAATGGCTGATGAGCGAAAAGCACAAGGATATTGATGAAATTCGCAAGTGCCTTGGGCGTATGCTTTTTAGTGGTGCGGCGCAGGAAAAGGCAGTAAGCTCTTTGAGCGGGGGCGAGAAGCACCGTTTAATGCTTGCTAAGCTTATGCTTGAAAAGCCGAATTTCTTGCTTTTAGATGAGCCTGATAATCACCTAGACCTTGAAGCGATTATCGCTTTGGGCGAGGCTTTATATAATTTTAAAGGTGTGGCTTTGATGATAAGCCATGATAGAGAGCTTATCAGCGCTTTTGCAAATCGCATTTGGCATTTAGAAGATGGCAAGTTGCTTGATTTTCGCGGAAGTTTTGATGAGTTTGAGAAAAGGAGTGAAAATGCACACTTATAAAATTCGCTATGTCGCAGGCTGTGGGGAGCAAAGTGCTAGAGGCTTTAGCTCGAGTATTTATATCGAAGAAAATGTGGATTATCGTAGCGATAAGCCTTATTTTGACTATGTGGATTTTTTCAAATCCCATGTAAAGCCTGATGATACTTACTTTCATATCGCTTGGCTTGAAAATAGAGCTTTGAATGAAAAAGAAATTCAAAGTCGCAACGAGTATCGCAAACTGCGCGACGCACATTGTGAAAAGGCAAAGCAAGAATTCATCAAAACGCACCAAGAGCGCGTGCATGATGAAGATAAAATCGATGATGTGCTCAACACGCACGCCTGAAAATGCCCCAAATGAGAGCGCTTGTAAAGGCTTTTGTTTGGGGAATTTAGATTTGATATTTAAAAGGAAAAATGATGCACACTTATAAAGTTCGCTATACTGCAGGATTTGGGCACAATACGCAAAATCACAAGGGCTTTGGACCGACGATTTACATCGAAGAGACCATAGACTATAAAAGCGAAAAAGATTATTTTGACTATATCGAATTTTACGAGGCTTACTCAAAGCCTGATGATACTTATTTTCATATCGCTTGGCTTGAAGACCGCCCATTGAGCGATAAAGAGCTTAAGCAAAGAAATGCTTATCGCAAACTGCGCGATGAGCGCTGCGAAAAAGCAAAAATTGATTATCTTAACAATATGGACATCGACCCTGAATACGCCCCAACACACGGCGATTGATAAAAAATAAAGTTCTAAACCCGTTTTGTTCGTCAAAATTACAAATAAAATAGTCCTATTTATTTGCGTTTAAAAAGCACAAAATGGCTTTGACCACATAAAGCCTATTCACAGCTTCTGTGAAAATCTCATCGCTGTGTGCTTCAAAGACTTCATCGCTCACCTCAAAGCCCCTATACGCAGGCAAGCAGTGCAAGAAAATCGCGCCCTTATTTGCCGCGCTCATCGCCCTTTCATCGATGATAAAGCCATCAAAATCTTTGAGCCTTTGAGCTTTCTCGGCTTCTTGCCCCATAGAAATCCAAGTATCAGTGATCACCACATCCTTGCCCGCTAAAGCCTCGAATTTATCGTGCGTGAGCGTGATTTTAGCCCCGCTTTTTAAAGCCATGTTTTTAGCAAACTCAAGCACGCTAGGTGCGATCTCATAGCCCTTTGGATAGGCTAGTGCGATCTCATAGCCTAAAATCGAAGCAGCGATGAGCCACGAGTTTGCCATATTGTTCGTATCGCCGATGAAAGCGATTTTACCGCTCTTTTTAAATTCTTTTATCGTCAGCAAGTCCCCCAGAACTTGCGTAGGATGATATAAATCGCTAAGACCATTGATAATAGGGGCTTTGGAGTATTTGGCAAATTCGAGCAAGGTATCGTGAGAATTGACACGAAGCATGATAAAATCAACCATCGCGCCTATCACGCGCGCCGTATCTTTCACAGGCTCGCCACGACTCAGCTGCAAGTCATTTGCGCTTAAAAACAAGGCATTTCCGCCAAGCTGCGTGATCGCAAGCTCAAAGGCTAGGCGCGTGCGCGTAGAGCTTTTTTCAAAAATCATCGCCAAACTTTTATCCGCTAAAAGCTTTTTAGGCTCTTTTTTAAGCGCGCTTGCCAGCTCTAAAAGCTCTAAAATTTCATCCTTGCTGTAATCTTTGAGTGTCAAAAAATGCCTCATTTTTACTCCTTTAAATTTTTAAATTTATTTTCATTTTAAGCCGCGTTTTTTCTTAAATTCTCTAAGCAATTTTGAAAGATCGTAAAATATAAATTTGAGAACCCCCCCCCCCCCCAAAAAAAACAGATACTTATTATTTAGGCTTTTGATGAAACTTTGTCCTAATTTATAGCTTAAGTGATTTTTTATCTTTAAAGCTTCGTTAAAATCTGCGTAATCTTCCAGTTTTAAGGGCTTTGGAATTAAATTTTGCTTGATATTGATTTGTTTGATTTTTTCTTCAAAACAATGCTCTTTGTAAATTTTATACAAAATGAAAGGCATTTGCAAAATTTGGGCTAAAGATTTTGAGTTTAAAATCATCGCTTGACCCAGCTTGTAAGAAAGCTGATTTTTAATCTTTTCTACCGCTCCCACAGGTAAATTTAAAGCAGATAGAGTTTTTGAAGACACATTTTTAAACTCAAGGCTTTTAAAGCTTGCTTTGCTCTTATCCTTATAAAGCGTGCAAGTGCTTGTGTCGCTGTTTTCAAAGAGTGCGAAACGATTTTTATAAGTGTTGTTGTAAATATAATCATACACAAACTCAAGCTTTTCAGCCGCTGTATCAAGGGCGTTTAAACGCTCATCTAAAAGCGTGGGATTTAAAAATTTATCCTTTTCAAAGCTGAATTTAAAGTCGTCTTTTTGCATGATGTCATATTTTTGAAGCCCGTCATCATCGTGCGTTAAAAGGCATTCTCCACTCCAAAAAATTTCTTTTTTGCGCTCTTTGCAAGGATTTCCTGCGTTGATTGAGTTTGAAAAAAATGGCTTTGCTGTAACCACGCTATCAGCCCCGATAATAGCACCTGAAAAAATGCTCGCACCTTTTAATACACTAAGCCCCCTGCCAAGCCAGCAATGATCACCCATAAAAATGCTTTTGCTTTTGTTTATGCGCTTATTATCTTTGCTATCATAAACCAAATGCCAATCAAAACTTTCAAAGACTATGGAACCTGAAAGCAAGGAATTATCGCCCATTACAAAATTTGATTTTTCGCTAATTTGTATGTATCTACTCATCAGCCAATAATTAAAAAATATAGCATTTCCAATATAGCAAGAGCATTTATAATCTAGCGCGATCTCAGCCGTAACGCTAGAATTTGCGATAAAAATCAAGGCTTCATCAGATCTAAAATGTAAATTTGATTTATAAAGTAAGGCTTCATTTGCTAAAAAAAGTATATTGTTATGACCATCAAATTTAACGCTTGCTTCTTTAAAAATTTCATTTAAAGGTTTAAAATGATAAATTATGTTGCCTTTTTCATCTGTTGTTTTAAGCATTTTTAGCCTTTAAAATCCTTGCCACTTCCTTTGCATGATAGCTGATGATGAGCTTTGCGCCCGCTCTTTTAAACGCAAACATTGTCTCCATTAAAACCTTTTCATAATCGATCACACCAAGCTTTGCGCCCGCTTTAAGCAAGGCATATTCGCCGCTGACATTATACACACAAATGGGCAAAAGCGTGTTTTGCGCGAGCTCTTTGACTATATCTAAATACGCAAGCGCTGGCTTTATCATCAATATATCAGCGCCTTGAGCTTCATCTTCCAAGCTTTCTCTTAGCGCTTCTTTAGCGTTTGCAAAGTCCATTTGATAGGACTTTCTATCGCCAAAGCTGGGCGCAGAGTTTGCCACATCGCGAAATGGACCATAATAAGCTGAAGCAAATTTCGTCGAATACGCCATTATCGCCAAATTTTCAAAGCCATTTTCATCAAGCGCACTGCGAAGCGTTGCGATAATGCCATCCATCATACCGCTGGGCGCTATCATATCAGCCCCCGCTCTAGCATGCACGAGAGCTTGCTTGGCTGAAATTTCAAGCGTGGCGTCATTATCCAGCTCGCCATTTTGCTTTAAAATGCCACAATGCCCATGCTCTGTGTATTCGCAAAAGCAAAGATCCGTGATGACAAGCAGACTTGGTGCGTGCGCCTTTATGGCTTTTATAGTGCGCGCGATCAAGCTTTCATCATCCAAGCACTCGCTTCCTATGCTGTCCTTTTTGCTCTCGTCAATCACGCCAAAAAGCAGCACCACCTTAATGCCAAGGCTTACAAGCTCATCACATTCTTTTAAAATCTCATCCACGCTCATTTGAAACACGCCGGGCATTGAAGCGATTTCATTTCTCACGCTCACACCATCGACCACGAAAAGCGGGTAAATAAAATCATCCACGCTTAGGCTCGTCTCGCGCAACAAAGCCCTAAAATTCGCACTTTTTCGTGTCTTTCTCAATCTTTTAAACATCAATTTATCCTTTTTGGCTAAAATTGCGATTTTAACATAATTTTTATTAGAAAGAGTTTTTATGGAGTTAAAAATTTCAAATATTGCGAATTTACCAAGCATTTGGGGGGATTTTAAGATCCAAGCCTTTCAAGAATGGCCTAAGGAGCATTTGTGTATCTTTAAAGGCGAGATTAAGGACGGCTTAGCGGTGCGCATTCATAGCGAATGCTTGACAGGCGATGTTTTGGGAAGTTTAAAATGCGACTGTGGACCGCAGCTTCAATATGCGCTCAAATATATCAACAAACATGGCGGAATGGTCATTTACTTAAGGCAAGAGGGGCGCAATATCGGGCTTTTCAACAAAGTCAATGCTTACGCGCTGCAAGATGAGGGGTTAAACACCATTGAAGCGAATTTAAAGCTGGGATTTAAGGCTGATGAGCGTGATTATAGCGTTGTAGAAGCGATTTTAAGGTATTACGCGCTTAAAAAAATCCGCCTTTTAACGAACAATCCTATTAAACTAAGTGTGCTAAGCGACACCGAGGTACTTGAGCGCTTGCCTATCATCATCAAGGCAAACGCGCACAACAAGGACTATTTAAAGGTCAAGCAAGAGCAAATGGGACATTTACTAGACAAGTAAGAAAATAAAATTTTGTAATATTTATTACAAAATAAAATTTTTAAGATTAATTTATAAGGTCGATCATTTATGTATAAACATTTTTTCAAGCGTGTTTTGGATTTTTTCGCTGCGACGGTTTTGCTCCTTATTTTTAGTCCCGTAATTTTCATTATAGCCATAATTTTGAAAATCAAACAAGGCAGCGTTTTTTTCGTGCAAGAAAGACCGGGGCTCAATGAAAAGATTTTTAAAATTTATAAGTTTAAAACTATGAGCGATGAAAGGGATAATGCGGGAAATTTACTCAGCGATGAGCTGCGCTTAAAGCCCTTTGGCAAAGTGCTTAGAAGCCTGAGCCTTGATGAGTTGCCCCAGCTTTTTAATGTGCTTAAAGGCGATATGAGTTTCATCGGGCCGCGCCCCTTGCTTGTGGAGTATTTGCCCCTTTATAATAGCGAGCAAAAACTACGCCACAGCGTGCGTCCGGGCATTAGCGGCTGGGCTCAGGTCAATGGTAGAAACGCGATTTCATGGACGCAAAAATTTAAATACGATGTGTATTATGTGAAAAATTGCTCCTTTTTGCTCGATCTTAAAATCATTTATTTAACGATTTTAAAGGTGCTTAAAAGAAGCGATATCAACAAGGCTGGAGAAGCAACGACAAGTAAATTTAATGGGAGTAATTAAATTTGCATTGCGTTAAAAAGTATTTAAATTTCACGCACAAGAGGGGTTAATCAAGGGCGAAAATGAAAAAAATTTATATTTATGGAAGCAGCGGGCATGGGCTTGTGAGTGCGGATGTAGCGCGCAGTGTGGGCTATGATGAGGTGATATTTTTAGATGATTTTGATGAAAGGGCTTTGAAATTTAGCCCAGAGCTTGAAAAACACGATATTTTCATCGCTATAGGAAATAACAAAGTGCGCGCTCATTTAGCATTAAAGGTGCAAAATGCGGGCTTTAAGCTTGTAAGCCTCATTCATCAAAGCGCCATTATCAGCCCCAGTGCTAAGATCTCAAACGAGGGCGTTTTGGTGATGCCAAATGTGACTATCAATGCTTGCGTGCGCGTTGAAAAAGGCGTGATTTTAAACACATCTTGTGTGATCGAGCATGAATGCGTGGTGGATGAGTTTAGCCATATCAGCGTAGGCGCGAAACTTGCGGGCAATGTGAGCGTGGGTAAGCTTTGCTTACTTGGGATAAACGCGGCTGTTTTGCCAAATTTAAAAATCGCTGATGAATGCATTTTAGGCGGGGGCAGTGTTTTGATTAAAGACGCGCGTGAAAAAGGCACTTATGTGGGCGCACCTGCAAGGCTGGTAAAATAGATATTTCAATAATAAATAGGCTTTGACTTTTAAGCAGCACTTTAAAATTTTTAAAGATAAATTTCACATTATTTGCTGCAGTTTTAAAATTTATTTTTAAATTTTAAAATCTTTTTGAAAGTAAAAAATTAAATTAAAAATTTAAAACAAATTTGATCTTATCGATTTTTAAAAATAGATTTTAAGTTTTTAAAATGAATTAAAGTAGGCAAAAAGCCTACTTTTAAGAATTTTAAGCATTTTGTGCTTTAAATTTTATAGCACTTTAAAAGCTATTTTCTTGAAGTGGGTGTGTCATGCACGATAGTTACAGCGCCTTTGATATCACTAAGTAATGCGCAAGCTGCTTCAGCGCCGCTTCCCATCGCGCAAGTTACCATTGTAGTAACGCCTGATGCAAGTCCAGCGACGAAAACACCATCTTTTACGACCTGACGACCGCTGTAAGCAAGGCGGATTTTACCCGGTTTGTTCATCAATTCATGTGGCTTAACGATGTCACCAAAGCCCTTGACATCAAATCTTGAAGCCCCAGTAGCTAAAATCACATAATCAGCTTTAAACTCGCCTGCTGAGCTTTTCACGCTAAAAGCGCCTTTACTGCCGCTTACTTCTTCGGCAGTGCCGCTTACATAATTAACCTTTAGCAAGCTGTCAATTTGCTTTTTTGTATGCTCGATGATGGCTACACCCTCAACAGCCTTTGGAAAAAAAGGCACATTATAAATCGCCACAGCCTTTAAATCTGCCTTATCATCATCAATGACAGTGATATCAAAGTCAATCTCGTCATTTTTTGCACTCGCTAAAATCAAAGCACTTGTAAGTCCAGCGATAGACCCGCCGATAATCACGACTGATTTTTTCATTTTTTTCTCCTTGAAATTTGGTGTTTGAGATAAAATTTTAGCCAAAAGTTTTAAATGAATAATAAATGTATTTTATCTTTGAAATTTAGGCTAATTCCTAAAGCAAAAGCAGAATTTATAGTATAATTAAATAAAAAATTTGGAGAAGAATTTGCAGAGTTTGGGCATTTTTTTGGTAGGCTTTAGCATATTTTGTGAGCTTTTGCTGCTTATAATGAGCTTTTATTTTAAAGAAAATAAAATTTTTTTTATTGCTCTAGCCTTGCTTTTTTTCCGCGTGTTTTATCTTTTTGCGCCACTTTTGCAGGCGCATTTTTTCACTTCTTTATTTTTACCTTTTGTTTTTATGCTTTTTACTTTAATACCAAGTGAAAAAATCGTTTTTGATAAAAGAAATTTAAGCAAAATCGCGCTTTTATTTGTGTTTTTAATCTTAGGGTTGATTTTAAGTAAAAGCACAAATTTCAACGCTTCGCTCAGCGAAAGTGGCACAAAGTGGCTATTTTTAAGCCCTATTAATGATATAAGCTTTTATTTTTTTGTCTTTGAAGCCTTGCTTTTGCTTGTGCTTTCATGGCTTAAAAACAAGCTTTTTATATTTATAGCTTTTGTGCTTGCTTTTGTGCAATTTTTGTTTCAAAAGGCTTTGAGCTTTTCTTATTTTGAACTTGCGAGCGTGTTTTTGATTGTATTTTTAAATTACGAGTATTTTAAGCAATTTTTTTATGATAAGCAAACAAACTTACCTAATCACAGGGCTTTGAAAAGATTTTTAAAAGGACAGAAAAAAGAATTTGTTGTGTTAAAAATAAAAGCGCAAAATTTTATCGATGAGAAAACAGCGGCCAATGAAACTGCGGCACAAAAAATAATGAGTGAGAAAAGCTTAGCTCAAATCTCAGCCGCGCAAATTGCACGCGCTTTATTAAAACTTCAACTAAACGCAAGACTTTTTTATGTAAATGATGATTTTATCTTTGTTTGTGATGAAGCTAAAAGTATTAAAGAAGCGCTTCAAAAAAGCCTTGAAAACTCTAAATTTGACTTTGAAATTCAAAGCGTGAAGTCTTTAGAAATTTGATTAATTTAAGAGCTTTTAAGGCTTTTGAAATTTATAAACGCATAAAAATATAAATTTATTCAAGCTCGTAGCTGTTATCATCATCCTCATCATCAAAGCTATAATCATCCTCGTCATAATTATAACTTGTTTTGCTAGCATTTTCTAGCTCATCTTCAAACTCGCTATCGAGTAAATTCTCGTCCAAATCTTCAAATTCATCATCATCGTAAGTCATTTTTTCATCCTTTTTGTAAATATTTTTATAATTTTAACTTAAATTTGGCTCAATTTGCTATAATTTTTAAAATTTTAAAGGCTCAAGATGAAACTTACGCATATTGATGAGAAAAACAATCCTACAATGGTCGATGTCAGCGAAAAAAATATTACACAAAGAAGTGCGCTAGCTTGCGGATGTATTAAAATGAGCGAAGAAGCTTTTTTAGCTGTTAAAAACAACACAGGTAAAAAGGGCGCGGTGTTGCAAACAGCTATCATCGCTGCCATTATGGGCGCGAAAAAAACAAGCGAGCTTATACCGATGTGTCATAGTTTAAACTTAAGTGACGTGAGCGTTGAAGTTAAAGACGATGAAAAAAATTTCATTTATCAGCTTTTTGTCAGTGTCAAATGCTCAGCTCAAACAGGCGTGGAAATGGAAGCTTTAACAGGCGTTAGCGTGGGGCTTTTGACCATTTATGATATGATTAAAGCCATTGATAAAAGTATGCAAATTTTTGACATTAAGCTTTTGGAGAAAAAAGGGGGCAAAAGTGGTGAATTTAAACGCTTGTGATGAGAAGCCAAAGATTAATTATCCTTGCTTTTGGGAGTATAAACTCATCTTTGAAAGCACGCAAAATGCAAAAGAAATCGTTAAAGAAATTTTAGATCAAAGAGAATTTAGCTTAGAAATTGGGCGCAAAAGCGCGCACGCAAAGTATGAAAGCTACTTGCTAAAAGTCTATGTCGATAGTGAAGCAGATAGACTTCATCTTTTTAATGCCTTTAAAGAACGTGCTAAATTCGTGCTTTAAAGATCTTTTAAAGGATAAATATGCAAAATACACTCATTATTTTTGAAAATACACTCAAAGCCCATAGAGAAAGGGCTAGCGAGCTTTTAAATGATTTAAGCTATAATTTGGCTTGCCAAGTTTTAGACAAAATCAGCCTGAGCGAGCTTTTAAATGAGCTTTTAAACATTTTAAAACGTCTTGAGCTTTTAAATGATAAAAACGCACTTTTAGTGCTTAAAGCCTTGATAAAAGCAAATGTAGCAAGTGAAGAAAAGAAGCTCTTTGAAGAATTAGACGCGCTTGATTTACTAAAAAGTAAGATCGAAAATCAAAGAATGAATATAAAAAATAAAACAAGCCAAAGCTTTTTTGAGCTTAAAGCCAGCGCGCAAAACTCGGATTTTAAGGACTTGCTTGAAAAAGGCTTAAATGATGCCTTGCTTTTTGAAACAGAAACTTTAGGTATTTTAGAACAAATTTGTGAAAGTGCTTTTATCACAACGCTTGAAAAAGGCGAAGATATAGAGCTTACGAGCGCTGAGATTTCTAAAAATTTAATGTATAGTGTGATTTGTGAAGGAAATTTCGAAAAAGAGCGCATTTTAAAAAGCTCACAAATCATCCTAAACAAAGCCTTTGAACTTGCAAACACGAGTAATAAAAACTACGCAAAAGCACTTTGCAAAGGTGTGATAAAAGGCTTGCAAGAAGGCATTTTTTTAGGTGTGGAAAAATTTAAACAAAGCTTTTCTTATAGCGTTTTAGAAGAAGATTTGAATTTAAAAGAAAAGGAGCTGAGTGGTCTTGATGAAGACTTTATCAAGCTTTTAAGAATGCTTGATAAAAGCGCAGATGAGCCTGTAAAAAGTATCGTGCAAAACTTACTTGATAATGAGCTAGATACGATATTTTCGAAATTTAAAAGGCTTTTAAATGAAAGTGTGGAGCAGCTTAAAATCAGCTTAAATTCTTTGAAAAAAAGGCAAAGTTTTGATGATTTTTCAAGGCTAGCACAAAGTAAAATCGGTGTTTTTAAAAAGGAATTAAACGAGCTTGAAAAGCTAGCAGGCGAAAAATACAATAAATTTAATATTGCTGAAGCTAAGAATTTAGGCTTTTCCTTATGGGAGCGCGCAAAAAAACTCATTAAAAAATAATTGAAGCAGACTTAAAATTGTTTTTAAATGAATTTAAAAACAGTGGCGTGGGTTTTGAAAATTTAATTATAAAATTAAATTTTAAGCTTTAATATGCTATAATTTTAGCTTTATTTAAAAATGGGGCATTAGCTCAGCTGGGAGAGCGCAACGCTGGCAGCGTTGAGGTCAGCGGTTCGAACCCGCTATGCTCCACCAAAATTAAATTAAGCGTTAAATTTGCGCGTTTTTCTTTAATTTTGCAAAGTCTTTTGTGTTTAATTTCAACGAATTTAAAGGCTTTTTAGTTTTAGACTGATTAAATATTTAATTTTAATAGCTTGATTGAAATTAAAATTTTTGTGGTTCCGTAGCTCAGTTGGTAGAGCACTACCTTGACATGGTAGTGGTCGTTGGTTCAAGTCCAATCGGAGCCACCATTTAAGTTATCTTTAAGCTTCTTTCAATTCTTTTTAATTACTTTAAATCCCTTATTTTTAAGACTTTTAACACTTTTGTATATTTTTTAATTCTTTTTATGTTATAATTAATTTCAATAAATTAAGTTGCTCATAGGTCACTAAAAATCTATTAGGTTACTATTAGCAAATGTGGCTTCTCAAACACTTTTTGATAAAGATATTAGGTTACTAGCCATAAAAGAAAAAAGATATTTTAAAGTTGTAGGCAATCCAAAAGAGCTTGTAATCTTTGTAAATCCTAAAGGCACAAAGAAATTTTCACTGAGAATAAAACAAGATGAAAAGTCTATATTTAAGGAGTTAAAAGAATTTAGAGAAGGAATTTATAGTGTTTTTGAGGCTAGAAAAGAAGCTGTAAATTTACTTAAAGAATTTGAAAAGGTTAAAGATATAAATATTCTTAAAAATGGCAATGAAAAATATAAATTTAAAAATCTTTTCGACTTTTATATCAAACAAAAAATTAAAAATGGCTTGAGTGAAGCTTATACAAAGAAAATAAAAACAAATGTGCGAAAAATATCTATTGCCAAGCTTGGCGGATAAAGACGCTAAAAATATCAAATATAGTGATTTATTGGAAATCTGTAATGCAATTTATAATCCTCATAATCCACGCACAAGCCGCCTTGAGACGATACATCGCTTAATTAATCACTTACAAGGTATTTTTAAAATTGCTATAAAAGATAGATATTTAGAATTTGACCCAAGCAATGGTTTAAAAGATGAGTTTATGAGTCCTACAAGATTTAACCGCGTTCAGTAAATTGATACAAGATATCCTGCTTTAACAAAAGAAGAAGATTTAAAAGATTTTATAAAAGATTTGAAAAATGATAATAAAATCGAAACGCAAACCAAAAGAGCCATTTATTTGCAAATCTTAAGCATAAATCGCCCCTTTAACACAGCAAGTGCCAAATGGACAAATATAGACTTAGAAAAAAGAATTTGGATTATTCCAGCCAATGAAATGAAAATGCACACAACACACGAAATTCCTTTAAATGATTTCATGCTTAAAATTTTAAAAGAGCAATACTTATTTAGCGGCAATATAAGTGAATTTGTTTTCCCAGCCAATAATGCTTTGGGGCATATTCACAGAGATAGTATCGGTAAGGCGATTAAAAATTTAGGAGCTAAGAAAAAATGGCACGAAAAGGCGAGCTCGCACGGCTTTAGGGCAAGGGCATTTTTTTTGTAGCCAACTTTTATTTTTATTTAAAAACTCCAAAACAAAAGCTTGCGAGCAACGATAAGGGATAGAAAGCTTAAAATCGCCCTCATTGCTGAGTTTAAGCCTTAAAAAACGAACTTTTTTAATCTCATAATGAATTTTTATATCTTCAAAATCAAATTCGCCACTTTTTTGCATAAAAAGCCTAAATTTTTAGCAAAGTTTAGCACAAAAGAGCTAAAAGAAGAGTTGCCCCGCCAAAACGGAGCAGAAATTTAAGGGATAAAATAAAGTGCGATAACAAATATCGGCACAGAGAAAAGTAGAGCTGTGATACAATATCCCATAATATCACGCACCCCAAGCCCAGCGATCGCAAGAGCAGGTAAAGCCCAGAAAGGTTGAGCCATATTCGCCCATTGTTCGCCATAAGCTATCGCCATAGTCGCTTTTCCTAAATCAGCCCCAAGCTCCTTAGCCGCTTCTAAAACAAAAGGACCTTGAATAACCCAGTGTCCGCCACCTGATGGCACAGCAAAGTTAATCGCAGCAGAAGAGAAAAACGCCCAAACAGCATAATTTTCTTTATTAGCTATATCAATAAACCAATCTGTAATGATACCGCCAAGCCCTGAATCCTCCATCATCAAGGCAATCGCAGCATAGAATGGAAACTGAACCAAAATCCCAGCCGTTGAGCTAGCAGCTGTTTTAACCGCTCTCATATAAGCCATAGGCGTTTTATGTAAAAGCATACCGCTGAGTAAAAAGATTAAATTCACAGAGTTGATATTAAGCCCTGTGAAGCCTCTTTGCATAAAATAATCCGCCAAATACACCACGCCCACAGCCACGATAACATAAGTGAGTATCTTACTTTCTTCTATCCTTAAAGCTGGTGTTGCGTCTTTATCAAGCACTTTTTGATAATTTGGCTCTTCAGCTAAAAGCTTAGGATCGACGGTTTTTGGATCTTTTGGCACCATATAAATAACCAAAATAGGCATAAAGATCAATAAAGCTGCGATAACAAAAAGGTTATACCAAGTGAAAATCGTTTCGGTTACAGGGATAGGATTGCCATCTAAATAACCCTTTACAATGATATTTGAAGCATCAGCAGCTGAAAGTGGCATAGATCCACTAAGCCCACCGCCCCAAGTCATAAAGCCTATGTAAGCGCAAGCGATCAATAGACCATAATCCACAGCCTTTAAATTTCTTGCGATTTGCTTTGCAAACAAAGCTCCAACAACAAGCCCAAAGCCCCAATTTATCGCCGAAGCAAGCCCACCAAAAAAGCACACTAAGGCTACACCTTGCTTAGGTGTTTTTGCAAAAGATGCGATATGATTTAAAAGCTTTTTAACAGGCTCACTACTTGCAAGAGCAAAGCCTGTAACCACGATCATCGCCATTTGAGTTGTAAAGGCTAAAAGATTCCAAAAGCCATCACCCCAAAAGCCCACCATTGACATTGCAGCGCTCTCGCCCTCTTTTGGCGTTACTGTAAAATAACCCCAAACAAAAACAATGATACTTAAAAGTATCGCAAACACCAAAGGATCAGGCAAGTATCGATTAACGATACGCACCATAAATGAAGAAATTCGTCCGATCATTTCTCATCCTTTAAAGGCAAACTTCAAACTCAGCTTCAGTTTTTGCCTTAATTTCTTCAAGGTTTACATTAGGCTGAAGTTCCACAAGTTTCATTTTGCCATTTTCAAAGTCAAAAACTCCAAGTTCTGTGATCAAGCGATTGACACATTTTGCTCCCGTTAAAGGTAAAGAACATTGTTTTTTAATCTTTGAATTTCCGTTTTTATCTGTGTGTTCCATAATGACGATCACTTTTTTGGTTCCATTGACTAAATCCATTGCTCCACCCATCCCAGGCACAAGCTTACCCGGGATGATCCAGTTAGCTAAATTTGCATTTTGATCGACTTCAAGTCCGCCAAGAACGGTAATATCCACATGTCCGCCACGAATTAAGCCAAAACTAAAGCTAGAGTCAAAAAACATCCCGCCTTGTAATATCGTAACGCATTGACCTCCAGCATTTGTAATGCGTGGATTTCTTTCGCTTTCACTTGCAGCTTTACCCATCATCAACATACCATTTTCTGATTGTAAAATAATGCTTACGCCCTCAGGGATATAATTGCACGCTTGAGTAGGCATTCCTATACCTAGATTAACTAAATCACCGTCTTTAAAATCCTTTGCCACCCTTTTTGCAAGTAGGGCAACGAGTTCTTCTTTGCTAAGTGCCATTATTTCTCCTTTTTACTTTCTACAATGTAATCGACAACAACACCCGGGATGATCACATGATTTGGATTTAAAGGCTCATCTAAAAGCTCTTCAACCTCGACCACGACGATGTCAGCAGCCATTGCCATAACGACATTGAAATTTCTTGTTGTGCCATCAAAGGCTAAGTTGCCATATCTGTCTGCATAAGTTGCGTAAATCAGCGCGACATTAGCTCTTAAAGGCTTTTCAAGTAAATAATCCTTGCCATCAACTTTAATCACTTCTTTGCCTTTTTGCACATCTGTTCCAAGCCCTGTAGTCACCAAAACACCGCCTAGACCGTATCCACCAGCTCTGATTCTCTCAGCTAAAGTGCCTTGTGGAACAAGAGTAACATTAAGCTGTCCTTCGCTCATCAAACGCCCTGTTTCTTTATTTGTGCCAATATGTGTGGCGATGACATTTTTAACTTGACCGCTAACGATAAGCTTACCATAGCTGAAATCAGCCATAGCTGTATCATTGCCGATTAAAGTTAAATTTTGTGTATTTGCAGCCAAAAGCGCGTCAATGCACTTGTGTGCTGTGCCACAACCCAAAAAGCCACCGACCATAACACTATCATTATCTTTTACTAATCTTGCTACTTCTTTTGCTGATACGATTTTCATCATTAACCCCTTTCAATGATAGCTGCAATCCCTTGTCCGCCACCCACGCATAGAGTTGCAAGACCAAATTGCTTCTTTTGTTTAATCATTTCGTGAATCAGTGTAACCATAATCCTAGCCCCGCTCGCACCCACAGGATGACCTAAAGCGATCGCACCGCCATTGACATTAAGCTTGTGAAGTTCAGGCTTAAGCTCTTTAATGCACGCTAAAGATTGAGAAGCAAAGGCTTCGTTTGCTTCGATCAAGTCCATATCTGTGATTTTCATACCTGCTTTTTCAAGCACTTTTTTAGCCGCCATAGCTGCGCCTATACCCATAATACTAGGATCAACGCCCACACTTGCCACACCTTTAATCGTAGCTAGAATTTCAAGTCCCAACTCTTGAGCTTTTTTCTTACTCATCACTACAAGCATAGCCGCTCCATCATTTATACCTGAAGCATTGCCCGCTGTAACGCTACCTTCTTTGTCAAAAGCGGGTTTAAGTTTAGTCAAACTATCGCTTGTGATGTCCATTCTTACAAACTCATCTGTTTCAAATTTTGTTTCGCCTTTTTTGCTTTTCAAAACAACAGGAACGATTTCATCTTTGAAAGTGCCTTTTTCAATAGCCGCTTTTGCTTTAAGCTGTGATTGTAGGGCGAACTCGTCTTGTTCTTCTCTTGAAATTCCATGTTTTTTAGCTAAGTTTTCAGCTGTGATCCCCATATGATAGTTATTCATAGCGCAAGATAAAGCATCTTTTATCATACTATCAACGACCTTTTTATCGCCCATTTTATAGCCATCTCTCACATTTTCGAGTAAAAATGGAGACATAGACATATTTTCAGCCCCACCAGCAACGACAATATCTTGTTCGCCCAAAGTGATGCTTTGATATGCAAGTCCTATGGCTTTTAAGCCCGAACCGCAAAGCTTATTGACGGTGTAAGCTCCCTTACTCTCATCAATACCAGCCCCAAGTAACACTTGTCTTGCAGAATTTTGTCCGCATCCTGCTTGTAGAATTTGTCCTAAAATCAGCTCATCGACCTTGTTTGGATTGAGGTTGATGTCTTTTAAGACTTGTTTTGTTACAATCGTGGCTAGCTCTACAGCTCTTGTGTTCTTTAAGCTACCCATAAATGAACCAATCGCTGTCCTTTTGGCACTTACGATAACAACTTCTTTCATAATCGCTCCTTATCTTTTGTTGTAAGCATATCTTGTGCATACAACGCAGTGCTTAAATTCTGTAAAAAAGTATTAACTTTATCTATCCCACCAGATCCAAATACAAGCATAGGACTAAGTGAAATGAATGACAATAACTTTTTCATTTATATCCTTTCGTTAAAAAATTGAGCGTTTTATTTATGTCTTAAATTTGTATTTAATAAATAAATTAAATTTAGTTTTATAATTAAATTAATATTATTCAAAAGCTTTTATTTAAGTATTAGCTATTTTTTACTAGAATTTGTTAGGTTTTTGATGAAAGGATATAAAATGGCATACCCACTTTTAGGTACAAAAATAGTATTAGATGAAGAAAAGATTTTAAAAGAAGGCAAATATAATTTAGAAGATATGTATAAAACAATAGATGAATATGCTAAAGAACTAGATACGCAGCAGACAAAACAAACTAAAGATATTCATCAAAAACTTAAGGAATTTACTGAAAAAACACCAAAAAATCAAGAGTTAAAAGATTTAGAACGATGAATATAGCCTATGTAAGAGTATCAACAAATAAACAAGAATTAGACTCTCAAAAATTAGAAATCATGGAATATTGTCATAAAAATGATATTACTTTAGATGAAATTTTGGAAGTAAAAATAAGTTCCACAAAATCCCAAGAGAAAAGAAAAATTAAAGATTTAAAGCAAAAATTGAAATCAGGCGATTTATTAATAGCAACAGAACTTTCAAGGCTTGGTAGAAGTATGTTAGAAATAATTAATTTAGTGCTTGAGTTTAATTCTAATAATATCAAATTCTTATTTTTAAGACAAATGGAACTTAGTAATTTTAATAATCCTGCTTCTAAATTAATCTTATCAGTTTATGCTTATTTAGCAGAAAATGAAAGAGATTTGATAAGTCAAAGAACTAAAGCAGGACTAGAAAATGCTAGAGCTAGTGGGAAAAAACTAGGACGCCCTAAAGGCTCATTAAATAGTATTTATGATAAGGATGTAGATAAAATACAAACCTTGCTTGATAAAGATTTATCTATTAAAAGTATTTGGAAGCTATTATATAAAGATAAAGAAAAAAGTTACGATGGTTTATTATGGTTTATTAAAAAACGAAAATTAAAGTAAAATTAATTTTTCACTTAAGAAAAATTTAAAATTTTTTATTATAAAATTAAATGCTCAATTTTTCTATCATTGTAATTTTTATTGAAATTTTAAGCCTTTCCATAACAATAGTTTAAATAAATAAATCCAATTACAAGCCATAATTCCCACCATTTAAAAAGATAAATAATGGGTAAGATAAATAGTGTATATAAAAGTGCTGCACAAATTGTGGCACAAGCTGATATTACTGCTTTTTCTGCTTTAACATACCAATTCCATTTTATAAAAATTTAGCACGCAAAAACACAATGAAATAAAAAATCCACTTCAAAATGGTAGTAGCTATAACAAAGGCAAGACTAATGGCAAGTGCAATAAGATTAAAAATTATTTCAAGTAGATTTCCTTCCAATGTTCCGTGCTTATTTCGTCTTTCTTCTTCCTCTCTTCTGAGATTTTGCAAATTTATTTGTCTTTGTCTTTCTAATTCCCATTCATCCATACAACACTCCTTCATTGTAAATACTAATCAAACAAAGACTTCTGCAAAAGAAATTTGTTATTTTTAGTGTTTAATTGATTCATAGGGTCATTACGCTTGATATATCTTTTTACCCTATTATTGCTTTTGTAGATGAAAAATAAATCATTTTCATTTTTATATTTACGATAAAAGAATTCGTCATCATAATCGGCAAACTCCACACCTTTACCATAGATATTAATACCAAATTCTATAAGCTTATCTTTTAGCTTAATAATCTCTTTCTTTTGTTTTGAAATTATAGAGTTTTCTTTATAGAATTTATAAGCCTTAATTTCGCAAAACTCACTATAACTAAGGACTTTTTTATCAGGAAAACTTGTTTCTTGTGCCACCAAAGAATTTAAATTAATAAGAATTTTGGATAAATCATCATCATAAGAAAGGGTAGATTCTGTTTCGAGTTTTTTAATATATTCTCTACGAACTGTTAGCACAAATACAGATACAATTACGCCATTTTCTTTTGTAATACGCTCCACAGAATCAAACATTAAAATTCCCTTATCTCTTTGAGTGATTGTTTTTTTATCTTTATCTTCTACATTTTGAGTGAAAGCCAAATCATACGCAAAACGAGAGATTTCTGTAAATTTTTGTTTTAACCAAGAGTAATTATTAGAATTTTTATTAAGATATTGTTTCAAGAATTTATAAGGCTCTAATCTTACTTCCATATCCCAAAATTGCTCTTGATACTTTCTTATAACACTGGTATCTACATTTTTCTTAATATACAAAAACAAAGCATCTAAAATATTTCTATGTGTTTGCGTAAGCAAAGAATTCTTTAAACTTATGACATATGATGAGTCATTCGCACCTGTCATTTTAAAATCTATTTTATTATCATTTTCTTTAAATACTTTATAAAAATTAGTATCAGTAAGTTTGCGTGAGCTTAGATAAAAGACTCCTCTATTCTCATTCATTGTTACATAACCCTCTGCTAAATCATTAACATTAACAGCAGAAATATCTTTTTTATTAATAATTTCTAAAGTATGATTGTCAATATTTTCTACTTTTACATCTTTAATTAAAGGTTCATCAATACTAGAGTTCTGTAATACTTTAATTGTTTTTTGAAATTCTCCAGCATTGATATTATTATTATCCTTTAGCACCTCAAGCAAACGATAGGTGGTAGAACTTTTATCCTCTCCTTTTTGAAATGAAAGCTTATAAACAAGTCTTGGAGCGTTCACAATGACAGAGCTACCCATAAGACTTTCACCTTTTTTATCCAAGTGATGAAGTAGTAAAATAGCTTGTTTATTTGATTTTGCTACATCTGTTAAAACATTAAAAAAACTTTGCACATCATTTTGATTATTTTGGTCTTTAAAACCTAAAATTGAAAAAAATGCACTAAAGGTATCAATAACAATTAAATCGCAATCTGCTAATTCATTAAGCTCTTCTTTTAGGCTAATTATAGGCTCTTTATTAATTTTTGGAAGCTCATTAGAAAACTCAAGTTCCGCAGTATTAAAAGGATAAAAATTTTCTATATTTTTAATGCGTTCTAAAATCGCTTGGTTTTTGTCCTCTATACTCCAAAAAAAAGGTTTTAAGCCATCATTAATAGCATTAGCACATACCTTTAAAGCTAAAAAAGATTTGCCTACTTCACTATTGCCGCTTAATACAGCTACAGAACCCCTTTCTAATTTAATCGTATCTTCGCAGATTATAGAAACATCTTCATCGCTAAAAAGTCCGAGTGTAATAGTTTCAATAGTATTTCTTTTTGGCATTTTTTAATCCTTTGCTACTTCTATGATCTCAAATAGTTGTTTTATGATTTTAGGGTGTAATATTTCTCCACTATGGTGAGGAATAACCATTCTATGAGAATATTTTTTTGTAAATTCTATGGCTACCTTTTTGCCTATCAATCAAAAAATTATTTTGCAATAAAAGCTTTTCTGCTTCTTTTGCAGTCAATCTTGGCAATTCAGGCATTAGCTAAAACCATTGGAATAATTGAAGTTGTTTTATTTTCAATAGTTCTTTTTTCTTCATTTGCAAGGCTTTCTAAATAAAGCTCCCCAGCTTCTTTTATATTAATCAAAGCTTCTTCATAAGTATTGCCTTGTGACACACAACCTTCAAGTTCTAAAATGCGTGCAAAATACCCATCTTGATCTTTTTCAATAATAACATTTAATAGCATCTAATTCCTTGTATTAAAAAATGATAAGATTGACTTAAATGTAACCAAATATTTTAATCTTCGAAATAAATTATACCAAAGTATCACATCTATGTCAATAGGTAGCAATTTTAGAATTTTTTCAAATAAAATTGACTTAAATGTAATATACACTTACATTAAAGTCAACAAAAATTATTAAATACTCCTCTTATTTTCAAATAAAATTGACTTAAATGTAATAATTTTTGATATTTTTACGAAAAGAATATATGGAAAATAAGAACTTTAAAAAAACAATTGACTTAAATGTAATAATTCCTAAATTCTTAAATTCATTAAATTCTATAGTATTAAATAAGGTAAATCAAAAATTAAAATTTTTGAACTTTTATCAAATTTTAGTAAGAAAACCCTCGCCTCTTAGGCGGGGGGGGGGGGATGAATTGCTACTCGCCGCTAGGTGAGTTAAAATGCTAAATTTGCGGATTTTTTTAAAATATTAGTATAATTAGTTAAAATATGATATAATTACACTATGAAAACAAAATACAATACAAATCAACACTCAGTCTATTTACTACAATATCACCTTTTAGTTAATTATATTCATTATATTCTTTAAAATATATTAAATGGAATTAACTACAAGAATTTTTTTAAAAACCCCCCCCCCCTGTCGCTGAATTTGAATTTAGCGCCGAGTTTTCACTGGCGAAAAAATCTTTAAATTTCTTATTTTTATCTGTGTTTTTAATGATAGAATTGATTAAAACCGCGGTGTATTTGATATAGTTTTCATCGGCGTTAAAGACTATGTGAAACAAAATTTATCCTTTTTCTTAAATCGCGCTTAAAATTTCTTCAAAAGCCATGCAAAACTGCTTCAAGCCATCATCTAGTAGGAATTTAGCCGCATTTTCTAGCTCATCAGCGCTTATGCCTTGCTCTACTAATTTAGCGTGTAAATGCTCTAAACTTGGCGCAGGTTTTAGGCTAAATTCTTTACCCTTAAAGGCTTCTATGGCATCAAGAGGAGCGGTATTGACGCTATCTTTAAATAAAAGCTCGCTAATATAATATTCCTTTGGCAAGTCGTCTGCTTTGACGCCTGTGCTAGCAAAAAGGGTGCGAATACTTGGCTCATTTTGGCTGTGAATATAAGCATAAGCAAAGCTTGCAAGCGTGATACCCAGCTCGTTTTTATGCAAAACTCTATCATTTAAAAGCCTGTCAAAGCGGCTTACAAACACGCTAATAACTGCCTTTGGAGTGCGAATGCTACTGGCTTTGCTTGAGCTTAAAGCAATTTGGCTTTTGCGAAAAGCTTTAAGCCCTAAATTTAGCGCTTCAAAGCATTTTTGAGCCTGAGAGTATGAAAAAATCAAGGTCGCATTGACATTGATACCCTCGCTCATCAGCTCGCTCATCACTTCATAGCTTGCTTCAGTCGCTGGCACCTTTATCATCACATTTTCTTTGCCTATGGCGGTGTAAAGGCGCTTTGCTTCGCCCAAGCTAAGAGCGGTGCTATCATGTAGGCGCGGGTCTATCTCAAGGCTGATAAAGCCATCATCTTTTAAAAAATAATTTAAAGCAAGTTTATCGGCTGCCTTTTGAATATCACTTATGGCTAGGGCTTCATAGATTTCTTTAGGGCTGGCTTTGGAATTTTCATTTTTAAATTTAGCGATTTTGTGCTTATAAAAGCTTGATTTTAAAATGGCGTTTTTGAAAATGGCTGGATTTGAAGTCGCCCCATTTATAGTGCCTGAGTTAATCAAATCTACAAATTCATTATCCAAAAAAGAATTTTCTATAAAATCACACCACAGCGAAAAATCACGCATTAAAAACTCCTTTAAGTTTGCTTAAATCTTTTTCATCGATACAAATATCAGCTTCTTTTTTTAGCACTTCTTTAGCGCAAAAGGCAATTTTAAGCCCACTTTCTTTAAACATAGCAAGATCGTTTGCCCCATCTCCAACGCAAGCCACTTCGCTTTGTGCTAAATTTAGCACCGCTTTCATCTTAGCTAAAAGCGTGCCTTTAGAATCCTTTTGCATGATCTCGCCGCCGACAAGCCCCGTTAAAAGCCCGTCTTTATGGTGCAAGAAATTTGCAAAGCCGGCTTTAAAATGAAGTTTTTGCTGGGCGAAATTTAAAGCTTCGATGAAGCCTCCGCTAAAAACTAAAGTGAGAATGTTTTGTGAGTTTAAATGAGCTATAAGATCATTTGCTCCTTTCATCAAGGGCAGATTTTCAAAAAGCTCTAAAACGCGTGAATGGGGCATAGCTTTAAGCAAAGAAGCACGTGCTAGCAAGCTTTCAAAAAAGTCAAGCTCGCCGCGCATTGCCTTTGCGGTGAGTTCTTTTACCCTATCTCCCACGCCAAAATCAGCGGCTAAAATGTCTATCGTCTCGCCGTCCATAAGCGTGGAGTCAAAGTCAAAAACGCAAAGTTTTATCATCAAAACTCGCGTTTAAGCAAAGAATCTACCTTTAAAATCGTAAGGATACTATCATCTCTTTTGCCTATGCCATAGATCATACCCTTATCTTTAAGTAAAGTTTCAGGTGGCGGATCGATTCTATTTCTATGAATTTTAATGGCTTCAGTTAGGCGGTCGATGACAAAGCCTGCACTTCCGCTAATGCCCGGCTCATTATTATCACCCTTTAGCACGATATAGCGCGTTTGTGGCGTCATCTTTGAAGTGCCTAGATGAAAGCGTTGAGCCAAATCGATCAAAGGCATTACATTGCCTCTCATATTAAACACGCCTAAAACATACTCAGGCACGCTTGGCACGCGTGTGTATTCGATAGGCTTGATGATTTCTTGGATGTTAAGGATAGGAATTGCGTATTCTTCTTCACCCACGACAAAGCCTACAAGCTGGACGACCTCATCTTCCTTTTGATTGTCAAAAGGCTCATTGACTTGCTTTTGCTGTCTTTGTAAAACTTCGTTTAATTTATCCATTATCTTATCCTAGTTTTAGATTTTTCTTCACTACATTTTCTAAGTACTCAGGCGAGTAAGGCTTTGTGATATACTCAGTCATTCCCACTTCAACGCCCCTAAGCCTGTCTGTTTTACTTGTCCTTGAAGTTACAGCAATCAGTGGCAAGTTGCGGTATTTTGAATACTTGCGAATTTCGCCAGCCAAGGTGTAGCCGTCCATTCTTGGCATTTCAATGTCGACCAAAACAGCGTCGATATCTTTATCATTAGACTTGATGATCTCAAGGGCTTCAACGCCGTTTGTGGCTTCTAAAACACTTACACCAAGTGGCTCAAGCGCCTTTTGCATAAGGGTTCTATCCATTTTTGAATCATCCACGATTAAGACATGATAATCGCTTGGCTTTTCTTTTGGCTTTTTGACATTAGATTCAATTTGAGCTTTGATATCCACTTTAATTTCTTTAGCTAGATTCATCATCACGCCCACATCGATAATCAAAGTCACGCGTCCGTCGCCGCGAATCGTAGCTCCAGCAATGCCATGGATATTTTGCAAATATTCGCCCATTGACTTGATAACGATTTCTTCTTGGCCGATTAGAGTGTCAACGATGATTCCAAGCTTGCTCTCAGCCACGCCAACAACAACAACATAAGTTTGGCTCTCATTTTCTAAAATTTGTTTCACACCAAAGACATCTGAAAGACGCACGAGTGAAAGCACTTCATCTCTTAAACGAAGCACATTTTTACCTTCGATTGTATAAATATCATCAATAGGCACGCGCACCGTTTCTAAAACGCTAGCAAGCGGAATCGCATAATATTCTTCTTGCGTTCCTACAAGCAAGGATTGAATGATGGCTAGAGTGAGTGGGATCTTAACCTTTATAATCATACCCTTGCCCAGCTCGCTGTTAATTTCAATGATACCATTGAGCTTTTCGATGTTTGTTTTCACAACATCCATTCCCACGCCCCTACCTGAAACATTTGTAACCTTAGCAGCGGTTGAAAAGCCCGGTTTAAAGATGAGTCCATAAGCTTCTTTATCACTCATTTGCTCAGCTTCTTTTTCCGTGATGATATTCTTTTCAAGGGCTTTTTGCTTTAAGACATTAGGATCAACCCCCTTACCATCGTCTGCGATTTCAATGACGATATGATTGCCCTCATTATATGCTTTAAGCTGAATAAGTCCTTTTTCAGGCTTGCCTTTGGCAATTCTTGTTTTTGGATCTTCAATGCCGTGATCGCACGAGTTTCTGATCATATGCATGATAGGATCGCCGATTTCTTCGACGATTGATTTGTCAAGCTCGGTTTCTTCACCTGAAATTTCTAAATCAATTTGCTTTCCAAGCTCGCGGCTCAAATCCCTAACAACGCGTGGGAATTTGTTAAACACCTTACCCACAGGCTGCATTCTTGTTTTCATCACCGCAAGTTGAATATCTGTGGTAACAACGCCAAGCGCACCCACAACTAGATTGAGCTCTTCTAGGAATTTCTCGCCTTCATAACGCTCTTCAACATCATCATAAATTTTAAGCAAGCGGTTTTTACCCAAAACAAGTTCGCCCACTAAGTTCATCAAGTGATCGAGTCTTTTAACCTCAACGCGTATGGTTTGATCCATAGTCGTGCCCCCAGCGCCCGCACCTGATAGGGCAGACTTTTTCGCTGGAGCGCTTGGCTTAGGAGCGGCTGCGGCTGGATTTGCCTTTGCTTTTTCTTGGCGGCGCGCCTCATCTTCTGCTTTTCTTTGTTTTAAAAGGCGCGCGATCTCAGCTTCAACTTCAGCATCACTCAGGCTATTGACATCGACTTCTTTTTCAGGCGCTGCATTTGCTGGCGCAGCTGTTGTGCTTGCTGGTGCGGCGCTGGCTCCTGTAGGTGCAGGATTTGCTGCAGGTGCTGAATTTGCAGTGCTACTTGCTGGCTGTTCGCCTGTTTTAGCCGCTGCTTCTGCTTCGACCTGTGCTTCAGCTTGAGCTGGAGTTTCGCCTTCTGAAATGGCTGTAAGCTTCTCGCAAATGGGCCCTATATCCATACCTATGGCTGTATCGTTGCCATTGTCACGGATACAGTTTAAAAGCGCTTTCATCATATCCACAGACTCAAGCACGACATCCATAATATCTGGAGTGATCTTTAAATCCCCGTGCCTTGCTTTATTGAGCACATCTTCCATATGATGTGTAAGCTTGGTTAAAACATCAAAATTTAAAAAGCTTGAAGAGCCTTTAACGGTGTGTGCCACGCGGAATATACTGTTTAAAAGGTCTAAATCTTCAGGATTTTCCTCTAGTTCGACGAGATCATGGTCGATTTGATCGACAAGCTCAAAGGCTTCGACTAAAAAATCCTCGAGTATTTCTTGCATATCATCCATAATCTTACTCCTGTAATGCTTTATGTTCGTTAATTATACGAGCGATTTCTGTGTAAAAATCATTAGCGTCAAATTTGACTAAATAGCCCTCGCCGCCTGATTCTTGTATGCCTTTTTCGCTCATAAACTCATTGGATAATGATGAGTTAAAAAGTATAGGGAAATGCTTAAATCTTGGATCTTCCTTAAGACGTGCGGCAAAGTGAAAGCCATCCATTTGTGGCATTTCAACGTCTGAGACGATGATTTGTAGGTGATTTTTAAGATCATCGCCATAAAGTTGATAAAGCTCATTAAGTTTTTGAAGCCCTTCTACGCCATCTTTTGCTTCAACGACTTGAAGCCCCATTTTTTGAAGCATATCTTTAACCCTGCGTCTTGCTGTCATAGAATCATCAAGAGCTAGGGCTATGCCTGAGAATTTCTCAATCTTAGCGGTATCGACTTCCATTTTTGGTGCGTAAATTCCTAAATCTTCCACAACGCTTTCTAAATCAAGGATCAAAAGCACTTCATCGTTTTCAATGCGCGTAACGCCAGTGATCTTGCCTTTATCAAGTGCGCCAGATCCTGTTGAAAAAGTCGCTGGCTCTATATCTTTCCAGCTGATACGGCGAATTCTCTTTGCTTCATGCACGATAAAGCCGATTAAGATATTGCTAAATTCAGTGATGATAACGCGAGGCTTTAACATATCATTTTGTGGCTCTTTGATTTGCATCCATTTAGCAAGATTTACCACAGGTATTACCACGCCGCGAAGATCAAAAATCCCCTCGATATAATCAGGCACGCCCGGAAGCTCTGTCAAGGTAGGGATTTTGATGATTTCTCTAACCTTAGAGACATTCACACCATAAATGCCCTCATAAACCTTGTCAGCACCTTGCTTAAAAATACGGAAATCAACAAGCTCCATTTCATTTGAACCCGTTTTCACGATATTTTCATCAAACATGTTTTTCCCTTAATTTCTTTTCTTGAAATTTAATTTTATCCGCATATTCTACTACAAAAAAACTTCTCTCATATGCAAAAGTCGCTAAATTTATATATTTAATTTCTGTGTTGTTTATTTTCGTATCTAAAATGAAATTTTGATGAAAATGCCCTTCTATGACCAAAGCTTTATTTTCAGGGTATTTTTTATATCTTTGAGTGGCAAATTCTTTTAAATTTGAAAGCTTAAAAAAAAGATTTTTGCTGTCTTGCTTTTTTAAAATTTGCTTTGAAATTTTAAAATTTAGCATTTTATCAATGAAGTTTAAAAACACGAGCAAAGGCTTATTTCTAAGAGCTTTTAAAGCAAAAGCTAAAAGCGGAGGTAAAAAAATATCGCCGTGGGCTAAAAATACTTTTTTTATATTCTTGCTTGCAAAACAAAACTCATTTAAAATTTGCGTATTTTCATTTAAATTCTTATTCAAGCTATCTTTTAAATTTAAGCTCTTATTTAAATTTTGCGCGCTGTGAGATGAATTTTCGCTTTTTTCAAACGCACAAAGCAAGGGCTGATTTTGTAGAGAAAAAACCTGCACTTTTTCAAAAAAACGCGAAAGATTAAAATCATGATTACCCTCTAAATAAAGCACTTCTATTTCACTAGCTAACTCTTCAAGCAAGGCGATATAAGGCTTTGCAAAATCGTGCGTGGCTTTAACCTCGCCCACTAACATATCAAAGATATCGCCCATTAAAATGAGCTGGCGCGTTTTGATTTCTTTATTTTCAAGGGCTTTTAAAAACTCCCAAAAGCCCTTTCTTGTGGCACCCTCGTGAGCATCGCTGATAAAAATAGCCCCATTTTTTATAATGATTTTTTTATTTTTCAACTCAAGCTTTCTTTTAAATTTAAATTTATATTTCGTCCGTCATCGAAAGAAGCGAAGCACCGAAGCAATCCATAGTTTAATTACAAAATTAAAGAATGGATTGCCGCGCGCACAAGTGCGCTCGCAATGACGCGGAGTAAATTTTCATTTGTCATTGCGAGAATTGGCGTAAAATTTCGTGGCAATCCATAAATTATAAAACTGTGGCGCAAATTTAAATTTAAAAGATTTATAAATTTTTTTAAACTCCAAAACTCGCGCCGCTGTTTTTGAATTTATTTTAAAACTTTAATTTTGCTTTTGCAAAATTGTGGATTGCTTCGCGTTTTTCAAACACTCGCAATGACGAAAACCCCAAGGCACAGGATTAAATCCCTTATAAATTTAAAGGTGTAGGATTTTGAGATGATTTTAAGGGTTGTAGAATTTTTCGAGCGTAGGCTAGATAAATAAACTGCCGAGTGAGAAAAATTCAAACTCCCTTAAAAGCACTCAAAAGCCAAGCCTCCCCGGTTTAAAAAGCCCTAAAATTCAAGCTCTTCATAACTTATCGAAACAATCTCAAACTCACTCTCTCCTTTTGGCAAACGCACCTTAAAATCATCGCCCACTTTTTTACCCAGCATTGCCTTTGCTAAGGGCGAGTTTATCGATATATAGCCCTTGTCTAAATTCGCTTCAGCTATACCTACAAGGGTGTATTTGCTCTCTTTTTCCGTGTCCATATCACAAATGATAACACTTGAGCCAAATTTAATAGCATCGTGAGCGTAGCTTGCAGGATCGATGATTTGCGCGCGTGCTAAAATGTCGCTAAGTTCTGCAATTCTTCTTTCAATTAGCCCTTGCTTTTCTCTAGCTGCGTGATACTCAGCATTTTCTTTTAAATCGCCGTGGCTTCTTGCTGTGTCGATTTCTTCGACCACTTTTGGACGCTGATTTGTCTTTAAATCCTCTAATTCAGCGGCTAATTTATCATAACCAAATTTACTCATAGGTTCTTTTTGCATATTTTTCCTTTAAATTTCACTTAAAATTTGCGCCATATTCTCAGCACAGCCAAAGCGCAGATATTTTTTCAAAAAGTCTATTTTAGCAAAAAAAGCTTCATAATCAAAATTTGTATAAGCACTGTGTAAATTTTTCACACTCACTTCATTTTGCAAAAGCTCGGGGTGTAAAGGCGTAACATTTGCAAAATCACAAATGATATTTGCAAGCCCTATGTGGCGTAGTTTTACAAAGCATTTTGCGATGAAAAAATCAAGCGCCTTAGCCTTATAAGCAAGCACAAAGGCAGTACCCACAAGTGCGGCTTCTAGTGTAGCTGTGCCGCTACAAATAAAGGCAAAATCAGCCCTTTTAAGCACGGCAGGCGCATTTGTTTGCACGTTAAAATCTTTAATGTCGCCATAAATTTCAAGGCGCTTTAAATTAAAAGCGGGCACGCAAAGCACCTTTTTACCCTTAAAACTCTTGGCAAGCTCTGCAAAAATAGGCATTAAACGTTTAATCTCGCTTTTTCTAGACCCTGGCAAAAAGGCGATAACCTTGTCTTTTTCTTCTTTTTTAAGGCTGTTTTCATTATCTGAAAGGCTTTTAAACTCGCTGATTTCATCAAGCAGAGGATGACCCACATAAGTGCTTTTAGTAAAAAACTGTGTGTCAAAGGGCAAAATGCTAGCCAGCACATCAAAATGAGCCTCAATCACAGGGACGCGCCCCTTTTTCCACGCCCAAACTTGGGGCAAAATATAATAAATGCGCTTTGTCTTTGAGCCTGCTTTTTTCAAAGCCTTAGCTAAGGGGATATTAAAGGCGGGTGAGTCTATGCAAAGCAGGGCTGAGATTTTTTGCGCTGAGTTTAAGGATTTTTCACTTTCTAAAAGTAAATATACAAGCTCATTTATCGCTTTTTTAGCCTTTAAAATCAGGGGTAAAACCTCTATAAAGCCCATAGCACTAAACTCGTGCGAGCTATAAAGGGGCTTATTTTCAAGGCTAAACTCCTCACACAAAGCTTCATCAAAAATGCCCACAAGTTCAAATTCGCCATAATTTTTTTTATAAGCTTTTAAAATTTCTTTTAAATGTAAATTTGCGGATGGCTCAAGCGCACAGACTAAAAAGGTTTTCATTTTATGGGCTCACATATTTTTTCTAATTCTGATTTTAATCTTTCTTTTAAATTTCTTTCAAAATCATCTAATTTATCCGAGTTGTAATTAAGTCTATATATAGTGATTAAATCAAATTTTACTTTATTATCTTTTATTTTTAAATTTTCATCATAAAGTAAAATTAAGGGCTTGTTTTGAGCCTGAGCAAGTCCTACTTCATAATACACATTTGCATTAGAATATGTTAAATCAGCTATCATTAAATGATAATTTTTGATACCATTTATAATTTTTTGAATAATATCCTTAGAATCAGCCATATCTTTATCTACTCTATATGGTAAGTATTTTCCATCTTTGCATAAACTTTTGTCTAGTTCATAGCCCTCATTTATGAGCTCATTATAAACATTAACTATACTGTTATAAACATTATCGCTAGTCTTTTCTTTAAAAGGCATAGCGATAAAAATGCTCCTTATCCTAGACTCATAAATTTCATCAAAAATATTAATCAAACTTTCTAAGTTCATTTTGGATTCATATATGTGATTTTTTAATACCCATTTTATAAAAAGAGCTATTTTTTTAGATTTATGAGCATCTAATAAAATAAAATAATACAAAAATCCTAAAAGTAAAATGGTATTATTGCTTTGTTTTAATATATTATGATCTGAATAAATTTGTTCAATTTTACTTAAGCATGTCTTTATTTTATCAATATCAGTTTCTATTTGTTTGCTTTCTAGGAATTTAAAAAATTTTAAAATATCACTTCTTTTATCAACTAATAATTCTTCTAAATTTTTAAAACAAGAAAAATCAACTTTTATCATTTGTTTTGTATTATAATAAGGCATACCAAAAGAGCTATCTTGTTTTAAAATTTCATCACCAAAATTATATTCATCATTAAAAATAAGCTTAAGATTTTGCTCCATTGTTAAAGGAAAGGATTTGAAATTTATATTATGAAAGATGATTTTAGCTCGTGTTTCATAATCTTCTTTTGTCCTAAAAAATATAAGTGATAAAGGTGCAATTAAATCCGATAATTCATTTGTTTGGTTATCTTCAAAAGCACTTAAGCGGTGATTTCCATCTATTCTAAAAAAAATTCTCTTCATTTAAATTTTTCTCTAAAATATTTAAATTAGCAGCTCTAAAATCATACCTTGTATAAGCTTGAGCTTCTATGCTAAAGTTCTCACATTTAAGATTAGCCTTTTTATTGTATCTAAAATCTTCAAAAAACTTGTTTAATTCATTCAAGTCTTCAACCTTATCTAAATAACAAGCTAAAATAATTTCTGGAAAGAATAAATTTTTCCCAATTCTAAAAATTTATATATATCCTCCTTATACTCTTGTATAGTATCTCTTTGATAGTTCTCATCAGCCTTAGAAATTCTTGCTATATCCTTCATTTTTGCAAAAGCTCTAAAACTTAAAAAACCTCCTAAAGAAAATTGCATTATACCCTTTAGCTTCAAATTAAACTCCTTTTAATATCATCTTTTCTACTTCTTGCCTTGCTTCTTCTAAGCTCTGTTTTGCCGCTTTTTGCAAGGCTAAAGCCTTTTCTTTGATAGTAGAAATTTGATCTGCGATTTTCTCTTGCGTCTTTAAGGGTGACAGGGGGATTTTGATATTTAGAATATCCTCATTAATTATTTTTGGTTGGGCTGTTGTAGTAGTATTTCTTTTTATAAAGGATTGAAAAAATGAACTTTGAAATATAGCTTCATAAAATTTGGCATTACTTTTGGCACTATTAAAAAGTCTAAACCGTGAAGTATTATTTGAAATAAAGCTATCGTTTAGAGAATTTGGAACTAAATTTACTTTCCCTATTGTTGCACCTATGGTTGCAAAAATTATATCGTTTTCTTTTACTTTAGTTTCTGCACTTTCTTCAAAATCATCACTTATATAAACTAGACTTTGCATATTAATACTTTCATTGAAACTTAAATCTTTAATTCTAATATAAGCTCTTTTTGCTTTGTTTATGTAAAAATAATCAGAAATTAAACTTCCATTACTCATATATCCTATATCTTTAATAAAGGCTACAGCATACCCAAAAGCTTTCAAAAGCCTTTCATTAAAGCCCTTAAATTTATTCAAAAAGCCTACAAGCATTTCAAAATCCACTTCAAGCTCATTCAATGTCCCATCTACGCCTAAGATGAGTTTTTCAACATCAATTTTTGCTAAGCTCAAAAGCTCTTTTGCTTGTACTTTAAGCTCTTTTATTCCGTCTTTTAAGGCATTTATTTTGCTGACGATTTTTTCTTGCGTCTTTAATGGTGGCAAAGGCACCTTAAGACTTAGAAAATTAGTTAAATTTAAATGTTTTATTACCGCTCCTATTGCCTCACGGTTTGCAAGTAAATTAAGTATATGAGAGGCTAAAATAGTTTGCAAAAAGTCTAAATTTACATTTTCTTTAAGCTCTAACCTTAAAATCGCAGAGCTTATGATATAATCTCTGCTGGTATCAGCCTTTAAGCTTATGCCTATAGTACTATCTTTTGAGTATAAAAGCTCATTTGCCTTAGGCTTAAAATCTTTTAAATTTTCATATAAAGAATATGTGATGAATTTCTCTACATTTTCAAATTTTATTCTATCTTGCTCTATATCGCTTACTTTTACAAAGGGTGCACCCTCGTTTTTGTAGTTTTGAGTGCCTATTTCTATACCTTTTTTAAAATTTTGTATAAGTCCGCTTAAATTTATGTAAGGATAAGAGCTATTTTCTAAAGCCCTTTCAAGCTCTTTATAATAGCTTTGATGATAATTTGCATCAAAACGCGCCCCGCTGAGCTCGCTAAATTTTCTAATAAAAACACGTTCTTTTAAATCATTTTTAAAAACGGGTAAAACAATGCCAAGTTCTTTTAGTAAATAATCATCAATGGAGCTTAAAAGCTCTTTAGCCTTTTCTTCTTTTTCTTTTTTATTTTTATAGGCTTTATCCATTATATCAATGATTTCTTGCTGGGTTTTTAGGGGTGGAATAGGGATTAAAAGTTTTTTAAAATCGTCTTGAATAATTGCTGGATAATTTCCACCCGTGCTTAACTGTGACATTTGTAATAATGAAAAATTAAGTTTTAATGCAATATATAAATATTTTCTTAAAATTTCTTGTGATAATTCCCTTATAACAATAAACCCAGTTGAAACAATTTGTCTATTCAGTTCCTTTGGTATAATTGCTATTGCTCCACGATTTGGACGCGTTGAAAACACTATAATATCATTTTCTTTTACAAGCATTTTTGCACGACTCGGAGCATCTTTTTCCAATATTTTTGTAGCTAAAATGCTTCCATCCTCTAAATCAATTCCACTAATTTCTATATATTCAAAAGTATTATTTAAATTTTCTTCTTTAAAATCATAAGTTTCATTTGAAAAAATAACTAATTTCCCTATATTCTTAGAATTAAGTTTTTTTAATAAATTTAAATTTTTATCATAATATTCTTGATAATAATCACAGTCCCAGCGATTACCGCTAAGCTCGCTAAATTTTCTAGTAAAAATCTGCATTTATCACTCTTTATTTATTTTTATAAATTCACTTAATTTTTCAGCTATATCATCAAGCTCGTTAAGCTCTGTGTCTTTGCCTGTGGCATCATAGCCTATATTTTCAGCCAAAGCCATAAAAATATCATAATCAAACCCTACTCTTTGAAATTCCTTGTTTTTGAGCTCTTGATAGCTTGAAATGGTTTCATTTTTCAAATCATCAATGTGCTCTTTAAAAGAAGTTGAAAGCTCGTTTTTAGCCTCTTTATACTCCATACTTTCTTTATCTTTTTTAGTGAAGTATTTTTTATTTAAGTTTTTTAAGGCTTGGCTTTTTTCTTTTTCTAAGCTTTCGTATTTTTTTACATAGTCTAAATTTTCTTTAATTTTATCTTGTAGTTCTTCTTTAAATTTTTTTATTTTTTCTTGTTTTTCTTTTGTATTTTTTTGTAAAAATAAAACCGAGCTTTTAACCCCTGCTCCTGAGTGAGAAAAGGCGATTTGAGGTAAGGAGATGATGGCTAGGATTTTATACATTTCTTCTATACTGTCTCTTACATACTGAAGGCTTGAATTGCTCAAAATTCCATCAGGGATGACTATGGCTAAAATTCCTTTTTCTTTTAAAAATTTATGAGCTTGTTCTATAAATAAAATTTCGGTGGCTTGATTTTCTCTTCCCTTTCTATAAGGTTTTAAATCAAGCCATGAGGATATTTTTTGTGCGAAATTATAATTATTCATATAAGCTTTTTCGCTTTGCTTAACAGTAGAGCCAAAGGGTGGATTTGTAAGTATAAAATCAAAATGATTTTCTTTAAAGCCTGCATTTATCAAATCTATGGCAAATTTATCCTTTGCTTCTCTTTCGTTTTTTTCTTGCTCACTTTCTTTTTCTTTTTTTGGCTCTTTAGTTATAGGAGCTAAGCCATCATGACCTATAACATTGGTATGTCCATCATAGTGGATTATCATATTCATCTTAGCTACGCGCGCAAGTTGTTCATTTATTTCTATACCAAAAAGATTTTCTTTAGCAAAATCGTGCCAAAATTGAAAATGTTCGGCACTTTCTGGTAAATTAGGATCCTGAGGATACTCATTATCTGCTATTTTTCTAACCTTATCTAATGCGTGAAGTAAAAAGCCTCCACTTCCACAGCTTGTATCAAGCACTAAAGAATGATTATTTATAGGTAAAACCTCAACTATAAATTTAACTATATTTCTAGGTGTAAAATACTGACCAAAATCCCCTCTAAAATATGAATCCATAAAGGTTTCAAAGGCTTTTCCTTTAGAGTTTAAATCTGTTTTACTTAAATTTATTTTTTCTAAATAACTTACAACGGTAAGTATTTTTTCATCGCTTAATTTAATATCTTCTTTAAAAACCTCGCTATCTTTTTTTCTACCCTCTTCATAAAGAGCTTTAATCCTGCTTGCAAGATCTTTTTTTTGTAAGCTCATCATCAGGTCCTTTTTTAAAGTCGCTATCTTTATATTTTGTATAAAGTTGAAATTTATAAGGCTCATTTCTTTTAGTATGCTTTTCATCCCAAATTTTACAAAATATAAGTTTGTCTAATTCATCAAAGGCTGTGCTAGCATTAAGCTCGCCTCCGCCCCATAGAGCATTGTGAGCTTGTTTAAATATCTGCACCAATTCATTTTCTTTAATTTCTTCTAAGTCCTTAAATTTAGAGTCTTTATTGGGATTTTTTACAAATTTATAAGATGGGATTTCATTTGAATTAAATTTAGGTATATTAGAAATAAAGGCTTTTTTTCTTGGCTTTTCTTTTAAGACTAAAAAATACTCATCCTTAAGCCCTGAGCTAACCCAAACAAAATCAGCCAGTAAAGTAGTAGCATAGCTATAAGCTTGCTCTATGGCTTGATTGAATTCTAAATCACTAATATCTCTTTTTTTACACTCTACTACAATATAAGGGCTTAATAAAGAGCTATCTTTAAAGACCACTATATCAGCTTCTTTTGTATCGCGTCCCATTTTCACAGGCTCAAAAAGCTTTATATGCTCTTTTGGATACTTATATTCTAAGATAAGTTTAAGGTAAGTTAGGGCTTGAATTTCTTCTTCAAGCTTATTAAATTTGCGTTTTATCTTTGCATAAGTATAGATAATAAATCCGTCATCAAATTCTATAAGACTTTTTTCTAAGCCTTGTTTTATAAGGGGATGAGATAAAAAATTTGAATCTTGCATATTATTTTTCCATTTAAAAATTAAAAGTGCCATTTTAGCAAAATAAACTCAATTTAACAAAAATTAAAGCTAGTTTAAATTTTAAACACGATCTATTTCTATCATCGCAAAATGCTGTAATTATTAAAAATTAAAAACGCAAAATTATATTTTTGGTTTAATGAAAATATTTTAAAGGCTTTCAAAATTGATTGAAATTCTAAAAGCCTTTATTTATAATTTTTAATTAAAAATATTATTCAAAAATTATTTTTGAATAAAATCCTTCAACGACTGCATAAACTCCCTAACCGCTTGGAATTTATACTTTTTCTCGCTCTTTTTTTCAAGATGAATCTCAAGAGCGTTTAAAAGATTTTGCGCTTCTTTTTTAGTGAGATAATAATGATGTGAGCCTTTTTTCTCCTGAGTTTTATTCTCAGCAAAGCAGCCTAAAAATTCGTGGTATTTTAAGAAGTTATACACCCTATTCCACTGCCTTTTATCTTCGGATAAAGTGCTGGCTAAGACTCTTTCTTCGCCTTTTTTCTCAGCTTTGTTTTCGCTCTTTTTTTCCACTTTTTTTTCGACCTTTTCTTTGACTTTTGTCTCTTTTTTCATATTGAGAACCCCCACCCCCATTGTTTTTTAAAGTTTTAATTCAATACAAATTCGCCTTAAATTGCTTGTTAAAGCTCGTTTAAAAGCTTTTTAGCCAAACTAAATCAAAGCAAAAATGATAAATTTATAAAATCATTATATCCTTTTTCTGCAAACAAAAAATAAAAAAATAAAATTTTTAATAAGCAATCAAAACCCCGACAGATAGCCTTTGTGTGTTTTTATCATACATAACTAGGCGCTCTGCATAGCCACTAAAGCCTTGCACATACCAAAAAACGCCATTTGAAAATAAATCATACGCTAGGCTAAACTCAAGCGCACCCTTATTGTCGTTGAAATTTAAGTTATTTCTAAACATCAAGCTTGCAAAATAATCCTTACCCAAATACGCCAAATTCACATCAAAATTACCCATAAAATGCGTAATACGCGGATTATCATCATCCTTTTTACTCTCAGGCAGCCTATACCAAATCCTAGGCTCAAGCAAAATCTTATCCTGCAAAAAAATCGCACTCACATACACCCTATTCCACGAGCGCGAGTTCAAATTCTCATCATCCTTGCCGTTTGAAACATGCAAAAAGCCCATCCGAACGCTCTTTAAACTCTTACACGCATCAAATTTCAAAGGCACATTGACAAAAAACTCAGGCGCAAAATTGATCTCTCTAAAAGGACTTGAGTACTTATAAAGCTGCCACCACGAAGTTTGCGTATAAGCAAAATAATAAGTTTCATCAAATCCTAGCAAATCCTCAAACAGCGGCTTTTTCACGCTGATTTGAAATTTCACTTCCGCGCGGTGATCATCTTTCATCCTGCCCTTAAAAGCGTAAGAAAAAGGTATAAAATAATTCATCTTATAAGTGCTGATACCAAAGAGATTGCGCCCATTTAAATGTCCTAGATAATTTTCAAGTGCAATTTGTGTGAAATCTTGCTTCTCGTTTTTATTTTTAGAATTTGTGCCTGAGTTTTGATTTTCAAGGGCTACATTTTTACTCTCTAAAGCCTTGTTTTCTTTGCTTTGAAGTGGTGTGGCTAGACTTTGCGCGCCATTTTGAATTGAAATTTTTTCTTTGAAATTTTGTGTTTTTTTAAAGTCGGCTTGCTTTTTTAAATTCCTTTGTAAATCCTGCCAAAGCTTGAAATCATCAGCCTTTAAAGTAAAAAACGCAAAAAAAACAAACACGCAAATTCTAAGGGCTTTCAAATTTCATCCTTTGTCTTTATTGCGGGCTTTAAAAGCGAAGTGGGCTTTAAATTTGGCATTTCTTGCAAAGCTTGATATAAAATATCTTGATTTGAAAAATTTTGTAAAAAACTCTCATAATCTTTGATTTCATTTAAATTAATAAAGTCTAAATCTCTATCAAAATGCGTAAAAACAGGCTCGCACAACTTTGCAAATTCTTTAATGCTGTGTTTATTTTGCTTTAAAATCTCTAAAGCCAAGTGATTAAAACTTGCTTCATAAAAGCCGCATAAAAAATGTGTGTGTGAAGCCGTTTTTGCAAGGCTTGCGCCCACTTTTTTAGGTGGATTTAAAGGCGGTTTTGAAGAAGAATTTAAATTTTCAAAAGGTTTTAAAGGCTCTAAGTTCGCCATTTCAAAAGCCTTATATAAAATTTCAATCTCTTTTAAAGCCAGCATAGGCATATCCACCGCTAGCACAAATACAGGTCCTTTTTTGAAAAAATTCAAAATGCTATAAAGAGCTAAAAGCGGGCTTTGTGGTGTATTTGAAGCATTTTTTATATTTTTATCTTTTGAGTTTATATTGTTTGAATGAGCGCTTTTTAAGTCAATCTCTGTTACCATCTCATCCAAAATGAGCTTAAATTCGCCTTGAAATTTATCCTGCTTGCACGAGATGAAAACATCCTTAAAATAAGGCTTAAGCCTTGTAACTTGATAATGAATTAAGTCCAAATTTTGCAAATTTAAATTCGCTAAATTTAAATCTATAGTGTTTAAAAGCTCGTTGCTTTGCGAATTTTCATTGAAAGAATTTGAAATATTATTTTGAATGAGAGTATTTAGGGGCAAAAAGCATTTATCCTGCCCCATTCTGCGCGATTTGCCCCCGGTGAGCAAAACACAAGGAATTTCTTTAAGCATAAGAAAAACCTTGCATAAAATTTTCTTAACGCTTTGAAAACTGCGGGCTGCGACGCGCTTTGCGGCGTCCGTATTTCTTTCTTTCGACGCTTCTACTGTCTCTGGTTAAAAGTCCTATCGGCTTTAAAATCGCTCTAAAATCAGCATCCATAAGAGCCAAGGCCCTTGAAATGCCGTGTCTTAAAGCTTCAGCCTGCGCGCTGTAACCCCCACCAAGCGTTGTGGCGCGCACATCCATTAAGGCTTCTTGCTTTGTGGCAAGTAGCGGTTGTACGACTTTAAGCTTTATGGCTTCGTGTCCGCCCAACCAAGTGTTTAAATCCATTTCATTGACGATAATTTTACCGCTGCCTGCTTTAATCCAGACTTTAGCGATGGCTGTTTTTCTTTTGCCTGTTGCGTAAATGCTATTTTTATTCTTTGCCATTGTTATCCTTTTTTCACTATTTGAGCGGTGTGCGGATGCTCGCTACCGGCGTAAATTTTTAATTTTTTAAGCATAGTTTTGCCTAAAGTCGTCTTAGGAAGCATACCCCTAACAGCTAATTTATAAAGCTTTACAGGGTTTTTAGCCAGCAAATCTCCAAATTTCTCGCTTTTTGTGCTTCCAAAATAGCCTGAATGCCTATGATAAAGCTTCTCATCGCCCTTGTTTGCCCCTGTAAAAACAGCCTTGCTCGCATTAATGATTACGACAAAATCTCCACAATCAACATTTGGAGTATAATAAGGCTTGTTTTTGCCCCTTAAAATCGTCGCCACTTCTGTTAAAAGACGTCCAAAGCGCTTTCCATCAGCGTCTAGGACTATCCACTCTCTTTTGATTTCGTTTGGCTTTTTAATCTTCGTCATCATCTTACCTTTGCCAAAAAATTTTAAAAGCTTGATTATACAAGTTTATAACTTAAAATTTACTTAATTTAAGTTAATTCAAAGCTTTAATTTATTTCAATCAAAAATTTAAATCGATTTAAAAACCGCTATAAATGATTTAAAATCAATCAAAGAATTTAATTTTGTTTTATCAATTCTAAATTTTCAAACTAAACTCAAAGCACTTTTAAATTTTTGATATAATAAAGCTTTTAAAACGCAAATAATATTTATGAAATTTAAATATTTATAAATTTTAAGTTTATTTTAAGGATGATTAACTTGAACCAAGATTTAAAGCCTGCTAAAAATTTAGAAAATTCAGCGAATTTAGCCCTAAAAAATTCAACATATTCAAATTTAAATTCAAACAAAAAATCCCACAAAAGCCTTGTAAGCTACTTACTTTTTAAGTATCTGCGCTTTGATAAAAGCCAGCCTTTCATTATGCTTTCAATGATACTAGCCTTTTTAGGCGTTTGCATAGGACTTTGCGTGCTTTTAGTGGCAATGGCGATTATGAATGGCTTTGATAAGGATTTTAAGCAAAGATTTTTTGTGATGAATTATCCTTTGACCATTTTGCCTAAATTTTATAGTAGCGTTGATGATGCGCTCGTTCAAGGCTTGCGTGAGAACTTTCCAAATTTAGCCTTTAGCCCTTATATCAGCACGCAAGTCATCGCAAAAGGGGCGAATTCTTTTGAGGGGGCCCTGCTTTTTGGCGTGCATTTTGAAGAAGAAAAAAAGATTAATGAAGTGGTGGCAAAGGCTTTAGAAAATACAAAGTTAAGCGGCTTTGAAGTGCTTGTAGGACAGGCTTTAGCAAGGGATTTTAATTTAAATTTTAATGATAAATTACCCATTATTTTTTCAAATTTAAATCCAAGCGGGCTGGCTTTAATCCCGCAAACAAAGCGTTTTGAAGTAAAGGCTAGCTTTAGCTCAGGGCTTGTGCTTTATGATAAAGCTTATATGTATGCGCCCATTGAGGCGGTGCGAAAAGTGCTAGGGCATGGGGAAAATTATGATGGGGTGCATGTTTTTTCAAAAGACGCGATGAATGATTTGCCTAAAATCAAGGCTTTTTTGGGAGAGGATTTTGCTGTTTTTGGCTGGTGGGAGCAAAATGCGAATTTATTTTCTGCTTTAGAGCTAGAAAAGCGCGCTCTTTTCATCGTTTTAATGCTCATTATTTTAGTAGCAAGCTTAAATATCATCAGCTCGCTTTTAATGCTCGTGATGAATAGAAAAAGCGAAATCGCCCTACTTCTAGCCTTGGGTGCGAGCAAGGCTGAGGTGAAGCGCAGCTTTTTTGCCCTAGGCGCTTTTATAGGTGGGGGTGGAATGCTAGCTGGCGTGGTGCTTGCCTTTTTAGCGATATGGATTTTAGGCAGTTTTGACATCATAGAACTACCTGCTGATGTCTATGGCTCAAGTAAATTGCCCCTTGATTTAAGTGCACTTGATTTTAGCCTGGCTTTAATAGGAGCAGCGATTATAGTAGCCTTAAGTGCTTATTATCCGGCAAAAAAAGCTACGCAAATTGATGTTTTGGACGCTCTTAGAAACGAGTGAGAATTTTTAAATACTTTCGTCATTATGTGCATTTATGTTTGCACAGTAATTTAAAAACATTTTAAAACTGCGGCCGATGATTTTATTTTACTTCGCAACATTATAAATTATTATGAAAATTTGGCAAATTCTTACAATGACAAAATTTTCACGCTCTATTTTTTATAATTTACACTCTGTTTTCTAGCTCAAAACCCACGCTGCTGCCTTGTAAATTATTTTAAGTTTTCAAAAGTTTTGAAAAAAGTAATTAAAATAAAAGAAAGAAAAATTAAAGAAAATTATAAAATTGAATTTGCAGGATCTAAAAGCAATCCTGCAAAATTTAAAATTAAAGCTTCTTAAAAAGCTCCACAGCATCAAGCTTTTCCCAAGGATAGTCCTTTTGTCCTACTTGACCCCTAGCTGCGACATCAGCATAGCTAAAATATCCTTCTTTAGGCTTATCTAGCCCAAATTTGTTTTTAATCCAATTTGGCGTGAGCGGGAAAGTTTTCATCACAAAATCACTCAGCACATTATCATCGACTTTTGTGTTTGTGCCCATGCAATCCACGCTCACAGAAGTAGGCTCTGCCACGCCGATAGCATAGCTTAACTGCACGACGCATTTTTTGGCTAGTCCTGCTGCGACGATGTTTTTAGCTAGCCATCTAGCTGCGTAAAGCCCACTTCTATCGACCTTTGTGTAGTCCTTGCTAGATTGTGCTCCCCCGCCAATAGGCGCATAGCCGCCAAAGCTATCGACGATGAGCTTGCGCCCTGTAAGACCACTATCGTGAAGCGAGCTGTGATTGACATATTTTCCGGTAGGATTGATTAAAATCCTTGTTTTTTCAGGGTGAAAAAGCTCCTTAGGCAAATTTGTTTCTAAAATGAGCTTTTTAATCAAAGCGCGCACCTCATCAATGCCCATGCCCTCGACGCACGGAGCTGAGACAACGATAGTGTGAATGCTTACTGGCTTACACTCTTCAAAATTCTTTTTATCGCCATAATCAATGCTCACCTGCGTTTTAATATCCACGCCAAGCTCGTTTGGATGGGCTTTTGCATACTCATAAACCTTGTTGCAAAGCATTCTTGCGTAGCTTATGGCTGCTGGCATATACTCATTTGCTTCGCTGCTTGCAAAGCCAAACATGATGCCTTGATCTCCAGCGCCTATTTCACCGCTTTCTTGATCGACTCCTTGATTGATATCAGGACTTTGTTCGTTTAAAAAAACCAAAACCTCTAAATCGTCCGGATGAAGGCATTGTTCTTTGGTAAAGCTTGATTTGCCATCATAACCGATCTTTGCAAGCGTGCTTTTTACGATATGCTCGTAATCGCTCTTGCTTAGTTTGTGTTTTGATTTGACCTCGCCTCCAATTACAACCTTGTTTCCTGCGACGAAAACCTCGCTTGCTACTCTTGAATCCTTGTCGTTCATCAAAAGTGTATCCACAATGGTATCGGCAATAATATCCGCACATTTATCAGGATGTCCCGGACTTACCACCTCGGAAGTAAATAAATACATTTTGTCCTTTCTGTATTAAAATTAGCCTTTTAAAAGGCAAATTTGATTATACTTTAAAAAGATTATTTTTAGCTGAAATTATCAATTTTCGATAAAAAATAAAATTTATCTCAATATTTATCTCAATCAAAATTAACGCAAATTGGCGAGCTTTTTAAATTTATCTCAAAGCTTGTTTGAATTTAATGAAAATTTATGAAATTTAACGCTAAAATTAAGCTTTTATTTTAAATTTACAGGAGAAAATTTGGACGCAAGAGAGCTTTTAAATGCGTTTAAAGCAGAAGTTTCTAAGGCTGAGTTTGAAAATTTTTTAGCCCCACTTAAATTTAATGATAAATTAAGCAAAAGCGAACATCTCATTTTCAACGCTCCTAACGAGCTTATGGCTAAATTTATACAAAGTAAATATGCTGAGAAAATCGCTTATTTTTACGAGGTACAAAGCGGCATTAAGGCTAAAGTAAGCATACAAACAAATGCTTTAAAAACAAATTCAAAAGCCTTTAAAATCAGCGTGAATACTCAAAGCTCGAGCCTACTTAATCCATCCTTTACTTTTGAAAATTTTGTCGTGGGTGATTCTAATCAATACGCCTTTGCCACCTGCAAGGCAGCTAGCAGCAAGGACAAGCTAGGAAAGCTTTACAATCCTATTTTTATTTATGGTCCAACCGGACTTGGCAAAACGCATTTGCTTCAAGCTGTTGGAAATGCTTGCTTAGAGCTTGCAAAGCGCGTGATTTATGCTACTGCTGAGAGCTTTACTAAGGAATTTATCGCTTATACTAAGGAGCAAAGCCTTGAGAAATTTCACGAAAAGTATAGAAACTGCGATGTTTTACTCATCGATGATGTGCAATTTTTTGGCGAGGGCGAGAAGGAAAAAACGCAAGAGCAGTTTTTTTTTACCTTTAATGAAGTGAAAGAAAAATTCGGGCAAATCATTATGACCAGCGATAAGCCGCCAAATGTTTTAAAAGGCATTACAGAAAGGCTTAAAAGTCGCTTTGCAAATGGCATTATCGCTGATATTACTCCGCCTGAGTTTGAGACTAAGCTTGCTATCATTCAAAAAAAATGCGAATTTAATGGTATCAATTTAAGTGCTGAAATCATCTCTTACATAGCCACTTCAATGGGCGATAATATAAGAGAAATTGAGGGTATGATAACAAATTTAAACGCTTATTCAAGGCTTATAAATCAAGAAATTACGCTAGATATTGCTAAAATTATGATGAAAGATCACATCAAAGAAAAAAAAGAAAGCATAAATATAGATGATATTTTAACCGTCGTTTGCAAGGAATTTAATATAAAAACAGCCGATATAAAATCTAATAAAAAGCAGCAAAATATAGTCATGGCAAGGCGCATTGTGATATTTTTAGCAAGAGAGCTTACCTCTATGTCTATGCCTGCACTTTCAAAGATCTTTGATATGAAAGATCACACCGCCATTTCTCACAATATCAAAAAAATCAATGAGCTTATAGAAAAAAACGAAACGCTTAAGGATAGAATTAACGAGCTTAGAAATAAAATTTTAGTGAAAAATCAAGGCCTGAGCTGAGAATTAAATTGTAAAATTCTCAAGGATACAAAATGAAAGATGAAATTTTTAAAAACGCGCAAAAAAAGCAGTTTGAATTTGATGCGAGCGTGGCAAGCGTTTTTGATGATATGATAGGTCGCAGTGTGCCATTTTACCGAGAGAATTTAAGTCTTTGTGTTAAATTAGTGGCTAAATTAGCAGAGCAAAATGCCAGCGTGTGTGATTTGGGTTGCTCAACAGCAAATTTATTGATTTTGCTTTTTAAATTGCGCCCTGATTTAAAGCTTAGCGGTATCGATGAAGCTACTGCTATGCTTGAAAGAGCTAGAAATAAAGCCAAAGCTTATGGGGCTAAAATCCGCTTTAAAAAAGAAAACTTAAGCACCTGCGCACTTTCTAAAAAAGACATTTTTATCGCAAATTACACATTTCAATTCATCCGCCCACCGCAAAGACAAAGCCTAGTGGATAAAATTTATCATTCTTTAAAAAAAGATGGCTTTTTGATAATCAGCGAGAAAATCGCCTTTGAAGACGCACTTTTAGCTAAAAAAATGCTTGAAATTTATGCAGAATATAAAAGCGCGCAAGGATATAGCGAACTTGAGATTTCAAGCAAGCGCGAAGCCCTAGAAAATGTGCTTGTGCCTTATACGCAAAAAGAAAATCTTACAATGCTTGAAAATGCGGGATTTAAAAATATCCAAAGCTTTTTTAAATGGGCGAATTTTGAAAGCTTTATCGCGTTTAAGCGTTAAAATGAGGCTTTTTTATAAAATTAAAAAATAAATTTTGAAATGAAATTTAAATGCTGGGCTTTAATTATAGTCACTTCAAGTAAAAATTTTAAGCAAATATGAAAATTAAAATTCCACCACTAAGGGCAAAAAGTGGGATTAAAAATTGCTTATTTTTAAAAAAATGAAAACTTAAAAAAAGCACGCAAAGGCTTAAAACTCCAAACAATACAAAACAAGCTTGCGCCATATTGATTAAATTTGCACCAGGGATTAAAAACCAGCCCTTTGAGTAAATACCACTTGAAAAATCATCACTTCTCGTGCCGATAAAAAACTCCTGCAAGCTACTTAAATTTGCACCTTCACTCACAAAAGCGCTCTCAAGCCCGCAAATTCCACTTGGCTTAAAAAGTTTAGGAAAATACTCATCCAAAGATAGTGAGAAAATAAAGCGCGCTTGATTACTGCAGCCACTGATACCAAAGGGATTACTCTCTTCAAGGGCTTTGTAAATTTCAGCGAGCAAAAAAGAGTGATAAAAGCCTAAAATCACGCCTAAAAAAAGCATTAAAAGCGCTAAAAAGCTTAAAAAATGATTTTTAAAAAACTCGCTTAAAATGCCTAAAACAGCGCCAAGTATAATGACACTCATTGCAAATCTTATATAAACGCATTGCTCGCAAGGTCTCATAAAAAGATAATTTTGCAAGAAAAAATGTGCGTAAGAAAGCGCAAAAAGGCTTATAAAAAAGCAAAGCGCATAAATTTTAAAACCCCTTGAACGCACCGCACAGCCTTAAATGCAAATTTCAATCAATCTTAGCCAGCCTTAAAGCTTTGAAAGTGCAGCTGTATCGCTGATAAATTGCTCGAGTGATTTGATGTTTTTCATCAAAAGCAAGTATTTGCCATTTACCGCAAAAGCAGGCGTACCACTATACTGCTCTACAATGCTTTCAGCCTTGTTATACTTACTTAAAAGCTCCTTAGCTTTAACACTTTTTAAAAACTCATTCAAACCAGCCGCGTCAATGCCTAAAATTCTAAGCCCTAAAGCATAAAAATCCTGCGAGTTTTGCCACTGCGCCTTTCTTTCAAAAAAGGCGGTAAAATAAGCATCCATAAGCTTATGTGCGCTTGAGTTTAAAGCCGTGCTATCAAGCTTTTGCGCTTCATCTTTAGCACTTGCAAAGGCATAAAGATTAGCAAACTCAGCTCCAAAAGGAATGCTTGTAAGTGGATAAATTTGATAATTTAAATGGGGTAATTTTTCTTTAACTTTAGCTAGAGTGCCCATTTTATGATGATTGTAACAATGAATACACATAAAAGAAAACACTTCTATCAGTGAATTTTCTTCATTGATTAGGGGTGTTTTGAGTTTTTCATACTGCACACCTTCTTCAAGCTCAGCTGCAAAGCCTGTCAAAGAGAAAATAAAAAGTAAAGCAAAAGCTAGTTTTTTCATCCTTTATCCTTTGAATTTTTGATTTTATGATAATGTAAAATTTTAAATCAATGATTAAAACACCGAAATTTTAAAGCCAAATTTTGATATAATTTGATTTTAATTTAAGGAAATTTTAATGTTTATCGATAAAGTGAAACTCATTTTAAGCTCAGGAAATGGTGGCAAGGGTGCGGTGAGCTTTCGCCGCGAAAAGCATGTGCCCTTGGGCGGTCCTGATGGCGGCGATGGCGGAGATGGCGGAGACGTCATTATCATTTGTGATAATGACGCGCACACTTTGGCAAATTTTAAGGGCAAAAAAGAGCTTCGCGCTCAAAACGGCGAAGACGGCCAGCGCAGAAACCGCACAGGAGCGCGCGGGGCAAACCTTGAAATAACGGTGCCACAAGGCACGCAAATCATTGATGATGAAAGTGATAAGATTTTGCTCGATATGCTCAAACAGGGACAAAGAGAGCTTTTTTTAAAAGGCGGCAAGGGCGGGCTTGGCAATATCCACTTCAAAAACGCGACAAATCAGCGTCCAGATTACGCTCAGCCCGGGCTTAAAGGACAAAGCAAGGCAGTAAGATTTGAGCTAAAACTCATCGCAGATGTCGGGCTTGTGGGCTTTCCAAATGTGGGCAAATCCACACTCATAAGTGTGGTGTCAAATGCAAAGCCTGAGATTGCAAATTATGAATTCACTACACTTACGCCAAAGCTTGGTGTGGTCGGCGTGGATGATGAGCATTCTTTTGTGATGGCTGATATACCGGGTATTATAGAAGGAGCAAGCGCTGGCAAAGGCTTGGGGCTGGAGTTTTTAAGACATATTGAGCGCACGAAGTTTTTGCTTTTCGTGCTTGATTTTATGCGCGAGATGAGTTTAAAAGAGCAATTCATCACTTTACAAAAAGAGCTTGAAAACTACTCCAAAGCACTTTTTAAGCGCCCTTTTGCTGTGGTGCTTTCAAAGGCTGATAATGTGAGTTTAGCAGATGAATTTGCTAAGAAATTTGATAAAGAAAGCAAAGAATTAGAGCAGTTTTTAAGCGCGCAAAATCATCCTGAAAAATTTTTACTCAAAATCTCAAGCCTTGAAAAAAGGGGCATTGACGCGCTTAAATTTAAGATTTTTGAGAGCTTAAAAGAAATTTAATTGAGCCTAAAATTTAGGCTCAATTTTATAAAATAATTTAAGAATCTTCTTTTAAATGTATCTTTTCTTCGCTGTAAAGTCCTGTGCCCACAGGAATCATACGACCCAAAATCACATTTTCTTTAAGATCTTCTAAATAATCAAATTTACCCGCAATGCTTGCTTCTGTAAGCACCTTTGTAGTTTCTTGAAAAGATGCTGCTGAAATCACGCTATCGCTACTAATAGCCGCACGAGTTACACCTAAAAGCACAGGCTCAGCAATGGCCGGCTCGCCGCCCATTTTCAAAATGCGCTCGTTTTCTTCTTTAAATTTACGCTTAGAAACAAAATCGCCCACGATAAATTTGGTATTTCCACTATCTACGACCTTAACTTGTCTGAGCATTTGAGAAACGATCACTTCGATGTGTTTATCAGAAATCACAACGCCTTGACCGCGATAAACTTGCTGAATTTCACTGATTAAATAATGATGAAGCGCCTTTTCGCCTAAAATTTTAAGCACGTCATGACTTGAGATAACGCCATCAGTGAGCTTTTCGCCCGCGTGGATAAACTCGCCATCTCTAACTTGAATGCGCTTAGAATTATCGATCAAATATTCGCTCATTGAGCCATCCTCTGCTTCGATAATAATGCGCTCTTTTGAACGCAAAGACTTTTCAAAGCGCACAATGCCGTCAATTTCTGCAATCACAGCCGCATTTTTAGGCTTTCTAGCTTCAAAAAGCTCACTCACTCTTGGCAAGCCCCCGGTAATATCCTTTGACTTTGCCGCTGCTTTAGGGGTTTTAGCTAAAATGTCAGTTTGAGCGACCTTGTCATTTTCAGCGACAAAAATCACGGTTTTTGGCTCAAGTTGATAGCGCACGCTTTTGCCGCCTTTGCCGCTAATAATAAGAGCAGGACGCACACCACTTGGCAGGTATTCATTAATCACTAAATAACTTCTACCTGTGGCTTCATCGACTTGCTCATCCGCACTATATCCTAGCTCGATATCTTCATAGCTTACAGTGCCGTCCATTTCAGCAATCAAGGTGTTATTATAAGCATCCCACTCAGCGATGATAGTCTTTTCTTTTTTAGGCGCACTTGCAATGATGGCGTTTTCATCGTCTATGAACGCACTATCATCAAATTCAATCACAGATTCACGCGGGATATAATGCCTTTTTGCCTCTCTATCATTTTCATCAGCAATAACGACAAAAAAGCCTTTTTCTTTGACGATATCGCCTTTTTTAACCTTGCGAATTCTATCCAGCCCGTCGCCTTTTAGGATGTAAAATTTCAAAGTGCCTTTTTCTCCAGCCTTAATATTTTGCACCACAGGATCGCCATCTTTAACCAAAATTTCACTCGCATAAGGGATACGATTTGGTATATTCCAGCCTTCTTTAATGACTTCGACTATACTTTCATCTTGAACGACATTATCTCCGTCTTTATAAGGCAAATAAAGCTTTCCGCCTATATTTCCACTCACGCCTGCTAACTCGTTTGGCTTAGCTAAATCATATTTTCTTAGTATAAATTTAGCTTCTTGCTTTTTATCTTTAATGCCGATGATGACATCTTCGTGCATATTTTCAATGCTCAGTGTGCCTGAAAATGGCGCTTTTATCTTTGGCTCTACAAGCAAAATTCCAGCGTTTCGACGGTTAAGCACGATTTGTTTTTTTTCTTTATTTGTAAAGGTTCTAAGATTATAAAATCTTATAAAGCCCTCTTTTTGAGCTACCACTTGTCTATCTTGTAAATCTGTGCTTGCAGTTCCACCGCTGTGAAAGGTTCTTAAAGTAAGCTGAGTACCAGGCTCGCCGATACTTTGAGCTGAGATAATGCCCACAGCCTCGCCAGGCTTTACAAGCTTGCTTTCGCCCAAGTTTATACCATAACACTTAGCACAAATTCCTTTTTTAGCCTTGCAAGTAATAGGCGTGCGGATATTAACACTTTTTATACCGCTTTCACTCAGCACTCTAGCCTTTTCTTCATCCATCAAAGTACCTTCTGTAAAAAGGGTTTCATTTGTAATAGGATCGATCACATCTTCAGCTAAAACTCTACCTAAAATGCGCTCTTCAAGTGTTTCAACAACCACGCCATCGGCGATGATTTCATTGATTTCCACACCCTCGTGAGTATCACAATCGGCTATGGTGATTTTCACATTTTGCGCCACGTCAATGAGCTTTCTTGTTAAATACCCCGCATTTGCTGTTTTAAGAGCAGTATCTGCTAGACCTTTTCTAGCACCGTGAGTTGAGATGAAGTACTCAAGCACGTTAAGTCCTTCACGGAAATTTGAAATAATAGGCGTTTCAATAATCGAGCCATCAGGCTTTGCCATAAGCCCACGCATTGCTGCAAGCTGTGAAATTTGAGCTGCTGAGCCTCTAGCTCCACTATCTGCCATCATATAAATAGAATTAAAGCCCTCTTTATCCTTTTGTATGAGATTCATCATCTCTTTTGAAAGGCTGTTGTTTGCACTTTTCCAAATATCAATGATTTTATTATAACGCTCGCTAGCTGTAATGAGCCCTTGATTGAATGAATTTTGTATGTTTCTAACCTGCTTTTTAGCTTCATCAATTTCTTTTTGCTTATCTTTTGGCACGATGATATCGGCTACTGAGATAGAAATTCCAGCCTTTGTCGCATATTCAAAGCCTAAATTCTTAAGCCTATCCAAAAAGCTAGCAGTAATGCCTAGCCCGCCTTTTTTATATACATAATCCACAAGGGCGGCTATGTCTTTTTTCTTTAAAATTTTATTCCACATATACTCAGGAACAAAATGAGGTAAAATGGACTTTATGATTAAACGTCCGGCTGTGGTGATGATTTTCTTACCATCTACAAAGCTTTGAATGCTAGCGTGAATATCTAGGCAATTTGCTTCAATAGCCATTAAAACCTCGTGAATATCCGCACAAATTTTATGAGAGCCTTTAACTCCTGCTTTTTCAAGTGAAAGATAATAAATGCCTAGAACCATATCTTGTGAAGGCACAGTAACTGATTTACCACTTGCAGGAAGTAAGATATTCATAGAACTTAGCATTAAAATTTTACACTCTGCAATGGCTTCTTGAGAAAGTGGCACATGCACAGCCATTTGATCGCCGTCAAAGTCAGCGTTAAAGGCTGAGCACACAAGAGGATGAAGTTGAATCGCCTTGCCCTCGACTAAGACAGGATGAAAGGCTTGTATAGAAAGCTTGTGAAGCGTTGGGGCGCGGTTAAGCATAACAGGATGACCCTTAACCACTTCTTCAAGGCATTCCCACACTTCATTTGTTTTATTTTCTATCATTTTTTTAGCTTGTTTAACTGTGGTTGCATAGCCCTTTTCTTCAAGCTTTGCTAATAAATGTGGCTTGAATAATTCAAGTGCCATTTTCTTAGGTAAGCCACATTGATCCATTCTAAGCTTTGGACCTACTACTATAACGCTACGACCGCTAAAATCCACCCTTTTACCGAGTAAGTTTTGTCTAAAGCGACCTTGCTTTCCTTTGATAATCTCGCTTAATGATTTTAAAGGTCTTTTATTTGCACCCTTTACAGCATTTGCACGGCGCCCATTATCAAAAAGCGCATCCACTGCTTCTTGCAACATTCTTTTTTCATTGCGTATGATGATTTCTGGCGCGTCAAGTTCCATAAGCCTTTTTAAACGCGTGTTTCTATTAATCACACGGCGGTATAAATCATTAACATCAGATACAGCAAACTTGCCCCCATCAAGTGCCACTAAAGGGCGCAAATCAGGCGGTAAAACGGGTAAATTTGTAATCATCATCCACTCAGGGCGGTTTGCACTTTCTCCGTCAATATTTGAGTTTAAGAAATTCTCAACCACTTTTAAACGTTTTACTATGCTTTTTTTCTTCGCTTCTGAATTTGTAGCTGCCATTTCTTCTTTTAAAGTGTTTAAAAGCTCGACTAAATCAAGTCCAGCAAGCAAATCGCGTATGACCTCGCCGCCCATTCTCGCTTTAAAGCCGCTATTTTCATAGCGCTGCATTAAATTTTGATACTGTTCTTCGTTTAAAACATCACAAAACTCGACCTTTTTACTGCTTTCATTATCATAATACGCATCGCCTGCATTTTCTACGATATAAGCTTCATAATAAAGCACGCGTTCTAAATCTTTCATCTTTACGCCCAAAAGCGTGCCTATGCGGCTTGGCAAGGAATTGACATACCAAATGTGAGCTACAGGAGTTACAAGCTCGATGTGCCCCATTCTTGAACGGCGCACTTTTGAACTTGCCACTTCAACGCCACATTTTTCGCACTTTACGCCCTTAAAGCGCATTTTTTTATACTTACCACAAAGACATTCATAATCACGAATTGGACCAAAGATTTTAGCGCAAAATAGCCCGTCTCGCTCTGGCTTAAGGGTGCGATAATTTATAGTCTCAGGCTTTTTTACTTCTCCATAGGACCAGGATTTAATCTTCTCAGGGCTTGCAAGGCGAAGCTGAAAGGCTTCAAAATCGCGCGGGCGGTTGTCTTCTTTAATGTCTATAACTTTAAATTTACTCATTGTCTTTATCCTCATCAAAAATTTCAACATCCAAAGCTAAGGATTTTAGCTCGTTTGTTAAAACGAAAAAGGTTTCAGGTATGCCTGTAGCTGGCACATTTTCGCCCTTTGTCAGTGCTTTATAAGCACTGAAGCGACCCTCAATATCATCTGATTTTATCGTTAGCATTTCTCTAAGTGTGTGCGCTGCTCCATAAGCTTCAAGCGCCCAAACTTCCATTTCACCAAATCTTTGACCCCCAAAAAGAGCCTTACCGCCCACAGGTTGTTGCGTTACAAGGCTATAAGGGCCTGTGCTTCTTGCATGCACTTTTTCATCGACTAAGTGGTGAAGCTTGAGCATATACATACATCCTACATGCACGCGCTCAGCGATTTTTTCGCCCGTGCGTCCATCATAAAGCTCGCTTTTACCATCCATTGAGACCTTTGCCATTTCAAAAAGCTTACTAAACTCGTCCATATTTGTACCCTCAAAAACAGGAGTGGCAAATTTAACTCCCCTGCTCCAATCTCTTGCAAAGCTAATAAGCTCTTCATCATTCAAGCTTTCTACAAATTTTTTCTCTTTATTAAAACGTTCAAGTGAGCAAATTTCAAGCATTTTGGCACGAAGTTCTTTAACAAAATCTTTTTTCTTTTCATCAAAAATCTTTTGAATTTGATAACCAAGGCTCATTCCTACTATACCTAAATGGCTTTCTAAAATTTGACCGATATTCATACGAGATGGCACGCCTAGCGGATTTAGAGCAATATCCACACTTTTTCCATTTGGTAAATAAGGCATATCCACTTCTGGCACTATATTTGAGACCACGCCTTTATTGCCGTGTCGTCCTGCCATTTTATCGCCCACTTTAAGCTTTCTTTTTGTAGCGATATAAATTTTTACAAGCTTTACCACCCCGCTTGGCAAAATGTCATCTTTTTCTAAAATTTCAAGCTTTTCATCGTGCTCGGCTTTGAGCTTTTTCTTTTCATTTTGGAAGTGATTTTTAAGATTTTCATACTCTTTTTGCACTTCTTTTGAATAGGCTTTGACGATTGAGTTTAAAGTGAAACGATTGATTTTTTCAAGCTCTTTAATGTCAATTTTTTCGCCTTTTTTATAATTTTTTGAGCCCACTTTTGAAGCCGTGCTTAAGCTAGCCTTTGAAAGTAGAGCGCAAACTCTTAAAATTTCTTCTTTATCCATCATCACAAGTCTGTCGTGGTGTTCTTTTTCTAAATTCAGCTTTTCTTCGTTGTAAGCCTTTATCGTCCTAGCGTCCTTTTCATAGCCTTTTTTGGTGAAAATTTTCACATCAACGACAACGCCTTCTAAACTCGCAGTAGCGTAAAGGGATTTATTGACGACATGTCCAGCCTTTTCGCCAAAAATAGCACGCAAAAGTCTTTCTTCAGGCGTTGGCTTAACTTCGCCCTTTGGCGAAACCTTACCCACTAAAATCATACCCGGCTTTATATGCGTGCCAATTTTTGCTATACCGCTTTCATCAAGGTGTGCTACATCATCTTCTTTTACATTTGGAATGTCTTTTGTGATTTCTTCGATACCGTCTTTAAGCTCTCTAGCTTCAATCTCTTTTTCATAAATATGAACGCTCGTGAAGGTATCTTCTCTAATCATACGCTCGCTTACAACGATGGCATCCTCATAATTATAGCCATTCCAAGGCATAAAGGCGATGAGAGCGTTTTTACCTATGGCTAGCTCGCCCTCATCCATACTCGCTCCATCGGCAATGATTTGTCCAGCTTCGATTTTTTCGCCCTTTTTGACTATAGGCTGTTGATTATAAGTGGTGTTTTGATTGGTTCTTAAATTTTTTTCCATAGAATAATGATCTATAAATGGACCCTTTTCATCCTTGCCTAGAATGAAAATGCCTTTATTATCCACCTTTTCTACTATGCCAGCACGTTTTGCCTTAACAGCCATCCACGCATCGCGCGCGATGATTTTTTCCATACCTGTGCCTACAATAGGCGCATCAGAAGTTAAAAGCGGCACAGCTTGACGCTGCATATTTGAGCCCATAAGAGCGCGGTTTGCATCATCGTGCTCTAAAAATGGAATCAAAGAAGCAGTAACACCTACTATCATACCCGAGCACAAGTCTATGAGCTCGATTTCATCTTTTTTAGCTAAAATCGTTTCGCCATCTTTTCTAGCCTCGACAAAATCTTCTATGATATTACCCTTATTATCAAGCTTTGTTGAAGCTGCAGCTATGGCTATGCCTTCTTCTTGCGTGGCGGTAAGATAGAGCACTTCATTTGTAACCCTGCCTTTTTCAACCTTTCTATAAGGAGCTTCGACAAAGCCCAAATCATTAACCTTTGCATAAGTTGCAAGAGTATTAATAAGCCCGATATTTTGTCCTTCTGGAGTTTCAACAGGACAAATGCGCCCATAATGAGTCGCATGCACGTCACGCACCTCAAAGCCTGCGCGCTCTTTTACAAGCCCACCCTCGCCAAGTGCAGATAAGCGGCGTTTGTGCGTGACTTCGCTTAAAGGATTGGTTTGATCCATAAACTGAGAAAGCTGCCCGCCTGTAAAAAATTCAATAATCGTCGTTGTAATCATCTTAGGATTGATCAAATCATAAGGCATCACCTTATCCAAATCAGCACTTAAGGCACTGAATTTATCGCGGATTGACTTTTGCATTTTTGCAAGGCCTAAATGAAGCTCATTTGCCAAAAGTTCGCCTATAGAGCGTATACGGCGGTTTCCTAAATGATCTCTATCATCGATGTGTCCTTTGCCGTTTTTAACCTTTATGAGATATTTAGCCGTTTTGATAATGTCTTCATTTGTAAGCACGGTTACATACTCAGGCACATTTAAAGCAAGCTTGTGATTCATCTTCATACGGCCTACTTTTGTTAAATCATAACGTTCAGGATTAAAAAATAAATCATTCACATAAGCTTTTGCCGCGTCTTTGACCACAGGCTCACCAGGACGCATGACCTTATAAATTCTAATGGCAGCCAAATCATTTTCATCCTCTAAGCCCTCGCTTTGTTTTAGGGCTTTTAAGGTTTCATTATCTTGTAAAAAGGAATTGATAATCGCAGCATCCACCTCAGTAGCTAAGTCGTTTGCGATGTCAAAGCTTTTAAAGTTTTCTTTAATCTTAGCAAGCTTACCCTCATCCAGTGCGGTTAAAGAATCAAAGAGCATTTCGCCTGTTTTTTCATTAATCAAAGGCTTTGCTAAATGCCTTTGCATAAGCACTTCGCTAGGATATTCTATAAATTTAAGCCCTTCTTTTATAAGCTGTTCTGCTTTTTTCTTTGTAAGACGTTTTCCAGCTTGTAAAATGAGCTTGCCTTTTTCATCTTTGATGTCGTATTCCACGCGCTCTAAAAAGTCCTCAGGATTAAACTCTATTAGGAATTTATCCTTTTTAATGTGTATAGTTTGTATAGGGTAAAATAATTTTATAATGTCTTGCTTTTTATAGCCTAAGGCTCTAAAAAACATCGTTACAGGCACTTTTCTGCGTTTATTGATACGCACATAAAGCACGTCTTTAGCATCGTATTCAAAATAAAGCCACGAGCCACGGTCTGGGATGATTTGTGCGGTATAAACAAGCTTATTCGCCACAGTTGAGCTTTCTTCTTCTTTGAAAATCACGCCTGGGCTTCTGTGAAGTTGATTGACCACCACTCTTTCAACGCCGTTTATGATGAAAGAAGTTCTATCTGTCATTAAAGGGATTTCTCTTATAAAAATTTCTTGTTCTTTTATATCTTTAATGCCCACTTTTTCGCCACTTTTTTCGTCCTTTTCGTGCAAAGTGAGCCTAATTTTCATCTTTAAATTCACAGCATAAGTAAGGCCGCGTTCCATACATTCGCGGATGGTGTATTTTGGCTTACCGATTTCACTGCTGACATATTCTAAGCTTAGGCGGTTTTGTGGATCGTGTATAGGGAAAATAGATTTAAATACTTTTTCTATACCGCTTTCAGCATTTTGTTTATTTAAATTTAAAAAATCATCAAAACTTTTTTGTTGTAAACTTAAAAGATTTGGAATTTGAATTTGTTGTGAAAGATTTGAAAAATCAAGTCTTAAGCGATTTTTACTTTGGTTTGTTTGCATGATTAAACCTCTTTTTAATAAAAATGCAAAAAGGGCAAACACGAAGCTTGCCCTTTATGGTGTGTGAGTAAGTGACTCTTTTGAATGAGTTTAAGCTTATTTAAGCTCGACTTTAGCGCCCGCTGCTTCAAGCTGCTTTTTAGCTTCTTCAGCATCAGCCTTGCTAACGCCTTCTTTAAGCACTGATGGAGTTTGTTCAGTAGCGTCTTTTGCTTCTTTAAGACCCAGTCCTGTAAGAGCGCGAACGACCTTAATCACTTCGATTTTCTTAGCACCCGCATCAGTTAAAACGATGTTAAACTCGGTCTTTTCTTCAGCTACCCCACCAGCAGCTGCTCCGCCACCAGCTGCGCCAGCTACTACAACAGGAGCTGCTGAAACACCAAATTTTTCTTCAAATTCTTTTACAAGTTCGCTAAGTTCTAGCACGCTTAAATTTGAAATATACTCTAAAACATCTTCTTTAGAAATTGCCATTTTTAATCCTTTTTATTCTGATTCTTTTTTTGTTTTTAACGCATTAAGCCCGATAACAAAATTTGTAAGCGGGGCATTCCACACTTGCAAAAGCATTGCAAGCAACTCATTACGCGAAGGCATTTTCGCTAAGGCTTTAACCTTAGCCACATCAGCGACCTCGCCATCAATGAAAGCTGTTTTTATAGCAAAGGCTTCATTATCATCTTCAAATTTAGAAGCAACTTTTGAGGTATTGAGCTGATCCTCGCCCCAAAGATAGATATTTGTATCTTTAAGCTCGAGCCCGTCTTTGCCTGCATTTTTAAGAGCAATTTTAGCTAAGGTGTTTTTGATGATTTGAACTTTGACATCATTTTCTCTAGCATTTTGCCTTAAAACTTCAAGTTTTTTCGTGCTTAAACCCTTATAATTACAAACGATAATGGCTTCGCTTTTTTTGAAATCTGCTTCTAGACTAGAAACGATTTCAACTTTTTCATTTTTGGTCATACTTCTCCTTTCCGACCGGTAGATTTCAAGCAGAGCGAATAAATTTCAATTAAGTTTTAAGCTTCAATCAAGTTTTAAATTTATGAGCTTTTAAATTTCATTTTAAATTATAAATGACAAAAATTTAAATTTTCTCAATTTAAAAACTCAACTGGGCTTAAAACCTCGGCTATCTCCAATCTAAAATAAAATTTGAAAAAACTTTAAAATTTTTGATTTTCTCAAATTTTATTTCAGTTTTTATCCCTTAAAATATTAAGGGATAAGGATAAAAATTATTTTAAATCTAAAAGTTCTTGCGTTTCAAGGCTTAAAGACGGACTCATCGTTAAGGATAGGGCTGCGTTTTTAATGTATCTGCCTTTAGCTGTGGCTGGCTTGTGCTTATTGATAGCCTTGATAAAGGTTGAGATATTGTCATTTAATTGCTCTTTTGAAAAGCTTACCTTGCCAAGTCCTGCGTGGATATTGCCTTGTTTATCGACACGAAAATTAACCTGACCGCTTTTTGCATTATTGACAGCTTGAGCCACATCCATGGTTACAGTGCCTGTTTTAGGATTTGGCATAAGTCCTTTAGGTCCTAGAATTCTGCCCACTTTTCCCACAAGACCCATTAAATTTGGAGTGGCGATTAAGACATCAAAATTCATATTGCCTTTTTGAATTTCTTCAATGAGTTCATCGCTGCCTACTATATCAGCACCAGCGTTTTTAGCCTCATCAGCCTTAGCATCTTTTGCTATAACTGCCACACGCACCTTTTTACCTGTGCCAGCAGGTAGCACTACTGAGCCGCGCACCATTTGATCAGCGTGTCTTGGATCGACATTAAGCTTTAAGGCGATTTCAACCGTTTCATCAAATTTGGCCGAAGCTAAAGTTTTAACCGTGTCAATAGCTTCGCTTAAAGCGTATTCTTTATTTTTATCCACTTTTTGTGATAATTCTTTTAATCTTTTTGTAATTTTAGACATTTTTTTCTCCGCATTTTAAAGTGCTTCCGCCTTTTTTTAAAACTTGGCGGTTGAAGTTTAATCGATAATTTCAACGCCCATTGAGCGCGCAGAACCTGCTATGATTTTAGCTGCTTGTTCCTTATCTTTGGTGTTTAAATCGGCAAGTTTTTTATCTACAATTTCTAAAACTTGCTTTTTAGTGAGCTTGCCCACTTTATTTTTAAGCGGATTATCCGCACCTTTTGCAATGCCAGCTGCTTTTTTGATTAAATCAGTAGCCGGCGGTTGCTTTGTGATGAAAGTAAAGCTTTTATCTGCATAAACAGTGATGACAACAGGGATATTAAAGCCTGCCATATCTTTCGTTCTTTCATTAAAAGCCTTGCAAAATTCCATAATATTCACACCTTGCTGACCAAGAGCCGGTCCTACAGGTGGGCTTGGATTTGCCTTTGTGGCGACAATTTGTAATTTTATCTCACCTACAACTTTCTTTGCCATAAGTTCTCCTTATATAATTTTTTCTACTTGAGAATATAAAATTTCAACCGGCGTTGAGCGTCCAAAAATCGATACGTTAAGCTTGAGTAAGCCTCTAACTGGATCATATTCTTCAACAATGCCTGTAAAATTGGCAAAAGGACCCTCAACGATACGCACATTTTCATCTTTTTCAAATGAAATTTTAGGCTTAGGTGCGGCTTTATTTTGCACCTTTTCTAAAATGAGATTAATATCTTTTTCATTTAAAGGTGTAGGCTGCTTTCTGTCGCCTGTTTTGCTTTCGCCTATGAATCTACCGACCTTTGGTAAGGATTGAATTTTATGCCAAAGTTCTATGCTAAATTCAAGGCAGACAAAAACATAGCCTGAATAAAGGCTGCGTTCGGTGATTTTTTCCTTGCCGTTTTTAAACTCTATCACATCCTCAGTTGGCACCACAATTTGAGAAATTTGATCTTGTAGAGCATTGTCTTTAACTAAATTTTCAATGCCTCTTTTAACCGCCATTTCACTACCTGCATAAGTTTGGATGGCATACCATTTGTGATTTTTTTGAGTTTGATTTAAATTTGAGTTTTCTAAATTTGGGCTTAAATTTTCGCTCTGTAAATTTTCTTGTAAATTTTCGCTCATTTTCTATCCTAAATTTAGCCTACGATTAAAGAAAGCAAAGATGACATAATCAAATCCACTATCCACAAAAACAAAGCCACGACAAAAACAACGACAAGCACAGTGATAAAGGCATTTCTAACCTGCTCTTTGAGCGGAAAAATCACCTTTGCAAGCTCTGCTTTGCTTAATTTAAAATAATTTATCAATTTTCCCATAATTTTCCCATATCTTATAAATGGCAGGGCAAGAGGGATTCGAACCCCCAACCATCGGATTTGGAATCCGGTGCTCTACCGTTGGAGCTATTGCCCTTTAGCTTTTGAGTTTGACTTCTTTGTGAAGCGTTCTTTTTCTAAGTCTTGGGCAATATTTTTTGAGTTCTAATTTCTCAGTTGTATTTTTGCTATTTTTATAGGTGCTATAATTAATATCGCCTGTTTCTTCGCATTTTAATCCAATTTTAATTCTCATCTTTTGTCCTTAAAAAGCTAGGCCCAAAAGGGCTTAGCTTACAAATTTATTTAATGATTTTAGAAACAACACCAGAGCCTACTGTATGACCACCTTCGCGAATCGCAAAACGTGTGCCATCTTCAAGTGCAACAGGAGCGATAAGGCTAACTGTAATGCGCACATTTTCGCCTGGCATAACCATTTCTGTGCCCTCAGCAAGCTTGATTGAGCCTGTAACATCGGTTGTTCTTACATAAAATTGTGGGCGATAGTTGTTGAAAAATGGAGTGTGGCGACCGCCTTCATCTTTATTTAAGATATACACTTCAGCTTCAAATTCAGTGTGTGGAGTGATTGATTTTGGTTTTGCTAAAACCATACCGCGTAAAACTTCTTCTTTTTTAGTTCCACGCAAAAGCACACCCACATTATCGCCTGCTTCGCCTTGATCCATTTCTTTTCTAAACATTTCAACGCCTGTAACAGTCGTAGTTTGAGTATCTTTAATACCCACGATTTCAATTGTATCACCTACTTTTACAACGCCTTTTTCAATTCTACCTGTAACAACAGTTCCACGACCTGAGATTGAAAAAACATCTTCAATAGGCATTAAGAAATCTTTATCTGTATCGCGCACAGGAGTTGGGATATAAGTATCTACTGCATCCATTAAAGCAAGGATTTTTTGCGACCATTCACCGTCTTGTCCAGCCTTAGCTTCTTCTAAAGCCTTAAGCGCAGAGCCTGAAATGATAGGAGTATCATCGCCTGGGAAATCATAAGAGCTTAAAAGCTCGCGAATTTCCATTTCTACTAGCTCTAAAAGCTCAGCATCATCGACCATATCGGCTTTATTCATAAATACAACGATATAAGGCACACCCACTTGACGCGAAAGCAAAATGTGCTCTCTAGTTTGTGGCATAGGACCATCCGCTGCCGAAACCACAAGTATAGCACCGTCCATTTGTGCAGCACCTGTGATCATGTTTTTAACATAGTCGGCGTGGCCTGGGCAATCTACGTGCGCGTAGTGACGCTTTTCTGTTTCATACTCGATGTGTGAAGTTGCGATAGTGATACCGCGTTCTTTTTCTTCAGGAGCGTTGTCGATATTATCATAATCTTTAAGCTCCGCAAGACCCTTTCTTGAAAGCACAGCAGAAATCGCTGCTGTCAAAGTTGTTTTACCATGATCGACGTGACCTATGGTGCCAATATTTACGTGTGGCTTGTTACGAGAAAATTTTTCCTTAGCCATCTTAGTCCTTTCATAAAAAAATTTGATTTCAAAAACAAGTCTTTTTATATGATTTTAAGTTCAAATGGAGCTCATAGCGGGACTTGAACCCGCGACCTCTCCCTTACCAAGGGAGTGCTCTACCTCTGAGCCATACGAGCGCTCAGAAAATCATACTCAAAAGACAACGACATTTAAATTTAGTGATAGTGTATCCAAGCAAGTTAAACAAATAATAAGCTTAAAATACAGCTCCCAGTAAATTTAAAATGGAGCGGGAAACGGGGCTCGAACCCGCGACCCTCAGCTTGGAAGGCTGATGCTCTAGCCAACTGAGCTACTCCCGCATGGTGGTGAGTCGTGGATTCGAACCACGGAAGACATAGTCAGCAGATTTACAGTCTGCCCTCGTTGGCCACTTGAGTAACTCACCTTGACACCTTAAAATCCGGTCAAACACTGCTAAAATTATCTTAAAATTAATGTTTGAATTTCAAAGATAAATGGAGCTGGTTAAGGGACTTGAACCCCCGACCTGCTGCTTACAAGGCAGCTGCTCTACCAACTGAGCTAAACCAGCAAAGAAAAAACCAAAATCAACACTCGCAAATTTTTAAAATAAAAGCAAGATTATATCTTAAAAAATCATTTTTGTCAAGGAAATTTATTAAAGATATTACATAAAAATTCAAAATTTTAAATCAACGTCTAGGTCTTTAAAGATTTTTTTTGAAATATTTCTATAGCTTTGTTTAAGAATTTTTGCTATAATGAAGCTCGAAATTTAAAATTCAAATGTATAAGGATTAAAATTTGTTTGAAAAAATAAAAAATTGTTATAATGCAAACAACAAGAGAGAGAGAGAGAATTAAATCGAAGTCTGAGTTTAGTCTCTTTTGATATTTATATTTATATAATTTTTAAATTCTATTTTTTAAAAAACACCTTAAAAAATCAAAATCTCAAAAATTTAATTTTATACTCAAATTTTTATTTATCCCCCCCCCCCAGATTTTTTATCCAATTCCAATCCAAAATTCTAGTTAAAACTCTTTAACAAATAAGGATATGCAAACTAAATAAATATATTTTATACATTTAAGAATAAATAAAGGATTAGAAATGAATTTTCAATATAAAACTAAAGAAATTGCGGATTTTGTTAAGAGCTTGAAAGATTTAGACGATAAACCTAAAACTATTCACTATGATTATTCAAAATACAATTGCGAAATTGCTGAATTTGTTGAAGCTCAAGTTGAATTTGATGTAGAAAAATGTTTAGAGTTTTATCGCAAACAAGAAAATAATCAATTTTTTGAAATAAAGCATCCAATTTATAATGATATAAAAACAAGAGCTATATATTCATCTAT
>CAKVAF010000001.1 GCA_934718785.1 uncultured Campylobacter sp. | reverse complement strand
ATTAATTTTACACGCGGTTCAAGTTTAGATAGTTTTAGCCCTAAATCTTTTTCAAGCTTTTTAATTTCTAGTTTTTTGATTTTTATATTTTGTTCTTTTTCTTGTGTTTCGAGTTTTAAATTTATTAATTCTTGCTTTTGTTTTAAATTTGGCAGGGAATTTAATTCTTGAATTTCATTGTTAAGTTTTGAAATTTCAGCATTTTTATCTGCAATTCTTTTGTGAAATTGTCCTTTGACAAAATGATAGAAATGATTATCAGGCAGGACAAAAAGCCTTCTTTCTGTCAAATCAATATCATCATCAAAAATCATTTTATTATTCAGTAAAGATTTTACGCTAAAACCCATATTTACAGCTTCTGTGGCTACAAAGGCTTCACATAAAAGCCATTTTGATCTGTTGATATTGTGATTCACTTTAGCAAAAATTTTGCCGTGTTTAATGCGCTGTGGATAAAGCTTATCAAGGGCCCTAGCGCTGATGCGCTCGCAAGAAAAGAAACAGCCATACCAGTTTTTACGCGCCTTTTCATCATAAATCCACGCTGTTTCTTGTAGCCAGTACCAAGGATTTAGCTCATCTTCTTTGCGAAAATAAGCCAAAAATACATCCGTTTCATCGTTTTCATAAAGCTTAAAATACTCTTTATAAGAACCATTTAAAAACACATCATAATCAATTAAAAAATAATGCTTAAACTCAGGCAAAAAGGACCTTAAAACATAAAAAAGATAATCTGTATTATACCAAGCCATCATACTTGCTTTTTCATTTTTGCCATACGCAGCATAAAAAGGCAAATTTAAATCACGCAGGGTTTGAGTATAATACACACAATATTTAAATTTAAACTTTTGTCCTAAAATTTCAAATTCTTTTTCTTGTAAAATTTTGCCATTATCTTCAATGAGATTTTCATCATTTCGAATGAGCATTACGCAGGGTTTGCCACTTTGATAAATTTTTAAAAACTCGCATAAAGGTCCTTCATTAAGCCTATGAAAATGCATAAAGGCTAGGGTGTGCGTATCAGAAAAAGTTTGAGTGAAATCTTGCTTTGTTTTATTTAAATTTGCTGGAAAGGACTTTATTTTTTGCATATTTAAACCTTAAAATTAAATTTAAAAAGTTTAGGATACAAAAAAAAAAAAAACGCTTAGTAAATGAAAAATAAAAAATGAGAAAATTTACAAATTTTTATATGAATGTAAATGAATATGAGTTAAAAAAGTGATAAATTTTAAGTTATAAGTTTAAATTTAAACTAAATTTTAAAATAGTCAATAGTTGTTGAAATTCTCTTAGTTTTAAGGTTTGAAATCATTACTTAATCCTTTGAATTTCTCTTAGTTTTTTAAATTTTTAGCCAAAAAATTAGAAATTTAAATTTTTTAAATTTTATTTTGAAATTCTAAGATAAGGATTTTTAAATTTTCAAAATTAAAAATCCTATAATATTATAAATTTTTGCAAAAATTTTACTAGAATTTTAGATTTTATAAGTTTAAAAATTTGTCATTAAACTACCCATAAAATGATAGTTTAATGAAATTAATTTTCAATCACTTTCATTTAAACTCAAGTGATTTAAGACTTCAAAGTCAGCAAGGTGTCAATCATTTGATCCACAGTTGTAACAACTTTTGAAGCAGCCCCATAACTTGCTTGAAATTGTATCAAGGCAGCTAATTCTTCGTTTGTATTAACCCCATTTAAAGACTGAAAGTCCTCATAAACGCTATTATAAAGCGTTGTGTTTGTGGTGTGTGTGTTGTTGTTGGTCTCGCCGTGCGTGGCGATTTTGCCCGTAAAAAGCCTATAATAGCCATCAATAGACTTTGTATCGACGGTGCCGTCTTTATTGTAGAAATTGACTTCATTGTATTGAAGCTGGATGATTTTATTTGCCACATCGTTGCTGCCATCAACACCACTTTTACTAGCTCTAAGTATGCTAGGATCAGCGACAATTTCACTTTTCACGCTCATTGTCGTGGCACTGTTACCGCTAAAAAAGCCGCCCACACTTAAAGCACCACTAAAGTTGGTGCCGTGATCTTCAATGGCGATTTTATAATTTGGATTGATCAAATTGATTTGAAAGCTGCCTGTGTCGGTGTTTGCATTATAATTATACGCCGCATTTGCAAAGTCATCAATATCATCTAAATTGTTGTTGTTGCTATTATCATCGGTGTTTGCGTTGATTTGATTGACGATATCTTGCATGGTGGTATTGACATCGACATTAATTGTTTTGGTATTGACCCTATTGCCCTTTTCATCATAAATCACAATGTCAAAAGTGCCAATTTGTATGTTTTTATCATAGCTCATTAAAGTCGTATTGCCTAAAAGCCCGCTCATCGCATCAGAGTTTAAAGACTTTTTCGCACTAGATGCATAGATATTGTTTGTTTCTGTCATCAGGGTTTTAGAAAAGGTATTCATCATATTTTTATAATCTTGAATGAGTCCGTCCTTAAAGCCCTCGCCCTTTTTAAACTCTCTTCCGCGAAGATCAAGCGCAGCACCTAGTTTGCCACCTGTAAGCTGAGTTGTTAAATCCACAATCCTTTCATCAATACCTTGAATGACAATTAAATTCGCACCCGTTACATCATCTCTTTTAATTTGCAAAGGTGTGAAATTTGGACCATTCACAAGACTGTATCCATGAAGGCTTAAATTATAATGATCGCCCCCGTCTGTCATCGTAGATTCAAAGCGACTTGTTTGACCCATAATGGTCTTTGTCGCCACGCCATCCACAAGCTTTGAAAGAGTAAGCTCTAGCTCATCGCGCTTATCTCTAAGCTCGTTTGCATGGTCTGTGTCAAGGACTTCTTTACGGTTGATTTCTTTATTTAAATTGGCTATTTCTTTGCCGATTTTATTAATCTCATCGACCGTAAGCTTGATTTCATCATTGATGACTTCTTCGATTTTCACTAAATCTGCATAAGCAGCATTCACATTTTCGCTGAGTGTTTGAGCCACTTTTACGAGATTTGCTTTCACAGCGCCGTCATTTGGATTTGAAGCAAAATTGTTCCACGCTTGATTATATTGTTCTAAATTTGATAAAATCCCGCTCTTAGCGACATCTGGAAAGCGCTCGGCTATGGTTTCTAGCTTTTGTTTCATATAGCCTGTGTATTCTTGATTGGTGCTGGCGTATTTGAGTTTGGAGTAAGAATATTCATCGTGTAAGCGCACGATACTCTCAACCGTCGTTCCCATTCCAAGCTCGATACCATTATTGATATTATAATGTCCGGCTGTTGTTTGCACGACGCGTTGTCTTGTGTAAAAAGTGCTATTAGCATTGGCTATGTTGTTGCCCGTGGTGGCAATTTGTATTTCACTTGCTTTAAGCCCGGAAACTCCTTTGCTTAAAGTGGCAAAAATCCCGCTCATTTTTTATCCTTAAATCACTTATTCACACATTCATTTTAAAAAGGGCTTGTAATTCTTCCTTTTTATCATCATAAGCAATATCTGTTCCACTTTTGTTATCAAACATAGAATTAAGCAGTCCGTCAAAGAAATTTTTAACGACTAAAACAAGCTTGGCGTATTCTTTATTCTTACTTTGAAGTTCTTGTAAATTTTTCTTGAAAATACCTAATTTTTCTTTATCTTCATCGTCTAAAAGCTCGGCTAAATTTTTCTTGCCCCTGTCGCTAAGCTTGATTAAAGCATTGTCTAGGTCTTTTTTAGCCTGAGTGAATTCAGCAATGAGCTTATTTTTATGCTCCACGCTTTCTTTAACGGCTTTGTGATTGGCTTCTTTGATGTGAGTTAAGTCAAGTTCAGTTTGTGCAATAAGCTCCTTTAAAAGCTTATTGCAAAGATCTAAGTGAGTTTTAATCATCTTAAGTTCCTTAATTTAGAAACTCAAAACAAAATTTTAAAGTAAAGATTCAGCCACCGCGCCCGCTGTCAAGTTTAAATCAAATTTATACTCGCCTTTTTTAATTTGCTCGGCAATTCTTGAAACCTTATCATTTTCTGTTTTTTGAGTTTCACTCGTTTTTGTTTCTTTGTTCGCGCCACTGATACTGCTTGCAGTGCTTGCGACAAAGCCCTGTTTTACGCTACTTATCATAAGCTACTCCTTAAGTTTATTTGTCTGCTTGCTATATCGACAAGTTTTTAAAAAACTTAAGAGTTTTCTTTTAAAAAATTATATAAAAGTTGTGAAAATCCCATTCCACCACTTAACGCCTTACTCATCGTGTCATTATACATCGATGAGTAAATATCATCGCTGGCATCTTTTTCAAAAATGCTCGCCTTATTTTTCATCGAAATATCAAGCACGGTCTTTACCAAAAAGGCTTCAAAAGCGTCCGTTTGCTCTTTTAAAGCCTTGTCAAAAGCTTCTTGATCTTGCTGATCTTTTATAGAATTAAAACTTGACAAAACATCGTCAAATTCGCTCTTGCTGTAATTTTTCACCGCATCTTGCGAGCCTTGCTTGGCAACTTTTTCAAGTAAATTTGAACCCATATTATATTGGGCTAAAAAATTATCCACTTGCATCAAATCACCTCTAAATCCGCATTGATAGCACCTGCTCTTTTTAAATTTTGCATAATGCTGATGATATCTGTTGGGCTTGCGCCAAGTTTATTGAGCATTCTGGCTACATTTGCCACTGTTGTTTTAGGCGCGTTGATTCTTAGCGTATTTGAAGTAGGATCGATAATTCCGCCATCTTTCATATCCACTTCATTTGGCGCTGCTGGGGTGTTTTGATTTGGCGCGATTTTTATCGTAATGCCTTTGTTTGTTATCATTATAGGCTCAACTTCAATATCAACTCCTGCGATAATCGTGCCTGTTCTTTCATCGATAATGACCTTGCTTTCAGGCTGGAAATTAATATCTTGTTCTAAAACTCTCGCCATAAACTCAACTGAATCCATATCTTCAGGCTTTGTAAGCTTCACCGTGCGTGAGTCAATGGCCTTTGCGACTTCAGTATCAAACATCGTGTTTAAGACTCTTTGAATGTCATTAGCTGTTTTAAAGCTTGAATTTTTAAGGCTTAGAGTAAGATTATCATTGCTCGTAAAATTTTGTGGAATTTCACGCTCGACATTAGCACCACCTAAAATGGACGCACTTGTGGAGTGATTGCCCCCACGACCGCCAGCTCCACCTGTGATACCGCCTGTTGAAATCACGCCTTGAGCGATGGCATAAATTTCGCCATCAATTCCCCTTAAAGCCGTAAGCAGCAGTGTGCCGCCTTGCAAAGACTTTGCATCGCCCATTGAAGAGACGGTTACATCAACTTTATCGCCACTTTTTGCAAAGGCAGGAAGTTTTGCTGTAACCATAACTGCAGCGGTGTTTTTTGATTTTATGGCTGCGGGATCGACTTTTATATTCATACCTTGGAGTAAATTTGAGATGGATTGTATGGTAAATTGGCTATTTGAGCCATCTCCACTTCCATTAAGTCCCACGACAAGACCATATCCTATGAGTTGATTATCCCTAACGCCCACAGTATTGACTAAATCCTTAATCTGCGCCGCGTTCAAGCAAAAGCTCATCAAACAAAGACAAAATAGGCTTTGCAAAGCTTCTTTAATCACTTTCATTTTTAAGCTCCTTCAATCAATTTCTAAAGTATAAGCAATTAAAGTTCCAACTTTGCAAACAGCTTTTAAATTTAAAAAGTTTTGCTAAAATTTATGCCTGATTTGCTAAAAATTTTTATAATTTTAAAAAATCCAAGGATAAAATTTGAAATTTTTTTTAAATTTTTGCCTATCTTTTGTGCTTTTAGGCTTTTTTACTTCAAATTTAGCCAAAGAAAATGAAAAAAACACAACAAGCACGCAAAAAGCAAAGCTTAGAAAAATGGATATCAATCTTAGCAGCCCACAAATTTATGAGCCTGAAAGCACTGATTTTAACGATAATTTAAACAATTCTTTAGCGCGTTTTTTAGAGCAAAAAAATGGCGTGGATATGACAACGAGCAATTTAGACTTTGCCAATGAAAGCTTTGAACTTCATAATTTAAACTTGCTTTTTGATTATAAAAACTCAAGTTTTTTACTGCAAAGAGATTTATTTGTGCGAAAAGACAGCACCGATTACTCCACAGGACTCATCAACCGCTATGAAAATAATGACTTTTTGTTTGGCGTGAATTCATTTTTTGATGAAGTGAGTGAGAAAAAATCTTATAGTTTTGGCTCAGAATTTGGCTTCAGTAATTTTTTTAAAGCTTATTCAAACTACTATATTTTAGAAGATGAAGCGCAAAAAAAGAATTTAGAACTAGGCATTAATTTTGCCTTGCCGAAGAATTTGCCCTTTGAGTTTGAAGTGAGCAAAGATAATGAAAAGCTTGATTATGGCGTGAATTACAAGGCGTTTTCGATGTTTGATGTGAAGCTTTTACAGCAAGATTATAAAAACAATCCTAACAGCACAAATTTATATTTAAATTTCAAATACGATTTTAACAAAGGTTTTTTCGAACAGTTAAAGCCTGAGAGAAAGCCTTTTGAAAAAATCAATCGCTATGATTTTTTAAGACATCCGAATTTTTGAATTTTTTAATTTTCTTTTAAATGAATTAAAATTTCAAACTTGAGCGCTTAAACTTTTTAGCAAATTATTGAGTTTTTGAAGGGCTTTTATGTTTAAGGGCGTAAAAAAAGGAGTTTTAAATAAAAATTTGCTTGAATGAGAGTTTAATAAAATATAGCAATGCTCAGGACTATCAAAGGCTCCAAAGGCTATTTTAAGCAACAAGGAAAAATCTTTTTTTAAATCTTGTTTTGATTTTTCTTTTAAATTTTCTTGGCTTAAATGATTATTTAAATTTTGATTTATTTTTTTTTCTAAATTCTTGTTTAAATTTTGTTTTTCTTCAAAATCTAGCTCTAAAACACTCTCATAAAGGCTTTCAAGGCTCAAAAAATAATCTTTTTCTATGATTTTTTCTTTTTTAAATTTAGCCCTAAAGTTTTTTAATTCTGCTTCATTCAAGCTTAAAAGCTTAAAATCAAGGCTTTGAAGCTTTTTATTTTCCTTGAAAGTTTTAATAAATTTTAAGTCAAAAATGTCTTTAAACTGCCTTTTCCAGCGCGCTTCATACTTACTTGTGATGCTTAAATCTTCGTTTTTAAAAAGCCTTAGTTCGCATTTTTCAAGCTCTAAAAAAAGATTTAAAGCATAGTCAAAATACTCCTTATTATCCGTTCTTAGCTCAAATTTAGCCCCCATTTTAAGCACTCTTAAAAGAGAGTTTAAAAAGTCTTTACTTAAAACCCTTCTTAAAGGCTGCTTAAGCCATGGCACAGGAAAATGTAAAAACACCTTATCAATGCTTTCATTTTCAAGCACGCAAAATAAAATTCTAGCATCATTTTGAGTGAGTAAAATATTATTTAAACCCCTAGTTTGAGCAAGCTTAGCCACCTGCTCTAGTGCTGGAGTATAAATTTCTACACCCAGCACTAGAGCTTTTGGATTTTTTTCTGCTTGAAAAAGCAAGTGCCTGCCCGAGCCAAAGCCTATTTCAAGCAAAATTTCACTCTCATTTTCAAGTCTTTTTAAAAGTTTTTTAGGCTCATTTTCTATAAAAGCACTTTGTTTTATAAGCCTTGTTGGCTTTAAGCTTAAGGCTTCATTTGTGATTTTTTCACAAAAATTATCTTTAAAAGTGATTAAGCCTCTTTGTAAAAAGCCCACACCACTAGGCTTTGAATGCTTTTCGCCCTTGATTAAAAAAAGCTTTTTTGAAAAATCTTTTGAAATTTGTATGAAAAATTCTTCATTTTCAAAGCTTGTTAAAAGCAAAAAAAGCTCTTTATCAAGGCTTTTAAAAAGCCTTAAAAAGCGCACGCCGTTAAATTTAGCATTTAAGCTTAAAGGCGTGATAAACTCACATTTAAAATTTGGCATTAATTTCCTATTTTAACGCGCTTTGATGGTTCACTTTCTATGCCGTTTTCATCCACGCTTATAACTTCATAGCGGTAATTCACACCTTGCGTGATTGTATCATCTCTTAGGCTTCTTTGAGTGATATCCTTAAAAATAGCATCCTGAGTGCCTCCATATCTTTTTACTATGTAGCTTCTAGCCCTTGCATCAGTATCCACCCAGCCAAGTTCAACGGCGTTATTTTGCACAGCAGTAAGATTAATTATAGGCGCACTAGGCCTTCCTAGTGTAGCTCCTTCTACGCCATCTTTTGGCATAGCACTTTCAAGCCCGTCTGTATCCACCACAGTAACTTTATAGCGTTTTTTCTTACCCGGCTCATTAATGATATCTTCATAGCTTGTGCCTTGTGTTTTAGCTAAAGTGGTGTAAGGGATTAAAGTCGCCAAGCTTGAATAAATTTTATAATAAGCAAAGTCTTTAAAATCTACATTATCCCAGCTTAAAACGATTTTATTTGCTAAATCTATGCTTGCACTTAAATTTTCTACTCCAGGAGGTAAAGGCTTAGTTGTAGAGCTTACGATTTGACTAGGCTCTGAATAAACATTATCATAAGTCTTAGCATAAACGCGGTATGAAAAGCTTTGCTCTGGCTTTAATTTTGTATCGATATACTCAGCATTGAGCTTGCCATTTACTTCTGCGATTTCTTCAAAAGAGCCGTTTTTGCCTGAATTTCTTTGCACGATGTAAGATTTTATGCGGTTATCAGGATGAGGTCTCCAAATGAGCTTTATTGCCCCTGCTAAATTTTGACTTGCTTGTATAAAAGGAATAGCTTCAGGACGTGGCAGGGTTTTAGCCTCGATTCTTGTGCCATCAAGTGAGATAAAGCCTTGCTTTGAAAAGCTTTGCATCATATAAATATAAGTCGTATCAGGCTCTAAGTTCTTATCTACATAATGAGTGGCTAAGCTATCATTTATAGTGGCTACCTTTTTCATAGCACTATCACTTGGCGAGCTTCTATAAAGATAAAAGCCATCAATGGCTTGAGAGCTTACATTATCCCATTCAAAGGCTATGCTCGTCATATCACTTATATATTTTAAACTCGTAATTCTTGGTAAGCTTTCATTGACTTGTATTTGCTTTGGCGTAAAAAGGCCTGCACAAGCACTAAGTAAAAAGCTTACAAAGATACTCAGTAGAACTTTTTTCATCGATTTCTCCTTGCGCGAAATGTTTTTGTAGTATTTTATAAAAATCATCATAAAAAGGCGCTTTAACAAAAATATTTTTTTGACTTTTTGGATGTAAAAAATATAAAACTCTGCTATGAAGCATAACCCTACCCTTAAATTTACCCTTATAATTATAAAGCTCATCGCCTAAAATATGGCGGTTTAAGCTCTCTAAATGCGCCCTTATTTGATGCGTTCTGCCTGTAAAAAGCTTAGCCGCGATAAGACTTGTTTTATCTTTTGTGCTTGTTAATAAATTTGCAAAGCTTGAAATGGCTATTTTTGCGTGCTTTGGTGCGTTTAAATTTGAAGCTAGGGCAAGCTTTTTAAGACGGTTACTAGTAGAGCGAATGATAGCCTTTTCAACGCGTATAAAATCCTCTTTTAAAGGCAAATCACAAAGGGCTAGATAAATTCGCCCTAGACTTTTATCCTCAAGTTGCTTGCTAAGGCTTGTGTGAGCAGCATTATTTTTAGCTATGATTAAGGCTCCGCTTGTTCCTTTATCAAGGCGGTGTACTAGCCCTGCTCTAAGTTTACCGCCTAAAGTTGAAAGGGCGTAATTTTTTGCAAGCAAAATATCTACTAAAGTTGGCTCTTTCACACTTGGTGCACCGTGAACGACTAAATTTGGCGGCTTATTAATCACTAAAATATCCTCATCTTCAAAAAGAATTTCAAGAACAAAATCTTGCTTACTTGAATCCTGTTCGTTAAAAGGGTTTAAATTTGGCTTTAAATTTTTTGTTATTAAATGATGAGAGTTTAAATTTAGTTTTTCATTTGAGCTTAAATTCTTTTTTAAATTTATTTTTTCATTTAAATTTAAGTTTGAATTAAATTTAAAATCTTTTATATTTTCTTTTAAATTTTCATTTAAATTTAAATCAGCTACAAAATTTAAATTTTCATCTAAATTCTCATTTAAGCTTAAACTCAACTCATCGCCTATTTTAAGCCTGAAGCCGGGCTTTGTTACGCTTTTTTCGTTGATTAAAATTTGAGCTTTTTTGATAAAATTTGCAATTTGAGAGCGGCTTTGATTTAAAATTTGGCTTAAAAAAATATCAAGTCTTTGTTCTTTTTCTACCTTGAATTTTTGCATACAGCTACACTTTCTTAAAGTTTTAAGCTATAATTTTAGCTAAATTTAGCTTAAAGGTTTGAGTTGTTTTTCTTTGATAGGCGCATTTTTTCACATTTTGACTTCGTGCAGGCTCTTTTAATCCTACCCATTATCATCATAAGCTTTATTTTAGTTTATGAAGCAAGCAGCTTTTTAGCGCAAAAGCAGCTTGCTTATACTCTCATAGGATTTTTAGTTTTTTTGTTTTTTCTTATTTTTCCTATTAGAAAATTATCCTGGCTTATACCGCTTTTTTATTGGATAAATATTGCTTTGCTTTTGAGTGTGGATATTTTTGGGGTTGAAAAACTTGGGGCTAGAAGATGGCTTGAAATTCCATTCACGCATTTTACCATACAGCCCTCAGAAATCTTTAAGCCCTCCTTTATCTTAATGCTAGCTTATCTCATTTATAGAAATCCCCCGCCAAAAAATGGCTATAAACTAAAAAGCTTTTGTAAGCTTAGTTTTTACATACTCTTGCCCTTTTTTTTAATCGCTGGCGAGCCTGATTTAGGCACAGCAACCGTGCTTTTAATCGTAGGCTTTGGCACGCTTTTTATCATAGGGGTAAGTTTTAAAATTTGGCTTTCTATCGCCTTAATTATAGGGCTTAGCTCCCCTGTGATTTACACGCATTTTTTAAAGCCTTATCAAAAGCAGCGCATTCACGATTTTTTAGCCGAAAAGCCAAGCTATCAAGTAAGACAAAGCATTGTTGCCATAGGAAATGGCGGACTTTATGGAAAAGAAAGCGAGGAAGCTACGCAAACGCATTTTAAGTTTTTGCCTATATCAACAAGTGATTTTATTTTTGCTTATTTAGTTGAGCGTTTTGGCTTTATGGGCGCTTTATTTGTACTTGTTTTTTATATGCTTTTAATCTTTCATCTTTTAAGCTTAAATCAAAAATTAAGAACGGATTATTTTGCCAGAGTGGTAACAAATTGCATCGCCCTTTTTATCTTTATTTACACAGCGGTAAATATCTCTATGACCATAGGCTTTGCGCCAGTTGTTGGCATACCCTTGCCCTTTTTTAGCCACGGCGGCAGCTCCTTTGTAACCTTTATGGTATTTTTTGGAATTTTACAGCATTTAATCACTTTTAGGTATTTTAATATCGACAATGTCGTGCGCAAAAAGCGCTAAGTCATTCGAGCCTAACGCGGTAAGCCATAGCTTTGTGAAGTGAAATTAAATCCACATTTTCAAGGCTCACGCCACTTGGAATTCCTTGTGCGATTTTTGAAAATTTTAAATGAAAATCTTTTAATTTTTCTTCTACATAAAAGATTAGAGCTTCTGAGTTTAGGCTGTGAGTAAGAGCAAAAATCACTTCTTTACACTGAAATTTTTTTATCATTTTGACTAGTTTTTCAAAGTCTTGTTCGAGATCTTCAAGCACAAAATAAAGCCCATTAAACCCCCCGCTTTCTTCAAGGATGAGGATATCTTTAGCGCTTTCAACAATACAAAGTAAATTTCTATCTCGCGTTTCATCGCTACAAATTTCGCAAAGCTCATGCTCGCTTAAATTCAAGCAGCACGCACAAGGCTTAATGAAGCGCAGGGCATTTTCTATGCTTGCGTTTAGTCTCATTGCGATGATTTTATCCTTGCAAAGTGTGTAAGCTAGCCTTAAAGCCGTCTTTTTGCCAATGCTTGGCAAGGCGCTTAAGCTTTCTACAAGTTCGTTAAATTTCTCGCTCATCTTTTGCCTGATAAATTTTAAAAATATGCCTTTTGTTTTCATAGCTGTAATCAAGATTGAAATGATGCATCAAGCAAATGCGCTCGACAATATAAAGCCCCAGCCCCATCCCTGAAACTTGCGTGTTTTTATCGCGCCAAAAGGCTTTCATATACTCTTTAATGCCCGCTCTAAGCTTAACACCTTCATTGCTGATGATGATTAAATTACGGCTTACTTCAAGCTCGCAGTGATGATTGGGTGAATATTTAAGCGCGTTATCGATCAAGTTTTTAAGCATAACTGAAAACATCTCCACATCGACTTTAAAGCTTGCTTCTTCTTTGATGATGAGCCTGACTTTTTCATTAAAATTATCCAGCATTAAAAGATCTTTAACTTGCTTTAAAATCACTTCAAATTTAACCTCTTCAATGCAAATCTCATAATTTCTTGAATACAAGCTTTCAATGCGCGCACTTTCGTTGATGAGATTATCGAGCCTTTTAAAAATTTCTATCAAGCGCTCTTTTTGTTTTTCTTCTTTGATCATCTCAGCCACCAAGCGACCCTTGCCAATAGGTGTTTTAAGCTCGTGCATAATCGTGCGCAAAAAAAGCTGGCGCGACTCGATGAGCTGGCGATTTTTGCTTAGAATTTTTTCAAATTGTGTAGCGATTTTACCCACTTCATCATCCTTATAAACATCTGCGCTAAAGGCTTTGCCCTCAAGCGTTGAAGAAAGTTGCTCGTGCATTCTTTTTAAAGGGATTAAAGAATTGATGATTGAAAAATAAAGTGCTAAAGAAAGACACAGCGAAGTAAAAAAGCCAAAAATAATGAAGTCAAAGGTATTGCTTTCTTGCTCGCCTTGTAAATAAAGGTCGTAGTTTTCATTTTTAAGTGCTAAATAAAGCTTATCTTGATAAAACACTAAAGAAAGATTACCAAAAGCAGTGGAGAGCTTAAAAATTTCATCTCCATTTTGACGCAAATTTCTAAGCGTGTCGTTGTTTTTGATGATGTGAAAATGATTGCCTATTAAATAATCTAAAAAATTGCTTTTATTTTCTTCTTTCTCATACTCATTAATGAGCGTTCGCATAGTATTTTCTTGCTGTAAAATTTGGTTTTTAAATTTATTTTCTGCTTCTAGGTTGATAGAGATAAAAAAGAGTATGCACACCAGCACGAAGACGACAAAAAATAAAATGCTCACCTTCGTGCGTATCGAATAATACTTCATCTTAGCCTATGAGTTTATAGCCTATGCCTCGCACTGAGAATATGTGTTTTGGGCTTTTGGAGTTATCATTGATCTTTAAACGCAAGCGTCCAATGATGACATCAAGGCTTTTTGAATCTTTATCTTTTAAGCTTTTGCAATGTTGCACGAGCTGTTCTCTAGAGACTGAAAAGCTGTGTTGGCGGATGAGGTAGTCTAAAATTTCATACTCAGCCGGCGTTAAAGAAAGCACTTCGCCTTTATAGCTGATCTCGTGTTTTCTTTCATCGACTTTAAAGGCTGAGTTGGTGTTGATATTTTCTTGCTCGATATTCTTTTTAGAGCGGCGAATTAAACTCATTATCCTTGCATACATTTCTTTAGGATCGTAAGGCTTTGGCAAATAATCATCTGCGCCAATTTGAAGTCCTACGACTTTATCGCTTAAGTCGCCTCTGGCTGAAGAGATGATGATGGGAATTTCACTTTTTTGGCGGATTTCTTTACACACTTCAAGCCCGTCAATGCCCGGCAATGTTAAATCTAAAATCAAACAATCATAATCTTTCATCGCTAAATTTAGAGCATTTGAAGGGTCTTCATAATTTGTAACTTTAATGTTAAATTGCGCCAGATACTCCGTTAAAAGCGTGGCAAAATCAGGATCGTCTTCGATCATCAGCACATTAATCATCCACATCTCCTTTTAAAATTTATTTGCATTTTTTAAAATTATAACTTTAGTTTTTAAAAATTTGGTAAAATATGCGAAGTATTTTAAAAAATTTAAGGATAATATGTGGAAATTAGCTATTATGAACTCTTAAAAATCTCTTCAAATGCCGATAAAGAAACGATCAAAAAAGCTTATAGAAAACTTGCTTTAAAATATCATCCTGACAGAAATCAAGGCGACAGCGAAGCTGAAGCGAAATTTAAACTCATTAACGAAGCTTATGAAGTGCTAAGCAATGATGAAAGCAGAGCCATTTATGATAGATATGGAAAAGATGGGCTAAAAGGACAAAGCTTTGGTGGTGGTTTTGGCGGGGGCTTTAATTTTGATGATATTAAGGATATTTTTGATGATTTCTTTGGCACAAGCTTTAAAAGTGCTAAAAAAGAGCAGGCTCAAAATGATAAATTTAAGCCCAATTTAGCTGTAAGATTAAACTTAAGCTTTAAAGAAGCTGCCTTTGGCTGTGAAAAAGAGCTTTTAATCAAATACAAAAGCTCGTGCAAGGCTTGTAAGGGCAGTGGGGCAAAAGATGGCGAGTTTAATGTATGCTTGCGCTGTAAAGGAAGCGGACATATAAGCACAGGAGGCTTTTTAAGCTTTATTCAAACTTGTCCTGATTGTAAAGGTTTGGGACGCGTGCCTAAAAATAAATGCGAAGCTTGTAACGGGCTTGGCTATGAAGAGCTTGAAGAAAAAGTGAAATTAGAAGCACCAGAGGGCGTTGAAGAGGGAATGAGCCTTAGACAAAGAGGCTTTGGAAATGTGCTAAGTAATGGCAGTAGGGGCGATTTAATCGTGCAAATTTTTGTCGCTGAGGATGAAATTTTCGTGCGAGATGGCAGCGATATTTACTTAGAGCTTCCGCTGTTTTTCACAAAAGCAGCCCTTGGCGGGCGCATTAAAGTGCCTACTATTAGGGGTCATAGCTTTTTAGAGCTTCCTTGTGGGGTTAAAAGTGGGGATGCTTTTGTGCTTGAAAATGAGGGCATTAAGGATGTGCGCTCAAACAGACTAGGCGCACAAGTCGTTCAAATCGTCGTTGATTTTCCAAAAGAGCTAAATGATGAGCAAAAAGAGCTTTTAAAAAGCCTAGACAAAAGCTTTGGAGTCGATGAAAACGGCGTTCATAAAGAGCAAGAAAAGAGCTTTTTTGATAAAATTTCATCTTGGTTTAAAGGCTAAAAATGTTTTATGTGAGTTTGAAAAATATTAAAATTCCAGTGATTTTTGAACAAGATAGCACCTTGCCTGTGTTTTATTTTCGCCTTGTGTTTCAAAAAAGTGGCAAGGCTTATGAAAATGGCTTATCAGGGCTTTCTAGTATGCTTGCAAGAATTTTAAATGAAGGCAGTAATGAGAGCTTTTTTAAGCGCATTGAAACAAAGGCTATAACTTTGAGCGCAAATAGTGGCTTTGAATGCTTTGAGCTTAATCTTAGCTGCCTAAAAGAACATATAAAATTTGCCTTAAAAGAGCTTGAAAACTTTATTTCTAAGCCACGTTTTGATGAAAAAGTGCTCGCAAGGCTTAAAAATACTACTCTTGGCGAGCTAGCGAGTAAAAATAGTGATTTTGACTTTTTAGCCAAAAGGCTTTTAAATCAACTTTGTTTTAAAGAAAAGCCCTTTCAAAGCTCAAATGAAGGTGATGAAAAAAGCATTGAAAAAATGAGTTTAAAAGAGCTTGAAAGCTTTTTTAAAAAGCATTTAAATCTCAATAATCTTTGCATTGTTGCAGGCGGTGATATCACTCAAAAAGAGCTTGAAAGCCTTATAATAAAGCATTTAAGCTTTTTAGATAAAGGACAAAGCGAGCCTGAGAAGTATTTTAAAATGAATGCAAGCAAAGATGAAATTTTAATCAAAAAGCAAAGCGAGCAAGCTTATATTTATTTTGCAAGTGAGTTTAATACAAGCTTTAAAGATAAGAATTTACACCTTGCAAAGCTCGCTCTTTTCATACTCGGTGCGGGTGGCTTTGGCTCGCGTTTAATGGAAGAAATTCGCGTCAAAAGAGGACTTGCTTACTCAGCTTATGCAGTTTTAGATATAAACCGCACTTTTGTGCGCACTTTTGGCTATTTGCAAACGCAAAATGAAAATGCTCAAGAAGCAAAAAGTATTGTAAAAACTTTATTTAAGGACTTTGTAAAAAAGGGTGTAAATGAAAGCGAGCTTGAGGCGGCGAAAAAATTTCTTATAGGAAGCTCTGTGCTTCGCTATGAAAGCCTTGAAAAGCGTTTAAATATAGCCTTAAGCGAGTTCTATAATGAACTTGGCGAAAATTATTTTAAAAAAGAATTAAAAGCTATTGAAAAAGTGAGTTTAAACGAGCTAAATCATTATCTTAAAACTCACGCAGAGCTTGAAAATTTAAGCTTTGCAAGCGTGAGGAATAAAGCTTAAAAATAATGAGTGATACATTTATAAATGATAAATTTCAATGAAAATCGCTGCTAAAGATTTAATCCTTTTTAAAAAGCTTAGAATTAAATCCGTTCTTGATTTAGCCCTCATTTTGCCTAAAAAGCTTGAAAATTTAAGCTTTTCAAGCGAGCTTAAAGAAAATGAACCTTTTACAGGCGAAATTATCATTCAAGCTCTAAACTCTAGAAACGGCAAGCTCTTTGGCACTTGCTTTTGTGAAAGTCTTAATACACATTTAAGCTTTGTTTTTTTTAATCCTAGCAAATGGCACTACTCAGTTTTTAAAATAGGCTCAAGACTTTTAATCACAGCAAAATTAAGCCTATATAACGGAGTTTTTCAGCTCAATAATCCAAAAATCATCAAAAAAGCGGGTATTTTCATCCCAAAATATCAAATTTCAGGCATAAAAGATGAGAGCATAGAAGCACTCATTCAAAATTATATAGATTTTTCAAATTTACTTGCCACAGGACTTGATGAAAGACTTTGCCATTTGCTTTTAGCTTTTCATGCAAATAATGCTAAAAGTTATGAAATGATGCAAAATATGAGAGCTTATATTAAGGATTTAAAATTTATTGAAATTTATAATTTTTTAAAAAGATTAAGGGCTAAAAAAATCATTTTAAAAGCCCTTTATATAGAGCTTTTTGACATTAAGGACTGGCTTAAAAGCCTGCCTTTTAGTCCTACAAAGGACCAGCTTAATGCAATCGCTGATATAAGAAGCGATTTAGTTAAAAGTGAGGCAAAAAGGCGCGTGATAATGGGCGATGTGGGCTGTGGTAAAACTCTTGTGCTTTTAGCTGCCGCTTTAAGCGTGTATCCTAAACAAGCACTTTTAATGGCACCCACTAGCATTCTAGCCAGTCAGCTTTTTGATGAGGCTAAAAAACTACTGCCAAGCTTTATGAGACTTTGCTTTGTAAAGGGTGGTAAAAAGGATAAAAATTTAGAAGAAGAGCTAAAAAATGCAAATTTAATCATAGGCACGCACGCTTTAATTCATCAAAAAGGCTTTGAAGCTGTTTTAGTGATGATAGATGAGCAACACCGCTTTGGCTCAAATCAAAGGCAAAAAATCAGCGAGCTTTCAAGCAAAGATGAGCTTAATCCTCATTTCGTGCAGTTTTCAGCCACGCCCATTCCACGTACACTTAGTATGATACAAAGCGAGCTTGTAAGCTTTTCTTTCATCAAGCAAATGCCCTTTAAAAAGGACATTCAAAGTCTTTGCGTGCAGGATAAGGACTTTAATCTTTTAAAGGCAAAAATTGATAGCGAGTTAGCTAAAAATAATCAAATTGCCATTATTTATCCCCTTGTCAATGAGAGCGAAAACTCGCCCTATCAAAGTATAGAAATGGCAAAAGCTTATTGGCAAAAGTATTATCAAAATGTTTTCATCACTCACGGCAAGGATAAAAACAAAGATGAAATTTTAAAAGAATTTAAAGAAAAAGGACAAATTTTGCTCGCTACAACAGTGATTGAAGTAGGCATTTCCCTGCCACGTCTTAGCACCATCATCATAGTAGGCGCTGAAAAGCTAGGACTTGCCACGCTTCATCAACTGCGTGGACGCGTAGGGCGCGTGGGACTTAAAAGTTATTGTTATCTTTATACTAAGCTTAAAGAAATTCCTGCACGCTTGCTTGAGTTTTGTCAAAGTTTAGACGGCTTTAAAATAGCCGAGCTTGATTTAAAAAACCGCCAAAGTGGGGATTTGCTTGACGGGCTTTTACAACACGGCAATGAGTTTAAATTTTTTGATTTTAGCCAAGATGAATTGATTTTAGAAGCGGCAAAAGCAAGGCTTGATGCGCTTAATGAGAATGGATAATTAATTTGCCTTGTTTAAAATAAATTTTTAATTTTCTATGCCTTACAACAATCATCAAGTGTTTAATTCATCTTCGCCAAAAAGTGAGGGTTGTTCTTTACTTTCTTTACGCGCTTTTGTTTTTTTACCCTTTTTCGTGGAAGTTTTATTCTCATTTTTAGAAAGATTTTGATAAATTTCTTTAAATTTATTAAAGGATTTTAGATATTCATCAAGCTTTTTTGCCCTTTTTAAACCTACATAAATCGCACAGCTTCTAGCCTGGCAATTGATTTGCTTTTTATCGTTAAACTCAATGTCAGTGAAAATATCATATTTTAGCAACTCATCTTTATCTTTGAGCTGCTTTAAAGCCTGAATATAAATGAAGTCATAAAAAGCACTTGCAGGCTCTAGCGGATATTTTTGCCCTTCAAATTCAAAATGCGTGAGCCTTGCGCCTTTGTGTTGTTCTAAAAACTCCTTAATGCACCTTTTGCCCTCTCTTGCATTATCTTCATAAAGAATTTCTTTAAATCTCTTTTCTTCGCCCTTATACTCAAAAACCTTGCTGGATTGAAACACGCATTCAAGCGCTCGCTCGCCAAGTTTCTCACACTCAAGCTTGAGATTAAAAGCACTACAATGTTTGCCTAAAATTTCAGGCGATTTGGTCGAAATTTCAAGCACTTTAAAGTTTTTAAATTGAGATTCAATAGCCTTGTGAAATGACTTGATACTTTTTTGCTTTTGAACGAGCGCAAAGCCATTAAAATACTCAAATTCCACGCGCACCTCATCATAAAAGCGCCCCGTTTTTTCAAAATCACTCACTAAAAAGCACAATCTCTCAGCCATTTAAAAATCCTTATAATATGAAATTTTATCTAAAATTTACCAAAAAGGTAGTTCTTTTAAATCATCATTTGCATAATCTTGTGGTTTATATCTTGTTCTTATATCTAAAGGATAAATCTTTAAAAAATATTTTGGATCAATTCTTTTTTCAAATAAAATTTTAGCTTGTGGGTCAGTCGTTTCATTGAATTTTTGTTTTATTCTTCGCACATTTCTTTCGCCTGTGCTTGTAGAATAAGAAATAAAATCATTAAACATTGCCTTAAATCTTCTAAACTCGAGCCTTTTCTAGCATTTTTCGTCGCTGCATTGGTCTCACAATAAATTTTGTTTAAATTTTCTTTCCAAAGCACACTAGGGTCAATTTCTATCACATAAAGATTGATTAAAGAACCTTGGTCCATAAAGCTTTGACACACAAAATCATTAATACGACTGATAGAAAGCGAGATATAATCAAGCTTGAAATCAAATCTTTTATTATCGTTAAGACTATAACGCCAGCCCCTTCGCTCAAGCTCTTCGCGCGATAAAATTCCATATTTTTTAACAGAGTCTATATTTTTACCCGAAGTAAAATGCAAAAGTTTTTTAATGCCTCTTTGGGTGATGAACTCTTGCACGCTGTTTACACTTTGAGTTTTTTTTGGGCGCTGGTCTTGAGATGCTTACAAAAGCTAGGTCTATATTTGAAATATCTTTGGATTGTGTGTTTTGGGTATTATTAGATTTAGAGTTTTCTATGCTTTGAGTTTGCTTAGGAGTTGATTGTGCTGGTTTGTCTTTGTTTTTATTGTTATTTATTTCATATTTCTTTGCTACTAAGCCTGACGTGCCTTGCATTCTGGCTAGGAGTTTCTCCCAGTCCTCTTGGTTGAAATTGGGGTCTTTAGAGATTTCGATCAACTCTTTTTGGATTGCTTCGTTTAGGGTGTCAGCTTTTTGAGAGTTATTATTTTTTGGTTCATCCTCACCAAATATACGATCTAGAATTTTCACTACAACCCCACCTATAACAAGAAACTGAAGCAAAAAACCGATAAAACTAAGCATTTAACTTCCTTATTGTGCTATGATTTAAAATTATTTTCCACTTGGGTTACTACTTAACATTCCCATAGTAACTCCGTGAATATTATTCATAACTCCTAGCATTATGCAATATATTTTCTTTTTTTCTAGTAAATCACTCGTATTGTTAATTATATTAAACCCTTCATTTAGAAAATTAGATATTGTATTTTCAAATACCAATATAGATTCTTTTAAATCATTAAGAATTTGTTCTTTATCGAAAGAATGAATATCTAACTTTTGATTTCCCGCTAATAAAATTCGGTTCATCTCCATAATATAAAACACTTTTTTACCAAAGTTCAATCCTTCGTTGTAAAATTGATTATTTGATATTTGCAAATTTTCAATATCTTTATTATATTGTTCTACTAATGTAGTTAAAGAATTACCTATAATTTTTAATTCTTTAGCAACTTCATTTTGCATATTTTGCTCAAAATTCTTACCATAAAATCGTTCTTTTTCTTGATATAAGCTTAATAAGTCTATATTAAATACATAATGATCTTTTAAGTATTCTTGAAAAGCCTTTTGCATAAGAAAAGTGGGAAATAGATCGCCTATTTGTTGCTCACAAACATTTTGAACTCTTTCGTGTATGAATTTAGCCAACTTAATTTTTTCTTTATCTAAAGAAGAATTATGCTTACTCGCATAATCTTGCATACAATCATAACAAAAACCAAAATACTTAGCCAAAATTCGACTAAATATAGGATTATTTTCATTAAGTATGTGCTCACAATTTGCACACTTAACATTATCTAATGATATATTCATAAAATCTCCTTGATTTCTAAATTTATTTATCATTATACTTTTTTTTAAGAAAACTTAAATTTATACAAAAAATCACATTATGTTAAAATAATGTAAAAATACTTGTAAAATCAAAACAAATTTACACACCCAAGGCTTGAAAAATCAAAATTACATTAAAGCAGATAAAATTTATTTAAGAGTATAAAAATAAGAAAATTAGGGTATTTATGATTAAAATAATAAATCAGTTGAAATTTAAAAAAATTTTATCATTGTTTATAGCACTTTTAAGGATTGAAATATTTAAATTTAAAAATTTAAGCCTTAAAATGAGCGTGCTAAAAGCTTAAAGGATGATAAATTAAAACACTATCGTTTTATTGTGATAGATAAAGACGCGCTCGTCAAAGACTAAGTCAAGGGCTTTGGCAAGGGCGATTTTCTCGACATCTTGCCCGGCTTTCTTCATCGCCAAAACTGAAAACTCGTGGCTTACATTGATGATTTCTTGCGTGATGATAGGACCTGCATCAAGCTCATTGCTGACAAAATGAGCCGTAGCGCCGATGATTTTCACACCGCGCTCATAAGCTTGCTTGTAGGGGTTTGCACCGATGAATGCAGGCAAGAAAGAATGATGAATGTTGATGATTTGTTCTTTAAAGCGCGCGACAAACGCAGCACTTAAAATTTGCATATATTTTGCAAGCACCAAATAATCAAACTCATAAGCTTTCAAAGTATCAAATAATAGAGCTTCGTGCGCTTCTTTGCTTAAGTTTTCGCTGCTTAAAAAATGATAAGGAATGTTAAATTTTTGCACCAAATCTTTTAAATTCTCGTGATTTGAAATCACGGCTTTAATGTTAGCATTTAGCGTGCCTGAGTAATGCCTTAAAAGCAAATCCCCAAGACAATGCGCTTCTTTTGTCGCAAAAATGATAATGTTTTGCTTGCGCTTTGTTAAAAGCGTGATTTTGCTATGACTTGGCAAAGCGCTTTCAAGCTCGTTTAAAAAGCTTTGTCTAGCCTTTGTAAAGTCTTCACTGCTTTCAAACTCGGCTCTAAAAAAGAAGTGGTTTTCGCCCACGAATTCGTTGTTTTTGATGATATTTAAGCCATATTTAAAGATGAGCTGTGAAATTTTAAAAATAAGCCCTTTTTCATCCTTGCAAGCGATTTTTAAGATAAAATGTGCCATTAAAATGCCTTTTTTGCGAGATATTTTTTAAGAGCTTCAAGCTTTAAAAGATTGATTTCATCCCCTAAAGCCTTGCCTTTAAAGCCCTTTTTTATGAGCTTTTGAGTAGAAATTTTGCATTCAAACTTTTGATTAAAAATATGAAGTTTTTTTGCCCTTTCAATCCTAGCCTTGCTATATAGTCCTAGCCACTGATTTAAGGGCATTATAAGAGAAATTTTAAGCAAAGTTAAAGAACTCATTTTACCCTGATGAAATTCCTGCTTTGCCTTTGTCAAAAGCTCTTTTTTAAGCCCTGTTTTTTTAAAAAATTCCTTTTTGTCAATATTAAAAAAATTAAGATAAAGATATAAAAAAAGCCCCTCATCCTTGATAAATTTCAAAGCCTTGTTTAAAAGCCTTTGAAAGCTTTGATTTTTTTTATTATCTTTTTTGGCATTAAAGAAAAAAATTCTTTCTTCTAAATTTAAATCCTGCAAAGCCCTAAAACCCAAAGTCAAATACTTTGCGTTAAAAAATTTATAAAGCTCACCATTGATTCTATCCTTGCTTAAATCATCAATTTCAATGCTTTTCATCAAAGTTAGCGTTTCAGGGGCGATTTTAAGTCTAAATCTAGCCACAAACTGCACCGCTCTAAGCACTCTTAGACTATCTTCTTTAAAGCTTTTCTCATCAATATGGCGTAAAATTCTAGCTTTTAAGTCCTTTTTGCCCCCATAAAGGTCTAAAAACTCGCCACTAAAAATATTTACCATCATAGAATTTATGGTAAAATCACGCCTTTTAGCCGCTTCTTTTTCATCATTGCAAATAAAAACCTCAAAGCCCTTATGTCCTTTAGCAATCTTATTTTCACGCCTGGCTAGGCTAAGGTCAAACTCGTTTAATTTATACACAAAAAAGCTTTTTCCAAAGCCTTGTGCGCCAAGTTTTTCGCAAGTTTTTTCAAAAAGCTTTTCATCAATATCATAAAATTCTATATCAAAATCTTTAATTTCAAGCCCTAGCAAGCTATCTCTAACACAACCTCCTACAAAATAAGCCCTTTTTGTAAGCGGCGCAAAGGCTTTTGAAATTCTTTCAAAGGTGCTATTTTTTGAGCTTATCTTCGATATTTGCAAGCAAAAACTCTAAAAAATTAATGCAAAGCTCAAGCCTAGCTTTTAAATCCTCATCCTTAGTGCTTTTAAGCCCTTCAAAAAGCACCAAAATGCGCTCTCTTAAGTTTTTCAAAAAAAGCTCTTCATTAAAATTTAAAGCCTTGTTTGAGCTGCTTTCTTCAACGCTTATTTGCGAGCTTTCACTGCTTTTTAAGTTATTTTCTATATTTTTTTCATAAGCGTTTAAGTCTATGACTTGCTCTTTTGAAGCTTCTTCTAAGGCTTTGCTCGCTTGTGCGTCGCTGATTTTTTCATCAATTCTTTCAGTATCGGCTAGCTTTGAGCGCGCTATTTCAAAAGAAACCTCATCATCAAGCTTTTTTTGCTCTTTCAAAGGCTCATTTACAGGCTCTTTGCTGACTTGCTTGCTCACTTCATCTATAGTCTTTTTTGCCAAATCTTCTAAATTCATAGCTTTATCAACCACCTTTTAAATTCATTGATTTCTTCTTCGCTTTTCATATTGATAAAAAAGTCAAGCATTTGCGTGTTTAAATCACTATGATTAGAGCGCAAACCACTAAGCCTTCGTATCGCATCGATAGCATTTTGATTGCTAGGATCTTGTTTTAAGATATTTTTATAAATTTCTAAAGCCTCGCTTTTAAATCCTTGAGCTTCGTAAATTGATGCTTCTGTAACGGTATTTTTCATATTTTGCCTTTTAAATTGGCTTTAAATTCTTAAATTTTTAAAAAATGCCAAATTTTACCCAAAAGCATTTTAAGTTTTCTTTAAATTTAAAAGTCTTTTTAAAGAATTTATGCGATAATTAGCTTTAAATTTAAAAAAGGGCGAAAATGCAAAGTTTAAATCATTTCAAAACTCTAAGTAAAATCCCACATTGTAGCTTTGACACGCAGCAAATGCGCGAGTTTTTATGCGAATTTGCTAAAGCAAAGCACTTTAAGGTGAGTGTGGATGAGGGGGGCAATATACACTGTATTAAAGGCGAGCCAAAGCTTTGTTTGCAGGCGCATTTTGATATGGTGTGTATGGGCGAAGCTCCTAAAATAGAGCTTTTTGAAGAAAAGGGCTTTTTAAAGGCTAGAAATTCAAGCCTTGGAGCAGATAATGGCATAGGTGTTTCTTTGATAATGTCTGCGATGAGTGAATTTGATGATTTAGAATGCTTATTTACAGATAATGAAGAGGTGGGCTTGCTGGGCGCAAATGCCCTAACTCACAAGCTTTTATCAAAAAGGCTTTTAAATTTAGACCACGAGGATGAAAAAGAGCTTATCATAGGCTGTGCGGGTGGTGTGGATATAAAATCTTGCTTGAAGCTTGATTTTAAGGAGCTTAAAGAAAAAAAAGGCGAGCTTTACGAGCTTGAAGCCGTAAATTTCAAAGGTGGGCATTCTGGCATTGATATCATTAAAAATCCTAAAAACTCGCTTAAAGAAATGGCGCGCTTTATCTTGCAAAACAAGGGGCAAATCGTGCATTTTGAAGGCGGTGAGCGCATTAACTCAGTAGCTAAATTTGCTAGGGCTTTAGTGCTTTTTGATGAGAAGCCTACTCAAAATGAGTTTATAAAAGTGCGCCCAAAAGCTAGGGGCAATGAGAAAATTTTAATATGCCAGCAAAGTGATAAACTTTTAAGGACTATCAATGCCTTTGCACAAGGCGTTAGAGCTTATTCGCAAGAGCTTGGCATAATTCAAACAAGTATTAATTTATCCACTCTTAAAATGAATGAAAAAGAAGCCATTATAGAGCTTTTTGCGCGCTCAAATTTGCTTGAAGATCTTAAAAATTTGGAATTTGAAACAAAAATTTTCTTTGAAAGCTTTGATTTTACTGTAAGCTCTAGTAATTTTTACGCGCCTTGGCAAGGAGAGCGCACCGAGTTTAGCGATGAAGTGTTTGAGCTTTTAAAGGCTGAGTTTAAAGACGCTAGGATTTTAGCCGTGCATGCAGGGCTTGAATGTGGCGTCATAGAGAAAAAACAACCCCTTGAATGTGCCAGCCTTGGCGTGAATATCTTTAATCCACACTCCACAGATGAGCGCTGCGAAATCGCTTCTATTGAAAGGATTGAAAAATTACTTTTTAAAGTGCTTGAAAAATACTGCACGAAAAGGGCTTGAATGAGAATTTTATCCTTTTTAGATCTTCCTAGCATTAGGTGCAAAAAGCTTTGCGAGTGGCTCAATTTGAATGAGAGCTTAAATATTTCTTTTTTAAAAGATGAGAATTTTTTAGGCTCTTTTTATAAATGCGAAATCGCTAGCACGCCCTTTGTGCTGGCAATTTTAGCTAAAATGCTTGATGAAAAAAGCTTTTACGAGCTCGATGAAGGCTATTTGAGCGCTGAGTCTTGCTTTGGCGAAGAAGAAGCCTTTGAGGTGCTTGAGTTTTTAAAAAATGCTGATTTAATCATCTTTGATGCGAATTTAAAAAGGCATAAAGATTACGAAAATATAGCCTTTTTTTTAAATTTCTTAAGCAAAAGCTTAAAGTTAAAAACACTTTGTAGCAATGATTTAAAAGACCTTGAAAAAGATGATTTTAAGGATGAAAAAAAGCTTTTTCAAAAGAGCTTTAATTTTGATGAGAGTTTTAAATTTACAAAGCTTAAAGAGCTTGATAATTACGATGGGGCGGTGATTTTTAATCTTGATTTAAAAGATGATTTCATTCATTGTAAAAAAGCTTTTGCTATGATTTTAAAGGCTAAATTTAATGAAAAATTAAATCTTAAAGCAGGAGATAAAGGCTTTGAAAGCGAGCTTTTAATGGATGAGAGTTTAAATACAAATTTGGGCTTTTTAAATTTCAAAGCTTTTGGCCTAGAAAAAAATTATGATTTTTTAAAGCTTTCTTTAGATAAAAAGGCTTAGTTTATCAAATTTCAAAAAAATATGGATATAATTTTGTTATGAGAATTTTATGGATAATTTTTTTACTCACTCAGTTTATTTTTAGCTTTGAGCTTGTTTTTAATGTAGGGCGCAATCCAAACTCGCCTTTTGGCGTGCTGCATTTAAGCGATGAAAATAATTTTTCATGCAAAGAGCTGATAAATGATGGTAAAAATCACTTTGAATGCCTTGTTTTAGGCAATGTGCATAGCGAGCTTAAAAATCAAAATTTTAATTTTTTTGACCTTGAGTTCATCAAAAATGAAAACGCCACGCAAATTAATATTTTGCCAAAAATACCTGCAAAAATGTTTGATTTATCGCAAAAAATTTATGAAGAAAATATCATTAAAAATACAAATTTAGAGCAAAACTCAACAAATTATACTTTTTTATTCAGCAATGAAATTCCTTATATCACGCCATCAAATGGGCTTGACTTTGAGGTGGAATTTGATGATGCGAATTTGCCTTTTGTGGGGGCACTGGATTTAGATTCTAATCCTGTGATTATCCCACAAAGTGCTGATATTAACACCTTTTTACGCATTAAAGATGAGTATGAGAAAGAAAATTACACCCAGGTTATCACTGACGCGACGAATGCGATTTCTAGGTATCAGGGCAGCATTTTTATGAATGAATTTGAGCTTTACAGGCTTAGAGCTAAAAATCAGCTTTATACTTACACGCCTGATTTTCGCAATCAAGACGAGCTTGAAATGCTTTTAGAAGAAGCCAAAGCGTGGGGCAGGACCTACACCAGCGATAGAAATTTCACTGAAGTGCTTTATATCACGCTTAGAGCGTATATGGCTTTAGAGCAAAAGTCAAATGTCGATTACACCATAGGCGTTTTGGCTAATGAGCATCCAAACGATCATTTTGCCCAGCTGGGCTTGCTTGATTATGCAGATTATATCAGCACTTTAGGCGAGAAAAATCAAGCTGAGCTTATTTACAATGACATTTATTATAAGAGCAAAGAGCCTGATACTGCGGCGCGATCGGCGATTTCTTTGGCTAGGCTTGCCTTTTTAGATAAAGATAAAAACAATGCCTTTAATCTCATTGACACCGTCTTTAAAGCAAATCCTAAAGCCTTTGCGCAAAATCAAGCCCTATCCTTAAACCTTGCAAATTTGCTTTATGATGATAAAGATTACGCGCTCAGTGCTGAAATTTACGAGCAAGTTTTTAACACCCTAGCCAAAAATGATCCTTTATATGAAAGCACGCTTAGGAATTTAGCCCTTGCGATGAGCAAGACACCGCGCTACACGGACGCAAAACGACTGCTTGACTTATACAGCGACGAGTTTGAAAATAATAGCGAATATATGAGTTTAATCAATGAAGCCAAGGATAATGTATTTTTTAATCTGCCTGAAAATAACGCCACCTTGCTGCATACGCGCTATAAAGAACTCATGCAACAATACGCCAATGAAATTGCTGCAAAAGCTCTCGTTTATGATGTCAAGCTTTATGAAAAAGAAAATAATTTAGACGCCATCATCGCTTATAAAAACGATATCGAAAAGTATGATAATCCTGAGATTAGAAATATCTTAGCAAACGCTGCTCTTGCAAGACTTGATAGTGCCATTAGAAATGATGATTGCATTCGTGCTACAAATATTTATGAAGAGTTTAAAGCCTATGATATAGGCAGTAAGGCCAATGACAAAAAAGCACTTTTAGCTTGCTTTAAACGCACGCTAAAAATAACGCAGGCTAAAGAGTTTATCCACGCAAACAGGGCGCAAGATCCTATTTATTATGACATTGAAGAAGCGAAAATGGATCTTGATGAAAAAAGCTATGCCAAAGCCATCAATCTAGCCAATTCAGTGCTTGATTCGCGCATTATGAAAAGCGAGAAAGAAAATTTTGACGCTTATTATGTGAAATTTTTAGCCCAGCTTCGAAGCGAAGATTATAATGACGCGATAAAGAGCTTAAATGCTTTAGAAGGCTTTGAGATGAATTATCAAATGGTAGAAGCCTTGTATGAGTTTTTGCTTTATTGTAATGATAGAAATTTAACGACAAGTATTCTCACTTACGCTCCTAAAGCCATTGATTTTCAAAATTTAAAGGGGGTTAATGTCTATTCGCCCGAGCTTGAGTTTATTTATTTAAACACCTTAGATAAAACAGGACAATTTGACGAAGCTCTAGCTGCGCTTAAAGACTTGCTAAAGATCAATTTAAGCGCAGCAGATAGGGCAAGAGCCTTTTTTATGCAAAGTGATATTTATGAAAAAATGCAAAATCAAAACGCGCAAAATGCAAGCTTAAGAGCGTGTATGAATGTCAATGCCACTTCAAATTGGCAGGATTTGTGCCGCCAAAAAGCTAGTGTTTTGGGCATTCAATAAAGTAAAATGATGAAAAGAGCTTTAAACTTAAGAGCGCTTGCAAGTAGTCCCAAGCGCTTAGCGATTTTGCTTGTAGCATTTTTACTCATCGCTTGCGTGAAGAGCTTTTTACCTGATGAAAGCGTGATTCAAGGCAAGGTCGTGCGCGTGATAGATGGCGATACTATCGAGCTTTTAAGCGCTTCAAATGAGCGCGTGAGAGTGAGATTTTATGGTATTGACGCGCCTGAGAGTAATCAAGCTTATGGCAAAAAGGCTAAGGAATTTCTAGCCAGTCTCATTGCTGGAAAACAAGTTATTGTTAAAACAACACAAAAAGATAAATATAAAAGAACACTTGGCATTGTAGAACTTGATGGCAAGGATATCAATAAAGAAATGGTTGCAAATGGCTTTGCGTGGGCTTATGTGTATTATAGTGATAAATATTTAAGCGAGCAAAGAAGCGCTCAAGCTGCTAAGCTGGGTCTTTGGCAAGATAATCATCCCATAGAGCCTTATGAGTGGCGCAAAAATCATTCTTTCAAGGGTAAAAAATGATGAAATTTCTTATAATTTTTTTAGCCCTTCTCATCAGCGGCTGCTTCATCAACGAAAGGGGTATTTCAAATAGGCTTTATGATGATTGCAAGCCCTATTATGATGCGAGTGGGACTTACCATGAAGAATGTCCTAAAAACTGGGTCAATCTACCCCTAACGCCTGATAAATGGTAATGTGCTTTAAATTGATGTGCTGCTTTTAAGCTTAAAGCAAGTTCAAAGCAAAATTAATTTATTTTTTAATCATCCAGCCTATGAAAAGGGTTAGAAAAGATAAAAATAAAAGCAAAAAAGTTATAAACTCATAGTTTTGAATCAAAGCAATATTGCTTAAAGAAAGCATAAAGCAAAATCCTGCACTATAAATGCAAATTTTACTTGCTAAACCACTGCTTGTAGCTCTTTGACAAGGGCAAAACTCATAAATTTTTTTCATTTTTGATTTTTTAGTTTTTAAATTTTCTTCTTTTTCAAATTCGTTCAAATCCTTATCAAGCCTTTTTTTAATGCTTTCAAGCTCTTTTTTCTTTAAGTTTTCAAGCCTGTTTTGAAAAAAAGCACCCAAAAGACAAAAAGCACATAAAAAGATAAGATAAAGGCTTAAAAACTCGAATAAAGATTGAAAAATTACCATTTTAAAGCTCTAAATTGAGTTGATTGAGCCAAAAATTAAAATTATTTTGCTCTTTTTTAAGCGTCGTCTCAAAGCCATGACCTGGCAAAAGCTTAAAATCATCCTTGATTAAAGCCGCTTTTTGAATACTTTTTTTCATATCACTTGCACTTGAATAAGGAAAATCATAACGCCCTATGCTATTTTGAAACAAAAAATCCCCACTAAACATCAAATTTTCCCCCACAAGCTCTATCATACAACATCCTGGCGTGTGTCCTGGAAAAAAATGAAATTTAAAACTCACACCCTCAATGTCAAAAACTTCTTCATCTTTGATTAAAAAATCAGCCTTAGAATGTTTATGCCCTGTATTAAAAGGATCATTAAGCATAAACTCATCTTTTTCGTGTATGTAAATAGGCGCTTTAAAATGCTTCTTTAGCGCTTCATTATCCCACACATGATCAAAATGGCCGTGAGTATTTAAAATAGCCTTTATTTGCGTGCAGTTTTGCTTAATAAACTCAAGCGCATTTACGCCCGGATCAATGACAAAATCACCCTTATCAGTCTTTAAAATATAACAATTTGTAGCATATGGCCCACAGGCTTTTTGTAAAATTTGCATTTTGTAATCCTAAATGAGTTATAATAACAAAATTATATCAAATCTTGGAACAGGGTATGAATTTTTCACTCATAAAAGATAAGCTCATTCATTTTATCAAAGAACAGGTGCAAGAATCAGGACTTAAAGGAGCGCTACTTGGACTTAGTGGGGGCGTTGATAGTGCTGTGGTGGCAACGCTTTGTAAAGAAGCTTTGAATGAGAACTGCTTTGCTCTTTTAATGCCTTCTCAGTTTTCAAATGAAAATAATCTTAAAGACGCGCTAAATTTATGCCAAATTCTAAACTTAAAGCACGAAATTATAGAAATTAAAGATATTTTAAATGCCTTTTTAAAGGCAAGCCCTACAAAAGATAGGCTAAGAATAGGCAATTTAAGCGCTAGAATTCGTATGAGCTTGCTTTATGATTATTCAGCACGTTTAAATTATCTTGTGGCTGGCACTAGCAATAAAAGCGAGCTTACTCTAGGATATGGCACAATTTATGGGGACTTAGCTTGTGCTTTTAATCCCATAGGCGAGCTTTATAAAAGCGATATTTACGAGCTTGCACGCTTTTTAAGTTTGCCTGAAATTTTCATCACAAAGCCAGCTAGTGCTGATTTATACGCAGGACAAAGTGATGAGGCTGAGCTTGGCTTTTCTTATGCAAAGATTGACACTCTTTTAAAGGCTAGAGATAAGGGCGATGAGAGTGTTTTAAATACTGCTGATAAAGAGCTTTTAAAGATGATAGAGCTAAGAGAAAGCAAAAACGCCTTTAAAAGAAGACTTCCTACGATAGCAAAGTTATGAGTACCTGGCTAGATAGCTATTTTTTTAGCCCAAGCTTAATGCAAAAAGCACTTGCGATTTTGCTTTTGCCTTTGAGTCTCATTTATTTATTTTTTGCGTTTTTAAATACAAAGCTTCATTTTAAATTCATACCCCAAATTCCTAGCATAAGTGTAGGAAATTTAAGCTTTGGGGGTAATTTTAAAACACCGACCACAAAGGCCATTGCAAGATTTTTAAAAGAGCATTTTAAGGATAAAAAAATCTTTGTGATTTTAAGGGGTTATAAGAGAAAAAGCAAGGGCTTAAAACTGGTAAAATTAAACCAAAAAGTGCTTTTAAACGCCTATGAGAGCGGGGACGAGGCACAAGAGTATGCTTATGAGAACTTTATTGATGCTGTGATTGTAAGTAGTGATAGAAAAAAAGCTATTTTAAAGGCTCAAAATTTAGGAGCTGATCTTATCTTGCTTGATGATGCTTTTTCTAAATTTTATATTAAAAAATTTGATCTTTTACTTGAAAGTGCGCAAAAACCTTTTTTTGATTTTGTCTTGCCAAGTGGGGCTTATCGTTTGCCAAAAAGCTTTGAGAAAAGGGCTGATTATGTAGCACTTGAGGGCAGGGATTTTTTTAAATATTCTTACACAAAAGAAAATCAAAAGGCTCTTTTAATCACAGCCATAGCTAAGCCTTTTAGGCTTTTTGAGCATTTTATAAAGGCTAGGGCTTGTCATTTTTTTAAGGATCATTATTTTTTTAAAAAAGAAGAGCTTGAAAATTTACTTAAAAAGCACAACTGCGACACCTTGATGCTTACTTTTAAAGATTATGTTAAGATTAAGGATATGGGTTTTAAAACCCAGCTTATAAGCCTTGAAATAGAGCTTTGCGAGGCTTTAAAAGAAAAAATTTTAAACTTTGTAAAAACTTATAAAGGATGATTGATGAAACTTGTCTTAAGCAGGGATGAAAATATCAGCAAAACTTTCAAAGAAGCTGTTTTAAACCCCGCAGGAAGTGGGCTTTACTGTCCTAAAATTTTGCCTAAATTTAAGGGCGAAGATTATAAAGATTTAAATTATTATGATTTTGCTTTAAAGCTCATTGAAAGCTTTGAATTTGGCTTTGAAGAGCTTTTTAAAAAGGCTTTAAAAAGCTATAAAAGCTTTGATGATGCAAGTGAGCCTGTGAAATTTTTTAAGATTAAAGAAAATCTTTATATAAACGAGCTTTATCACGGACCTACGCGTGCTTTTAAGGATATGGCTCTTCAGCCTTTTGGCGTGCTTTTAAGCGAATTTGCTAAGGAGAAAAATTTCTTAGTGCTTTGTGCAACGAGTGGAGATACAGGACCTGCTACTTTAAAAGCCTTAGAAAATGCTAAAAATATCAAAGCAGCTTGCATTTATCCCTTTAATGGCACGAGTAAAATCCAGGCTCTTCAAATGACAAGCTTAAGGGCTAAAAATCTTAAAAGCTTTGCCATAGATAGCGACTTTGACGTTGCGCAAAAAGCTTTAAAAGAGCTTTTAAATGATAAGGATTTTAAAAAGACTTTAGAAAGTGAAAATTTAGAGCTTACAGCGGCAAATTCGATTAATTTTGCTCGCATTTTATTTCAAATCATTTATCATTATTATGCCTGTGTAAAAATAGGCAAAAAATTTGACATCATAGTGCCAAGTGGCAATTTTGGTGATGCTTTGGGTGCATATTATGCTAAAAAAATGGGTGCAAATATAGGAAAAATAAAAATTGCTTCCAATGCAAATCACATTTTAAGCGATTTTTTCACAAAAGGCGAGTATGATTTAAGGGGGCGTAAGCTCATAAAGACCATAAGTCCGGCGATGGATATACTCATTTCATCAAATATTGAAAGACTTATTTTTGATAAATTTGGCGATCAACGCACGAAAGAACTTTTTTTTGAGCTTGAGAAAAATCAGCATTTTAGCCTTGAAAAAAGTGAGCTTGAAGCCCTACAAATAGACTTTGAGGCTGATTTTAGCACAGATATTGAAACAAGAGATTTTATAAAAGAATTTGCAAGCACTAAGATCATTGATCCTCATACTGCAACTTGCTTTAAGCTTTTGCCTAGCGAGCTTAAAACCCCTGTTTTAATCACCTCCACCGCTGAATGGACTAAATTTAGCCCAAGCATTTATGAAGCGATATTTTGCAAAAAATGCGAAGATGAAAAAGAAGCGATGATAGAGCTTGCCGAGCTTTATAAAATAGGCATTAAAAAAGAGCTTTTAGAGCTTTTTAAGGCTGAAAATGAAAAAGTGCAAGTTTTTAAGCCTAGCGAGCTTAAAAATAGCATTTTAGAATGGATAAAACAATGATAATAATCCCTGCAAGACTTAAATCAACGCGTCTTGAAAATAAAATTTTAAAAGAAATTAGAGGCTTGCCTATGTTTATTGCTACGGCTAAAAGAGTGAGCGAAGTTGATGAAATTTGCATAGCTGTAGATGATGAAAAGGTGTTTCAAATCGCACAAGAATATAAATTTAAAGCTATTTTAACAAGTAAAAATCATCAAAGTGGCACCGATAGACTCAATGAAGCTTGTCAGAAATTAGGGCTTAAAGATGATGAGCTTATTATCAATGTGCAAGCTGATGAGCCCTTTATAGAGCCTTTTAATATCGCTAAATTTAAAGATTTTGCCACCTTAGCACTTCAAAACAAAGCTTTTATGGCAAGCTGCTTTAAAGAAGTAGGTGCAAAAGAGTGCGAGGATAGTAATTTAGTTAAGGTTGTTACAAATTTACAAGGGGACGCTCTTTATTTTTCGCGCTCTAAAATACCTTATGAGCGTGAAAAATATAGTAATTTTAAAGCGCATTTAGGCATTTATGCTTACAGCGTAAAGTCCTTGCGTGAATTTTGTAAATTTGAGCCATCAAGACTTGAAAAAGCTGAGAAATTAGAGCAGCTTCGCGCACTTGAAAATGGCAAAAATATTAAAATGTTACAAATTGAAACAAAAAGCATAGGCATTGATAGCGAAGAAGACTATAAAAGGGCTTTACGCGAGTTTTAAAATTTAAAGAAATTTAAAAAATTCTGTCATTACTGGGCACAAACGAAGTAGTCTATATTTCGTCATTGCGAGAAGCGAAGCGACGAAGCAATCCACACTTTCAATTGGCGATTTAAATTTTTTCTAAAATAAAATTATAGATTGCCACGCCGATTTCATCGGCTCGCAATGACACAATTAAATTTCAAAAAAACTTAAAAATTTGTCATTGCAGGGCATTGCGTGGCAATTTATAAAATCAATCACTCATCTTCATCATCATATGTAACAAATTCTTCAACCTTGCTCCACGCATAAAGCTCCACAAAAAAGGCGACAATGCCTAATCCTTGAAGAATTAAAATGGTTTTTTCATCTAGACCTTGTGCTATGATAATAAAAATTGCAGCCGCATTGAGCAAAAGCACAATCCAAAATATCGCTTCATTGCTAATGTCTTTTAATGTTTTATAATAAATACACATAGCCACAAAAGACAGAGCAAGTAATAAAAAAGCTATAGGTGAGAGAAATCCTAAATCATCAAATCCACCGCCAAAGAAATTTGCTAAAAGTCTCAGCAAGAATGTTACTGTGATTAAGGATAAACCTACCATAAAACTAAGCTGATAGATGATAAAGGATAAAAGGGGCGACTCAGCGCATAATTTATTAATATCTAGCAAAACCTTTATCATCACTGCAAAAGCGAGTAATTTGAGAATAAAAAATCCCAAAAATCCAGTTAAAAATAAAAATATATAAGCAAAAGCAGCTAGTGCAAAAGAAATATAAATGCTTTTTAAAATAAATTTAAAATAAAAGTATAGCAAAAATGCTTTAAAAAATGAAATTTGAGAAAAATTTAAATTAACACATAGAAATTTAAATTTTAAATCAATTTAATACTCTTTCTCATTTTATATTTAGACTTAAGAATAGTGGAAAATAAATCTATAAAGAGTAATAAAGATAACTTTTATGCTTGAGTATCTATAACCCAAATTCGCTATGAGAGCCAATATCCACACAATAAAGTATCAATTCAGCTTCTAGTTTTTTATAAATCAGTAATAAATCAGGCTTTAAGTGGCATTCTCTGTATCCTTGAAAATTGCCTGTTAGGGCGTGGTCTTTATATTTTTTGTCTAATAATTCATTATTTGCAAGCTTTTTGGATACTTCTGCAAATATATCTTGTTCTTTTTGGGATAGTTTTTTGTAAGATTTTTTAAACGATTTGGCAAATTTAATCGTTAGCATTTAAATATTTCATTGCTTCATTATAGTTAGAAAAAGAGACAACTTCGCCGTTTTCAACTTCTTTTATCGCCTTTAAAAGCCTTTTGCTTGGCGTAATTTTCTTTTTCTTTTCTTGTTGAATTGTAAAGTTGATTGTTGAACGTGTTTTGAGTATGGCTTTTATTGCGTTGATAATACTTGTATCAGCATTTTCAATATTAATTGATACTCTCATAAAACAACCTTTTTACTTATAATTTTAGAAAAACATTCTAGCATATTCAGCAAATAAAATCAATAAATATCTATAAATAAGATGCTTGATTTATCATATTGATTTAAATTCTAAGGCGCGGGATTTGAAAGTGCTTAAATTCTTATTCATTTAGCACTTTAAATTTTATTTATTTTTGTTAAAAACTCTTGCGCGCTAATAAGCCCATCAATGCGCAAAACCTGCCCCCCTTTATCAAAAAAGAGCAGCACAGGGGGCGCAAAGGCTTGAAATTCTTTTATGATTTCAAGCTCTTTGTCGCTGCCTTTGGTAATATCAGCGCGCAATAAATTAAAATCTTTCAAACGCTCTAGCACGCACTCATCTTTAAAAACGCTTTCTTCTAAAACCTTGCAATTAACACACCAAGCGGCTGTAAATTCAAGCATTATGGGCTTTTGTGAATTTTTAATCTCAGCTTTTAAGTCTTTTAGATTTTTGATTTCTTTAAAAAAAAGCGTGCTTTCACTCTTGCCTAAATTGCTTGAAATGCTTAAATTTAAAGGATTTAAAAGCTCTTTGCCTCCAAAAAGCCCACCCAAAAAAAGAGCTAAAGAATAAGCTAAGATTAAGGTTAAAAGGGCTTTTTTAAAGCGCGTTACATTGATATTTTGAGCTGAATTTAAACTTTCAAAAAGTCCTAGAAAGCTTACAAAAAACACGCCCAAAACGCCGTAACTAACGAGCTTGAAAGCTTCTGGCAAAAGACGCGAGATAAAATAAATCGCCACGCTAAGTAGCAAAAAGGCAAAGATGAAATTGACCTTTTTCATCCAAGCGCCTTGCTTTAAAAAGCCTATGCCAAGCCCAATTAAAAGTAGCGGCGCGCCCATTCCTAGACTTAAAACAAAAAGCGCACTTGCTCCAAGCACTACATCAGCGCTATTTGCTATATACAAAAGCGCTGCTGCTAAAGGTGCAGCCGTGCAAGGACCTACGATAAGAGCGGATAAAAAGCCCATAATAGGGATGATTAAAATGCCACTTCCTTTGAAATTTAGCTTATTTAAGGCATTTTGAAAGGGCATTTTAAAGCTAAAAACGCCAAAACAACTCAGGGCTAAAAGCACGAAAATGAGCGCAAAGCCTATCAAAACAGCTGGTTTTTGTAAAAAGATTTGAACGCTAGCTCCAAGAAAGGCTGAAAAAAGCCCCGCAAGCGCGTAAGCAAGGGACATAAAAAGCACGAAAATGAAGCAAAGAAAGACATTATAAGCCTTTGAAGCACTTTGCCCGCCCTTTGTGATGATGAGACTTGATAAAATCGGTATCATAGGCAGTGTGCAAGGCGTAAGAGAGAGCAAAAGCCCATAAATAAAGAAGCTTAAAAGTGTGAGAAAAAAGCCTTTGTTAAACTCAGCACTTAAATCATCATTTTTAAACTCGCTTTTAAATTCCTTTGAAAGCGCGCTTGTTTCTTTCGTGCTGTTGATACTTAAAGGCGTGATTTGAAAGTGATTTTGCACATTTTCGAGCTTAAAAATAGCCTTTAAAGGTCTATAGCAAAAGCCCGCATTAGAACAGCCCTGATAACTTAAAACAAGGCTAGCTGGGCTTTGAAGCTGGGCTAGTTCTTTGCTTAGCATATAAGTGCTAAAATGAAGCCTTAGACTTTGATAAAAGCGCTCTTCGCCGTTGATATTTTTAGCTTGGGGTAAGTTGAGTAAATTTGTAACATTTTTGCCATTTAAAAGCACTTGAAGTTCTTTTTTGTAAAGAAAAATTTCATTGCCTAAATCAATTTGCACAAAAACGCCGCTATTATCTTGTCCTTGCGTGAGTTTAAACGCGTCATTCACGCTTAAAATAGCGCCAAAGCAAAGATTTAAAAGCAAAAAAATCGCCAAAATAAAACGCAAAATAACTCCAAAGCTTAAATTTAAGCTATTATTATAAAGTTTTATGGTAAATTTATGACAAATTTAAAAAAAGGCTAAATAAAGATGAAAAAAAATAAAAGCACTTCTAAAGAACTTAGCGAATTAAAAGAGTTTAAAATCGAGGATTTAAAGCCTCAAAGGACTAAAAAAAGCGAGGTTAAAAGCGTTAAAACGTCTGCAAAAAATGCTCCTAAAAACGATAAAATCTTTCAAAAAGCAGATAAAAACTCCAGCTATGTCGATGTCAAGGTCAAAAAATCCACCATTGAGTATGAAAAAGAGCTTGAAAAGTTGCAAATCGAGCTTTTGAAATTTCAAAATTTCGTCAAAGAAAAGGGACTTAAGATTTTAATCATCACAGAGGGCCGCGATGCAGCAGGCAAGGGCGGGGCTATAAAAAGACTGACTGAGCATTTAAATCCTAGAGGGTGTCGTGTGGTCGCGCTTGAAAAGCCAAGTGAAGTCGAGCGCACGCAGTGGTATTTTCAGCGCTATGTCTCACACCTTCCAGCAGGCGGTGAAATCGTCATTTTTGATCGCTCGTGGTATAATAGAGCGGGCGTTGAGCCTGTGATGGGCTTTTGCACGCCTGATGAGCATAAGCATTTTTTAAGAGAAGTACCACTTTTTGAAAGTATGCTTAAATACAGCGGAATTTTGCTTTTTAAATTTTATTTTTCTGTATCTAAGGACGAGCAAAAAAGGCGCTTTGAAAGCCGCAAAAACGATCCTTTAAAGCAGTATAAACTCTCGCCTGTGGATCAAAAATCACAAGAATTTTGGGATAAATACACCCTAGCTAAATACTCTATGCTCCTTGCTTCAAACACAAATGAATGCCCATGGACTATTATAAGCTCAGATAATAAAAAAAAGGCACGCTTAAATGTCTTTCGCTTCATTTTAAGCAAGGTTGAATACCCTAATAAAAGCAAGAATATCAAAGCCCCTGATGAAAAATTAGTGCGAAACGGCGAGCAAGAAATTCGCAAAATGGAAGCGAATTTACAAAAAAGTGATGAGAAGTTTCAAAGTTTGGATGCAAAATGATAGAAAAAATCAAGGCTTTGAGTGAGAAATTTTACAGCGAAATTTGCGAGCTAAGACATCAAATTCACGCTCATCCTGAGCTAGAATTTGAAGAAGAAAACACAGCAAATTTAATTTGTTCTGTGTTTGATAAATATAATATAACTTATCAAAAAGGCATAGCAAAAACGGGGATTTTAGCTGTGATTGAGGGGCGTTTAAAAGATGAGGGTAATTTAAAAACTGCGGCGCAAATAAATGAGAGCTTAAAAACAGCAAGCAAATGCGTGCTTTTGCGCGCTGATATGGACGCACTGCCCGTGCAAGAAGAGACAAATTTGGCTTTTGCTTCAAAAATCGCTGGCAAAATGCACGCTTGCGGACACGATGGACACAGTGCAGGGCTTGTGGGTACGGCTTTGATTTTAAACGCGCTTAAGGATGAGTTTAGTGGGGTAGTGAAATTTATGTTTCAGCCTGCTGAAGAGGGCGTTGGCGGGGCAAAGCCTATGATAGAAGCGGGAATTTTAGAAAATCCTAATGTAGACGGCGTTTTTGGCTGTCATTTGTGGGGTGCGGTGGAGCAAAATCACGCTCAAATCGTGGTTGGCGAGATGATGGCTGGTGTTGATGTGTTTGATTTGCAATTTATAGGCAGGGGCGGACACGGAGCCCATCCTCACACTGCGATTGATCCTGTTTTAATGGCTGCGCGCTTTATTGATAATGTGCAAAGCATTATTTCAAGGAAGCTTGCGCCCTCTCAAGCAGGAGTTGTTACCATAGGTAGCATTAAAGCGGGCGAAACTTACAATGTAATCCCTGAAAAAGCCTTTTTAAAAGGTACTGTGCGTTTTTTAAATGATGAAACGCAAAAATTGTTACAAAATGAAATATCAAGGGTAGCAAAGGCTGTTTGTGCTGAGTTTGGCGGTGAGTTTAAACTTGATTATAAAAGAGAATATCCGCCTTTAATTAACGATAAAAACGTGGCTTTAATCGCTAGAAAAGCCTTTGCTAAGGTGCTAGGAGAAGAAAATATCATCAAAGAAGCAAAGCCTGATATGGGTGCTGAGGATTTTGCCTTTTTAACGCGTGAAAAAATGGGTGCTTATGTATTTGTGGGCATTTCAAAGGATATGAAAAATCCTGTGCTTCATCACAATCCCAAATTTTGCTTTGATGATAAAGAGCTTAAAGTGCTTATGCAAGGCGAAGCGATGATGGCACTTGAGTTTTTAAAAGACTAAGAATAAATTTAAATAATAAAAAAATTTAAATCAAGCCCGCTTTTTTAAGCTTTGGTGGGATAGTCGCTAGGCAGTAGCCTTGCGTGGGATTTTTATCAAAAAAGTGCTGGTGGTATTCTTCAGCGCGGGTGTAGATTAGGGGTTTTTCTAGCTTTTCTACTCTTGTTGTAAAAGCCTTTTCAAAGTCTTTTTGCGCCTTTTTTAAAAAATCCTTAATAAACTCAAAATCTTTTTCATCTTTGTAAAAAATCCCGCTTGCATACTGCACGCCGATATCTGCGCCTTGTTTATTAAAACTTGTGGGATCGTGAATTTTTAAAAAAATTTCAAGGATTTTTTCAAGGCTTGTTTGCTTTTCATCAAAATCAAGGCGCACGACTTCGACACTGCCATCGCCCGCGCAAACGCTTTCATAGCTGGCGTTTTCATTTGTGCCGATGTAGCCAACTTCACTATCAACGCCTTTTAAACGCTCATACACAGCCTGCGAGCACCAAAAACAGCCCGCCCCTAAATAAATCGTTTTCAAATCAAGCCTTTATAAAAACTAGCAAATTTTAAAAGCTACTTAGGCTTAAAAATTTGCTAGTTAAGCCTTATAATTTTTAATGGCTCTTTCTAAAATTTGCACCGCGGCGTCGATATCTTTGAAATCTTGCACCTTTACCCATTTATTAGGCTCTAGCATTTTGTAAGTTTCAAAGAAATTTTTAATCTTAGCTAAACTTGCAGCAGGCACATCAGCAAGGCTTTTAATCTCATTAAAGCTAGCATCGACCTTGCTTGTAGGCACAGCCAAAAGCTTTTCATCCATTCCGCTTTCATCCTCCATTATCAAAACGCCGATTAAGCGACACGGTATCACAGCCCCAGCTTGAATAGGATATTCATTTAAAACCAAAATATCCACAGGATCGCCATCATCTGCTAAAGTATTAGCAATAAAGCCATAATTTGCAGGATAATAAACAGCACTCGCCATCACCCTATCCACATACACCGCACCGCTTTCTTTGTCAATTTCATATTTCACACTTGAGCCATAAGGAATTTCAATGACCGCGTTGATTTTATTTGGCACTTCGCCCACTTTGATTTTGCTTAAATCCATTTTTTATCCTTTGTTTTTAATTTTTGAAATCAAGCTTTTCATATCCGCTACAATTTCTTCAATGCCGCGTTCTCCGTCTATTACATAATGCAAAGCCTTGTCTTTATAAAATTTCAAAATATGCTCAAGCGGCTCTAAATAAACTTTCATTCTATTTTTAAACACTTCTTCATTATCATCATCGCCTCTATTGCGCCCTAGCACCCTATCCTTCGCTGTTTGCTCGCTGACCTTAACTTCAATGACGCCTCTAAGCTTAATGTCTTTGAAATTGCTCAGCACCTTATCAAATTCATTCATTTGCTCTACGCTTCTTGGATAGCCATCAACAATAACCGTATTTGTAGGAGCAGCCTCAATCGCCTTTGCTATGGTATCAACGACCACATTTAAAGGCACTAAATTTCCCTTAGAAATAAAGCTATCGATGAGATTTCCAAGCTCACTACCACGCGCTACTTCTTCGCGCAGTAAATCGCCCGTTGAATAATGTGTGATATTTTCATCATCTTTTGCGATAATGCTCGCATCTGTAGTTTTGCCACTGCCCGGTGCTCCTATGATTAAAAACAAATCTTTCATTTTACACTCTCCCTTAATCTTAATCCTAATTCTTTCATCGCCTCGTTGCTTGGCGCGCTTGGCGCTCCTGTCATTAAGCACTGCGCTTTTTGTGTTTTTGGAAAGGCAATGACATCTCTAATGCTGCTTGAGTTTGTTAAAAGCATTATAAGCCTATCAAGCCCTATCGCAAAGCCAGCGTGCGGGGGCGCACCAAAACTTAAGGCTTCAAGCAAGAAGCCAAATTTTTCTTTTTGCTCTTTTTCATCGATATTTAAGAGCTTAAAGACCTTTTGCTGAATTTCATTTTTGTGAATTCTCACACTCCCACCACCTAGCTCAACGCCGTTTAAAACGACATCATAAGCGATGGAGCTTATATTTTCTAAGTCTTTTTCATCGATATTTTTAGGCATAGTAAAAGGATGGTGCATAGCTGAAAAATTACCATCCTCATTTTGCTCAAACATAGGAAAATCCACAACCCACAAGAAATTAAGCTCATTTTCATCAATAATTTTCATCTCATTAGCTAAGAACAAGCGAAAACGACCCATATAATCAAGCACAGTTTTCTTAGCCCCAGCCCCAAAAAACACCACATCGCCAAGCTCTAGCTCGCAACGTTTTACAAGCTCTTCTAAATCGCTTTTGTCAAAGAATTTCACTAAAGGACCCTTAAGAGAGAAATTTAAAGTCTCAACGCAATTATCCTGCCCCTTTGTTTCTTCTATGCTTTTAACCTGAATGAAAGCAAGCCCCTTAGCCCCAAAGCTTCTTACAAAGCTTTCAAAGCCTTGCATTTGCCTTTTTGAAAAAATATTATCGCCCTTTGGCACGCGCAGGGCTTTAACGCGGTTTTTCTTGCTTTCTTTAGCAATATTTGCAAAAATTTCATTATTTGAGCGCGCAAAAATGTCAAGCACATCCACAAATTTCAAATCAAAACGCAAATCAGGCTTATCGCTTCCATAATTTTCCATAGCCTCGTTATAGCTCATCCTTTTAAAAGGAGTTTGAATCTCTCTGCCACAAGCTGCGAAAATATCTTTCAAGCATTTTTCAGCCACTTCTATCACCTCATTTTCACTTGCAAAACTCATCTCCACATCAATTTGCGTAAATTCTGGCTGGCGATCGGCTCTTAAATCTTCATCTCTAAAGCATTTTGCGATTTGAAAATAACGATCAAACCCCGCACACATTAAAAGCTGTTTAAAAAGCTGTGGGCTTTGTGGCAGAGCGTAAAACTCACCTAAATGCACACGCGATGGCACTAAATAATCCCTTGCGCCTTCTGGTGTAGCCTTTGTTAAAATAGGCGTTTCAACCTCTAAAAAGCCTAAATTTGAAAGGCTGTTTCTAGCGGCTATACAAGCCTTTGAGCGTAGGGCGAAATTTTCAAAAAGCTTAGCATTTCTTAAATCTAAATAGCGGTATTTAAGGCGCAGTTCTTCATTCACGCTTTCATCGCCTATGATAAAAGGCGTTGTAAGGCTTTCATTTTCGATAATCAGCTCATCAACGACGATTTCAATCTCGCCTGTTTTAAGCTTAGGATTGATTAAACCCTCGCCCCTTGGGCGCACCTTGCCTTTGGCGATTAAAACAAATTCATTACGGACATGTGTGGCGACTTGATGAGCTTTTAAGCTATCTTTTGGATCACAAACTAGCTGAATCAGCCCACTTTTATCACGCAAATCAATAAAAATCACGCCCCCATGATCGCGGTAAGAATTAGCCCAGCCACAAACTCTTACTTCTTCTTTCACATTTTTAAGACTCAAATCTGTATTATAATGTGTTCTCAAATTTCTATCCTTTTTTTATACTTGTTTAAATTTAAATTAATTCAAGATGAGTTTGTAAATTTAAATCAAAGCTAAGTTTTATAAAGTTTAACATACGACGCGGTTTTGCACGCTAGAAACTTAAACACTTGCGCGTTTTTTCTAGCGACAAAAAGCGTCTTTTTATAAACTTTATAAAACTTAGTTTCGCCACTTCAACTTACTTTTTAAAAAATTTAAAACGAAATTATAGTATTTTTTAGCTTTTGTTTTGCTAAGAATTTGATATAATTTTTTTATGAAAATAAATTTTGATTATAAAAACATTCGTAAAATCGGGCTTGTAACAAGGCGCAATATAAATTTAAAAGCTGAAATTTTAGAGCTTAAAAAAATACTCGATGAAAAAAATATAGAGCTTATTTTAGCTAAAAACTCGGCTAAAGGGCTAAATTTAAAAGAACTTGAGCAAGACACGCTGTTTAAGCAAAGTGATTTTATCATTTCACTGGGTGGAGATGGCACGCTCATTTCGCTATGCCGCAAGGCTTGTGAATATCAAAAGGCGCTTTTGGGTATAAATGCTGGGAATTTAGGCTTTTTAACAGATTTTAAAACAAATGAAGCCAAAGCCTTTTTTAAGGACTTTTTTAAGGGTAAATTTCGCGTTGAAACGCCCTATTTGCTTGAAATGAATCTTATAGATAAAAAGAATGCGAGCTTTAAAAAAACAGCTTTTAATGATATCGTTTTTACAAGGCACAATAAAGCTTCAATGACACACATTAAGGTGCTTCGCAATCAAAGCGTGTTTAATGAGTACTCAGGCGATGGACTCATCATCGCAAGCGCAGCAGGAAGCACGGCTTATAATCTTAGTGCGGGCGGACCCATCGTTTATACTTTAGCTGAAGTTTTTGTGCTCACGCCCATTTGCTCGCATTCTCTTACGCAGCGAAGCGTTGTTTTGCCGCGTGGCTTTGAGCTTGAAATTTACACAAAAGATTGTTTGATCAATATCGACGGACAAGAAAGCTTTAAAAGCAATGATTTTAAAAGTATTAAAATCAAGCTCAGTGATAAAAGTGTCGCGCTCATTCATCCACAAAATAGGGATTATTTTCAAATTTTAAAAGAGAAATTAAACTGGGGTAATTGATGATAAAATCAATTTTTATGAGAGAAAATTTAAGCTTTAAAAAGGCTGAGCTTGAGCTTGATAAGGGGCTTGTGGTTTTTACTGGGCTTAGTGGGGCGGGTAAAAGCGTGCTTTTTAAAGGAATTCTTTCAGCGTTTGGGCTTTGTGAAAGTGAGGCTAAATTTAGTGAGCTCATCCTTAATGATAAACTTAATATGAGCGAGCTTGGCATAGAAAATGAAGAAGAAAATACCTTTAAAATGCTCAAAGAAAAAAGCACAAAATATTTTATCAACAATCAAGCCATCAGCAAAAAAAGCCTAATCAGTCTTTCAAAAAGCTTTGTAAAATATCTTTCAGCTAAGGAAAATAACGAGTTTTCAAATGAGCGTTTTTTAAACTTGCTGGATACTTTAGAGAGTAAAAAAGATAGTGAATTTCTTAATTTTAAAGCTGAGTTTGAAAGCCTTTTTGATGAGTTTGAAGCGCTTAAAGATGAGCTTTTAAAGATAGAAAATGAAGAAAAAAAAGTTGAAGAGCTTAAAGAACTTGCCCTTATGCAAATTGAAAAAATTGAGAGCATAAGGCCTAAAAAAGGCGAGTATGAAGAGCTTTTAGCCCTTAAAAAAAAGCTTTCAAAAAAGGACAAGATAGAAGAGGCTTGGAGTAAAGCAAGTGCTATTTTTGAGCTTGAAAAGGCAGTTTTAGACGCACTTGCTTTAAGCGAAGTTGATAGCAGCTTTTTTGAAGAAGCTTTAAATGAGCTTCGCGTCGTGGCTGAGAAACAAAGCTTTGATGAGCTTGATTTTGACATTGAAAGCGTTTTAGATAGGCTTGAAAAGCTTTCTTTTATAATAAAGCGCTATGAGAGCGAGGAAAACGCGCTTTTAGTGCTTGAAGAAAAGAAAAAAGAACTTGCTAGATATGAGAATTTAAGCTTTGAAAAAAAAGAGCTTGAGACTAGATTTAAAGAACTTGAAAGCAAAACTTATAAAAGTGCTGAAATTTTAAGCAAAAAAAGAGCAAATAACTTAAAAGAGCTTGAGAGCTTATTACAAGGCTATTTAAGCTCACTTTATATGAAAGGTGTGAGTTTGAGTTTAGAAAAATGCGCGCTTTCAAGGCTTGGGAGCGATGAGCTGATTTTAAATTTCAATCAAACTGCGCTTAAAAACTTAAGCTCAGGCGAGCTAAACCGCCTGCGCCTTGCCTTCATCGCTACTGAATGCTTTATTTTAAATGCGGGCAAAGGTATTATATTTTTAGATGAAATCGATGCGAACTTAAGTGGCAAAGAAGCTATGAGCGTGGCAAAGGTTTTAAATGAGCTTTGCAAATTTTATCAAATTTTTGCCATTTCTCATTTGCCACAACTTTCTTCACAAGCGAGCAATCATTTTTTAGTCGAAAAAAAAGACGGACAAAGCTTTGTGAGAAAACTTGGATATGATGAGCGTATTAATGAGCTTGCAAGAATGATAAGCGGGGAGAAAATCAGTGCTGAAGCAATGGAGTTTGCAAAGACTTTATTGGGCTAATCAAGCTTAAATTTTAATTGTTACAATTTATCATTTAAACTTCATTAAGCGAAACTAAATTTAAACTTGCTATAATTTATAGTTTTGTATTGCAAAAATTTTGATAAAATTTAAGTTAAATTTCATAAAATTGAGGTAAAAAATGAAAGAAAAAATTTTAATCGTTGATGATAATAAAATGCTTGGCAAGCTTTTGGCGAAGAAAATTTCAAGCTCACTCAAGCTTGAAATAGAAATTGCCTTTTCTTACGCTGAAGCTAAAAGCTTGCTAGAAAGCGCTTCAAAGGATAATGCGCCTTATTTGATGAGCTTTGTGGATTTGTGTTTGCCCGATGCGCCAAATGGCGAAATCGTGGATTTTGTGATTTCAAAAGGCTTACCTAGCATTGTTTTAACGGCGATGAATGATGAGAAAACGCGCGAAAATTTTATGAATAAAGACATCATCGATTATATTTTCAAAGAGAGCGAAACCTGTGTGCAAGAAATGATTACCGCAGTGCGCCATTTGCTTGAAAATCAAAAGCGCAAGGTGATTTTAGCGATGAGCAAGATCAATCAGCGTAATGAGATTAAAAAAATCCTAAGTTTTAAGCTCTTCAATGTCCTAGTGGCAGCGCATGGCGAAGAAGTACTGAGCTATTTAGATGATAATGCCGATACCAAGCTCATCATTTGTGATTGCGTTATGCCTGTGATTGACGGGCTTGGCGTGCTTGAAAAAGTGCGCGCAAAGTATTCTAAAACCGATCTTGGCGTGATTTTGCTTAATGATAAAGATGACGCGCTAGAGTGCAAGGCTTTGAAAGCTGGAGCCAATGAATTTATTGAAAAGCCCTTTATTAAAGAGCTTTTCAATATAAGGCTGGATAAAACCCTGCAAGATATGAGTGATTTAAAACTTTTAAATAATTTTTATGATTTAGACGCGCTTTCAGAGCTTAAAACGAGCTCTGCAGCTGAGCTTGAGATGAAAGATTATTTAAAAGAAATTGCGGATAAAAATGAAGAATTTGCTTTTGCTCTTTTAGATATTGATAATTTGGGCGCTATCAATGATGAATATGGCTTTGATATTGGCGATGAAGTCATTAAAGCTGCTGCAAAAGTCGTGAAAAACAATATCAAAGGCAAGGATATCGCTGGTGTTTATGATGAGAGTAAATTTGTAATTTTACTTAAAAATATCAGCAACGAAAAGGCGCTTAAAGTCTTCTCGCTCATTCGTGTGGAGCTTTCTCAAAGCAGTGTTTTAATCTCCTTGGACGAATTATTTTTCACCGCAAGCTTAGGGGTAAGCTTTGGTAAGAGCGGGACGGATTTAAGTGCTTTGTTGCAAAAGGCTTTGCAAGCTTTGAGTCTAGCCAAAGAAAATGGTAAAAACAGGATTGAAGTGTGTTATTAAGGCTTAGAATGCTTGTAAAAAGAAAATTTTTAAAAGATCATCAAACAGCGGCGCGAGTTTTGAAATTTCAAAATGTAAATTTAAAAAAAACAAGCTGTGAAAAAATTCAAACTTTATCAAGGCTTCATTTAAGGACTTTTGATGAGTGAAGCTAGAATTATAGACACGCATTGTCATTTAGATAGCGAAAAATTTGGCGCAGATTTAGAAGTGCTTTTAGAGCATTCTTTTAAGCAAAATATCGATAAAATCATCATCCCAGCAGCAAACATTAAGGATTTAACTAAGGCTGTTAGCATTTGTGAAAAGCATGCAAATATCTATTTTGCAGTGGGCGTTCATCCTAATGAGGCTGAAAATTACGATGAAAAAGTACTTAGAGAATTTATCACGCATTCAAAATGCATAGCCGTGGGCGAGTGCGGGCTGGATTATTTTTATTTTAAAGAAAATGACGATAAAGAAAGATTAAAATCCTTGCAAAAGCGCGTTTTTAAGGCTCAGCTTAATTTAGCCCTTGAGTTTGACAAGCCCCTTATCATTCACAGCCGCGAAGCAAACAGCGACACTCACGCTATTTTAAGCGAGTTTATCACACAAACTAAAGGCGAATTTCGTGGTAATTTAGGATATGGCGTTTTGCACTGCTTTAATGCTAGCGAGCTTTTGCTGGGGCTTAAAGAGCATTTTTATTTTGGAATCGGTGGGGTTTTGACCTTTAAAAACGCTAAAAAATTAGTAGAAATTTTACCTAAAATTCCACAAAATAGACTTTTACTTGAAACAGACGCGCCCTATCTAGCCCCAGAACCCCACCGAGGACAGCGAAATGAGCCACTTCATACAAATTTAGTTGCTTTAAAAATGGCTGAGATTTTGAATTTGAGTAAAAATGAAGTGATAAGAATTTGTAGTCAAAATGCTGAGAGATTATTTTTTATAAAGGAAAATGTATGAGAATTTTTTTAATGATTTTATGTTTTTTAAACTTAAGCTTTGCTCTAGAACTTGAAAAAAGCTTCGAGCAGTATCAAAATCAACTTCAAATTTTAAACAATTTAGACATTGATGATAATTTCATTACGGATGAAAATTTTTTAGCCACAAAAGAAGAAATCAAGGCTATGCATTCAGCTAATTTAATCAATTCTGCGGCTGATTTTTACGAGTTTTTACCCCAAATTCGAAAGATTTTGCACGAGCAGGGCTTGCCTGATGAGTTTTTGTATTTAGCTATTGTTGAAAGTGGGCTTAAAATGCACGCAGCCTCAAATGCTAAAGCGGTGGGGATTTGGCAATTTATGCCAAGCACAGCAAGAGAACTAGGACTTAGAATTGATGCTTTTGTGGATGAAAGGCGCGATCCGTTTAAATCAAGCATAGTGGCCGCAAAATATCTTAAAGGACTTTATGGCGAGTTTGGCAAGTGGTATTTAGCCATTTTAGCTTATAATTGTGGCAATGGTAAGCTTGCAAAAGCTATAAAGCAAGCAAAAAGCGATGATTTAAGCATTTTACTTGATCCTGATAAAAAATATTTGCCCTTAGAGACGAGAAATTTCATCCGTAAAATCCTTATCCTTGCCTTTGAAGCGAACAATAAAGACTTTTTATTCACCAAAGAAGCTTCCTTTGCAAACTATGCTCTAAGCACCGAGTTTTCAAAGGTTGAAGTGCCATCAAGTATTTCATTGAGAGAATTTGCAAAAAATGCTAAAATTTCTTATGAAAATCTCAAAAGATACAACCCACATTTTCGCTATGATTTCACGCCTCCGGGCAATAATTATTATCTTTATATTCCTGAAAAGATGAGCGCGAGCTTCACGAAAAGCTATGAGCCGCAAAAGCTTGCAAAAGTTGATACCAAAATCCCAAACACACAAATTTACAGGGTTAAAGTAGGCGATACGCTTTATTCTATTGCAAAAAAATTTAAGATTAAAATCGCTGATATCAGGGCTTTAAATAAAATTTCAAAATCTCATCTAAGCATCAATCAAAAACTCATTTTACCCCTAAAGGAGAGCATTTATGCAGAAAATTCTAAGTTTATTAATCGCTAGTTTAGCGGTTTTTTTCGTAGTTGGCTGCGGCTTTTTCACAAGCTCATCGCCTAATGTTTATTACCCACAACAAGGTGGTGCAAGCACTCCTAGCAGGGACTTTAGAAGCGATAAAACAGCAGCAAACAGCGGCGCAAAAGGCACGATGAAGCCTTATACTATCAATGGCAAGACCTATTATCCTACCGTTGTAGAAGTGGGCGAAACAGCAGATGGTATCGCTAGCTGGTATGGTCCGGGCTTTCATGGCAAAAAGACAAGCAATGGCGAAATTTATGATCAAAACGGCTTTACAGCAGCGCATAAAACCCTGCCGATGAATACCATTTTAAGCGTAACAAATCTTAATAACGGACGCAAAACCACCGTGCGCGTCAATGACCGCGGTCCTTTTGTGGCAAACCGCATTATTGATTTGTCTCAAGGTGCGGCAAAACACATTGATATGATCGCTTCAGGCACTGCGCCCGTGCGCCTTGAAGTCATTGGCTTTGGCACGAGCGATAGTGTGAGCGCAAACTCAAATGTCAGCGATGAGAGTGTGCATTCTAATGTCAATTTAGGCTCAAGTGGCGAGATTGTCGGGGGTGGAACGATTTATGAGGGCGGAAATTTCATGGTGCAAATCGGTGCATTTCGTTTCATTGAAGGCGCAAACTCAACAGCTAGCAAATATGCAAATTATCAAGGCTACAAAGCCATCGTGCGCCAAAGCTCAAAAGACGGGCTTAACCGCGTATTCTTAACCGGCTTTAGAAGCGAAGCTGAAGCTAGAGACTTTGCGCAAAGTGGCGCATTTATTGGTGCATTTATCGTCCGCGAATAAAGTTTGCTTTCAAAATATAAATTTACAAGGCGATTTTCGCCTTGTAATCACTACTATTTAATTGCACTTCATATTTAAATTTATTTTAAGTATTTTATATTTTAAAATTTTCTTTACTCGCCTGTCATTGCGAGCCAATTTATCGTTAAAGTAATCCACTTTGTCATTGCTGGGCGCAAATGAAGCAATCTACTTCGTCATTGCGTGAATTTGCGAAAGCAAATTCGTGGCAATCCATTCTTTAAAATTTGCCATTAAATTATGGATTGCTTCGCTAGCGCTCGCAATGACGCAATTTTAAATTTTTTAGAAATTCCAAATTCCAAAACTTGCGGCGCGGTTTTGTGATTTATAATGAGCTAATGATTTTATAATAAGATCATTCAAATTTGGCTTTTTCTCGCGTTTAAATTCGCCAGCAAACGAATGAAAAGCATCACGATAAGCACTTCAAAAAGCGCGGTTAAAATGAGCGCAGAATATAAGCTTTTATCAATAAGATTTGCTTTAAAACTCAGCGTCGCTGTGGCGATGAGTAGCGTTAGGGGCATAGAGTGGCTGAGTGCAAATAAAAGTGTGTTTATCGCGCCAAGCTTTTTATAAAAAATCAGCGAGCTTAAAAGGCGCACGCTCAGCATTAAAGCGGTGATTTCTAGCGTTTTGAGTAAAATTTCACCCTGCAAAAGCAAGCGCACATCAAGTGTGGAGCCAATATAGACGAAAAATATAGGGATTAAAAGCGCGTAGCCAAAGCTTGAGAGCTTTTGCTCCATATCTTTTTTGTGATTTAAAAAAGTGCCAATGAATGCGCCTGCGATAAAGGCGCCAAGTGCGATTTCAAGGTGCGCGATAATCATCACGGCGATTGTAAGCATAAAAATACTCATACAAAAGCGCACATCGCGTTCGTTTTTATCTTCCCAAGGCATTAAAATCACGCGAAGTTGCGGATACCACCAAAAAATCACACCCAAAATTTTAAAACCCACGAAACAAAAAGCAAGGAAAAGTCCCAGATAAAGCACATTTCTTAGCACCTGCTCCAAAGAGTTTTGCTCGCTTACAAAAGCACCTAAAATCGTCAGTAAAATAATGCTCACCACTTCCGCCCAAGTCGCTACAAACATCGATATCCTAAGCCATGCGCAGTCTTTTCCAAAATCTTTAAAAAGCGTTGAAAGTATGCCAACGCTCATTATGGGCACTATGAGTATAAAAATATAAGAAAGATTAAAAACGCTTACAAAAAAGACACTTAAAACATAGAGCAAAAGCACATATAAAAAGGTGTATTTTAAAAATTTATTTTCAAAATTTAAAAGCTTGTGTAAATTCACCTCCATACCTGCGATAAACATCAAATAATAAAAGCCCGCATTTGCTAAAAGTTTGAAATTTACACTTTCTCCTATTAACCCTAAAAAGCCAAATAAAGCCCCTAATATAATCTCAGTTGCTGAAAGTGGCAGGCGTAAAAACTTAGCCAAAAAAGGCGATGCGAGCAAGCAAAAGGCTATGATGATGAGTATTTTTAAATCAACTAAGGCTTGAGCGTCAATGGCACTGTGTAGCAAAGCTAAAGCCTTTTTGTTTTAAAATTTCTATATCGCGGCTTGGAATTTCGCCCTTTGTGGTGAGATAATCACCTATAACAATGGCACTTGCACCATGCTCAAAGGCTTCGTATTGACGCTCTTTAAGCACCACTTCGCGCCCTCCAGCAACCATTATAAAGGTATCGCCTAAGTCTTTTTTGCTATCACTGATGATTTTTAGGGCTTCATCAGCACTGAGTTTCGGGGGATTTAACTTCAAATTCTCATTTTTAATGAAAAAATTAATAGGGCTTGTAAAAGGCTTTAGCTCTTTAAGGCTTTTGCGAAAACTCACTCTATCCTCTTCGCTTTCGCCAAGCCCATAAATGCCCCCGCAGCAAAGCATAAGTCCTGCTTCTTTAGCGTTTAAATTTGTCTCAAAGCGAGCTTGCCAGCTGTGTGTGGTGCAAATATTAGGGTAAAACTCGCGCGAGCTTTCTAAATTATGATTATAAGAAAAAACACCCACTTTTTTAAGCTCTTTGAGCTGCTCTAAGCTTGCAAGGCCGTTACAGGCAATAAGCATTAAATTAGGCTCTTCTTTAAGCACTGCATATGCTGCCTTACAAACATATTCAAGTTTATCATCATCAAGGCCAAGCCCAGCAGTTACAAGACAAAAGCCAAGTGCGTGATTTTTCTTAGCAAATTTAGCTTCATTTACGATTTGAGAGATTTCTTTTCTGTGATATTTTTGTATATTTGTTTTGACAAAACGGCTTTGAGTGCAGTATTTACAATCTTCAGGGCAATTACCACTTGAGATATTACAAATGGCACAGAGCATAATTTGCATAATTTATCCTTGAAATTTTTTAAAAGCGCATTTTAGCAAATTTAGGCAAATTCAGGCAAGTTTTTAAGCTTTTTTATAAAAAAGCGCAAGCTCTTTTAATTCTTGTTTTTCAAAGCCAGCTTTAAGCCTTGCTTCTTCATTTAACACCCTGCCAGCTAGCACAAATTCTTTAAATTTAGCACAAATATCTAAAAAGCTTTCTTGCTCATCTTTAGCGTATTTAAACCACATATCCCCAGCACTCACATGAGTAATTTCATCATCAAGTATAGTTTTTAAGGTGATTTTTAAAAAGCTTTTAAGTGCGTGAGTGCTATTTTCAAGCTTTTTAAGCACAAAAGGATTTGCATCAAGTCCCTTTGCTTCAAGCCCTCTATGAACGACTGCCATTCTATATCTAAGCGAGTTTGCAGTCGCTTTTAAGGCTGCATTTAAACTATCATGAGCTACAAAATCTCCATATTTAAAGCCAAGCTCATTCAAAGCTTTTTCAAGTAAGCAAAAATGCTTTATCTCATCATCAGCGATTTTTAAAAAGCTTTCATAAAAAACGCGCGGTAAAAAGCTAAAACGGTAACTTGAATCAAGGGCTAGCTGAATGGCTGAGTATTCAATATGAGCAATTGAATGTAAAATTTTAGCTAAATTATAGTCATTATCTGCGTTTTTAACTCCTCTTAGCTTTGTAGGATGCTTTATTTTTATATGTGGGTGTAAATTATCTTTTAAAATGCGCTCTTTCTCAAAAGAAAAATAAAATTTATCGCTCTTAAAATTTTCGTAAAAATCAGCAAATTTCTCAAACTGTGTCTTTTTATCATATAAAATTTGCTCTAAATTATCAAAAAATTCTTTTTTCATTTTTACTTCTTGCAAGGGCTTATTTTATGCTATTATAACAAAGTTTTTTTAAAGGATAAAAAATGAAAAAATTAAGCAAAGAAGAAGAGCAAATCATCATTCACAAAGGCACAGAGGCACCTTTTTCTGGCAAATATAATGATTTTTATGAAAAAGGAATTTATCACTGCAAACGTTGTGAAAGCCCACTTTACACAAGTGAGGCTAAATTTAAAAGTGGCTGTGGCTGGCCTAGCTTTGATGATGAGATAAAGGGCGCTGTAAAAGAACAAATGGATGCTGATGGAAGACGTGTTGAAATTATTTGTGCAAAATGTGGGGCGCATTTAGGGCATGTTTTTAGAGGAGAAAATTTTACAGCTAAAAATACTAGACACTGCGTCAATTCCTTAAGCCTTGAGTTTGAAAAGGTTTAGCTTTTAAAGAAAAATAAGGCTCGTTTTTTGGCGTCTTTGTCATTGAAAAGATTTGCGCAACAAATTCGTGCCAATTCCATAAAATTTCATTAAATTTTTGAAAATTTATTGGATTTTTTAAAAAAAATTTAAGGTAAAATGAATGTTTTCAGGCTTACAAAATGAAATTTACACGATGTTTTTGGTATCTATTACCATTTTAGCTGTGCTTAATCCTTTTGGTAATCTCACGCAGTTCATCGCTATGGCTGATGATTTAGAAGCGGTAAAAAGGCAGCATTTATTTAGAAATATCCTTTATACTGCTTTTATTATCGTGGTGATTTTTCTTTATTCAGGGCCATTTTTAATGAAATATGTTTTCAATATAAGCCTTGATGATTTGCGCATTGCGGGTGGGCTTATTTTGGTCGTGATGGCGACAAAAAATTTGCTTTTTCCAGAAGCTAAAAAGGACGCTTTAGCCGTGCAGGATTTAAGCGAGAGCGAGCTTTTGAGAAAAAGCGTTATACCGATGGCTTTTCCTATGCTTGTAGGACCTGGCACACTCTCAACTGTGATTGTTGTAAGCGAAGATAGCGGTGTGATGACAGCCAGCGGGGCAGTGCTTTTTGCCTTTATTTTTATGTTTGTGCTTTTTCATTTTGCAGCCACAATTGAAAGGCTAGTGGGCAAGCTCATTTTGCATATTTTTTCACGCATTGCTCAAGTTTTTATCATGGCAATTGGCGTTAAAATGATGGTTATTGGGATTAAGGATTTATTTGCTGCTTAAAATGACTCAGTAAAAAAGTGCGCGATTTAAATTTTAAAGAATTTTAAAACAGCGGTGCGGGTTTTGGAGTTTAAAATTTTATATTTATATAAAGTAAAATTTGTGCGATTTTAAGGTTTAAAATTGAATGCCTTGACAAAGAGCATTTATTTTGGCATAATCACATTTTTACTTTTTTAAGATTTGGCTTTGTCTCGTTAGCTCAGCCGGTAGAGCATCTCCCTTTTAAGGAGGGGGTCGTTGGTTCGAATCCAACACGGGACACCATTTTACTTGCTTTTATTTACTTATCGCCTTTTTCGCGGCTAAAATTTCTTTAATTTTTTTGATTAAAAGGATAAAAAAAATTTCTTTTTTATCTTTGCCCAGTTCGCTAAAAACACAAGAATTTAAATCCTTTTTTTCCTGAATGCTTAAATTTTTCATTGTCAAACCTTCATTTGATATTGCTTTGCGATTATAACATAAATTTGAGCTTAAATTTGTGATTTTTAATATTTTTTTAAAAAAGCCGCGTTTAAAGTATTTCTTTGCTATAATTTAACTTTGATTTAAGGACTTTGAGTGAAATACGGCGAGCTGGTGCAAATTGCGGATTTTTTCAAGCGTTTTAAAAAGATTTATTTTATCAAAAGAATTACAGATAGCGCGCTTGAGATTAGGCTTGATGATGAGAGCTTTATCATTGATTTAAACCGCAACAAAAGCAGCATTTATCAAGCAAATTTCAAAGGCAAAAATTATGGCGCACCCTTTGATATCGCGCTTAAAAGGCTTTTTACAAATGCTTTTTTAAAAGCTGTTTTCGTGCCACAAAATAATAGAATTTTGATGTTTAAAATCAGGCAAGAAAAGGCGTATAAAAGCTTTGATGGCTTCATTTATTTTGAGCTTACAGGCAAGCATACAAATGTGATTATTACAGATGAAAAAGGCTTTATTATCGAAGCTTTAAGGCACATTCAAAAGAGTGTGCGCGCTATTAAAGTAGGCGAAAAACTCGAGCCTTTAGCACCCATTGAGATTAAAGAAAAGCCCAGTGAAAAAATTACAAATTTCAAGCTTTATTTTGAAAACAATTTTAAAGAAATTCATCAAAAAAAGCTGAATGAACTTAAAAAAAATAAACTTTGCGTCCTTGAAAAAAGGATAAAAAATCTTAAAGATAAACTTTTACACCTTGAAAAAGAAGAAAATTTAATCCAAAAAAGCGAGCAAATTTCTCAAAGGGCTTTGCTTTTATCGGCGAATTTATATCAAATTCAAGATGATGAAAGGGAGTTTATTTTACAAGATTTTAGCGGACAAAGTCAAGCTTTTAAACTTTCAAAGCCTGCTAAAATAGAAGCTAATGAGCTTTTTAAAGAAGCTAAAAAATTAAAGCAAAAGGCACAAAATATCCATTTGCAAAGAGAGAATTTAAACGAAAAGCTTGAGAGCTTAGAGCTTTTAAGGCATTTTGTAAAAACTTGCGAGCAAAGCTTTGAGCTTGAGAGCGTGCTTGCAAAAAAAGAGCAAAATAGAGATAAAAAAGATGAAATTTCAGGCGTTTTAAGCTTTTATTACAAGGATTTTAAAATCCTTGTAGGCAGGAGCGAAAAGGCTAATGAAGCTTTGCTTAAGCAGGCTAAAAAAGATGATTTGTGGCTGCATGTGAAAAATTTGCCTAGCGCACATGTTTTTATTATAGCAAACAAGCTTAAAATGGATGATGGGCTGATAGAATTTGGCGCGCGCTTGTGTGTAAATTTTTCAAATTTACAAAAAGGACGTTTCATTGTTGATTATACTCAGCGAAAATTTGTTAAAATAAAACAAAATGCTTTTGTAAATTACACAAATTATAAAAGCATTAGCATCTCAAAGGAGTAAAAATGGCTATCAGTGCGCTTGGAAATATCCATTTTGTCAATCAAAATGTCGGCATAACCTCCACACAAGTGGGTAATGAGCTTGCCAAAGAAGGCTATGCAAGCGTTGCGAATATGCAAGAATTTGAAGCCAAAGAAAAGGTTGTCAATCGCTTAGAAAAAGTCGCTGAAACAAATGCCGTGCAAGATGAGATTAAAGAAAAACAAGAAGATGAAGAGAGTAAAAAAAAGCGCCAAGAACAGCGCAAAAAAGATGATGAGCAAAATGATGACGCGCATTCTCAAGATAATGACGCGCCCAGCGCAAGCCATGAAAATGATGAGAACTTAGATGAAGATGGTGAGTCAAATCATTTTAAAAACTCCCACAAAATCAAGCATTTAGATATGAGTATATAGGGCAAAATATAAATTTATTTTGCGTAATTTTAATGGATGAATTAATTTAAATAATATCAAATATTCATTCAACAACTTACAAAGTATAAAAACATTGAGCATTTAAATTTGCAAGATAAATCAAATGATGAAATCGCTAAGCTTTTTAAAATTTAACCCAAATTTCAGTGTAAAAATCCTATAATTTTGCTTAGATTAAGCAAAAAGGGCGAGGGTTGAAAAGATTTAAAGCGTTAAAAATCTTATTTTTAGTCTCTTTTTTATTGAGTGCTGTGCTAAATGCGGCTGAAGTGACGGTGCCAACCGTGAATTTATCGCTATCTGCGCCTGATACACCACAGCAGCTTGTAACCGTGCTTAATATCATCATCGTTTTAACTATACTTGCTTTAGCGCCTAGTATTGTGTTTATGGCGACTTCTTTCTTGCGTCTTGTTGTGGTGTTTTCGTTTTTAAGACAGGCAATGGGAACGACGACTATGCCGCCAAGCACGATTTTGGTAACTTTTGCGCTCATTTTGACCTTTTTTATTATGGAGCCTACGATGAGCAGGGCTTATAATGAAGGCGTGAAGCCCTATTTAGCCGAGCAAATAGGCTATGAAGAAGCCTTTGATAGAAGCTCGCGTCCTTTTAAGGAATTTATGCTTAAAAACACGAGACAAAAGGACTTGGCGCTGTTTTACCGCATTAGAAATTTACCAAATCCGCAAAATGTCGAAGAAGTGCCACTAAGCATTATCGTGCCAGCTTTTATGATATCAGAGTTAAAGACGGCTTTTGAAATTGGCTTTTTGATTTATTTGCCTTTTTTAGTTATCGATATGGTGGTAAGCTCGGTTTTGATGTCTATGGGGATGATGATGTTACCGCCTGTGATGATATCTTTGCCTTTTAAACTGCTTATTTTTGTGCTTGTGGATGGGTGGAATTTACTCGTTCAAAAGCTTGTTGAAAGCTATGCGACTTAGAAAATTATAAATTATTTCTTTTTATCAAGTGCTACACTTATAAACAAGGAAATTTAAAAAAGATAGAAAAATTTAAAAAATTTGGTGGAGACGAGGGGAATTGAACCCCTGTCCAAAAATGCCTTAGCAAAAGCCTCTACATACTTAGCAAGAATGATTATTTCACTAAGGCAAGGCTCATTCTCCAAAGCCCAGCGCCCTAGCTAAGACTGAATTTCACCTCAAATGCGTCAATTTCAAGGCTACACTATCAAAGCTAACTCACTTTTAAGCTAGATAGCATCGCTTAAAAGCAAGGCTCAACTGAACTCACGCAGCTTTAGCGTAAGCAGGAGCAAATTTCGCGTTGTTTGCGTTTAAATTTAATCAGGCTTTTAACGCTTTGCCCAAAGCGGTATGCCACTTAAGCCACCACATTCTTGTCGAAGCCAAGTCGTCCCCATTACAAAGAAATGACATTTGGAACATTAACAATTAATGGATTAAAAAGAGCTAAATTTGACGCATTTTCTTCATAAGATTTGCAATAATTTTCAAACTGCTCGCCCACTAAAAGCATCCAGTCGATAAACTCATCGCTTGCTGGACCCTCAAATTTCTTCGCTTCATTCATCATCTCTTCGCAAAAAACGCAAAAATCAGTAACTTCAGCCAAGCTTAAACGTCTAGCAGCCCAGGCTGTATTGTGCGCGAGTTGCTCTATTTTTTCAAGAGCGCTCTTGTATTTATCCTTGCTTGAAAGCTCTATAATTAAAGGCTCAAACTCATCGCACAGTATCCTAAAAAAGTGCAAAAACTTCTCCACCTCATCAAGCTCATATTCAAGCTCTAATTGTTCTAATATTCCCATTTTTAAATCGTCATTTTTAAAAAAATTTATGCAAATTGTAGCAAAATTTAGCTAAAATCTTAATTTTAAAATCAAATTTTTAAGCAAAATTATGGACAGAATCGTAGAAATTGAAAAAATCTCCTTTGATGAAAACTATGAAAACTCCTTGCGTCCAAGCACTTTTGAGGGCTACATAGGACAAGAAAATATCAAAAAAAACTTAAATGTTTTTATAAAAGCGGCTAAAAAGCGAAATGAGTGCCTTGATCACATCCTTTTTAGTGGACCAGCAGGGCTTGGCAAAACGACCTTAGCTAACATTATCGCCACTGAAATGAGTGCAAATATCAAAACAACAGCCGCTCCGATGATAGAAAAAAGCGGGGATTTAGCCGCTATTTTAACAAATTTAAGCGAAGGCGATGTGCTATTTATCGATGAAATTCACCGCCTTAGCCCGGCTATTGAAGAAGTTTTATATCCTGCGATGGAAGATTTTAGGCTTGATATTATCATAGGAAGTGGGCCTGCTGCTCAAACGATAAAGATTGATTTGCCTAAATTTACGCTCATAGGTGCGACAACGCGCGCTGGAATGCTTTCTAATCCTTTAAGAGATCGTTTTGGTATGCAATTTCGCCTTGAGTTTTACAAAGATGAAGAGCTTGCTTTAATCATTCAAAAAGCGGGCTTAAAGCTTGGTAAGGAGTGTGAAAAAGAAGCCGCACTTGAGATTGCAAAAAGAAGCCGCAGCACGCCTAGAATTGCTTTAAGGCTTTTAAAAAGGGTGCGCGACTTTGCCGATGTGGCCGATGAAAATATCATCACACTAAAGCGTGCAAAAGAAGCACTAAACTCGCTTGGCGTGAATGAGCTTGGCTTTGATAGTATGGATTTGCGTTATTTAGAGCTTTTAACAGCGGCTAAAAGGCGTCCTTTAGGGCTTGCTAGCATAGCTGCGGCTTTGAGCGAAGATGAAAACACTATCGAGGATGTCATAGAGCCTTACTTGCTTGCAAATGGCTACATAGAGCGCACCGCTAAAGGACGCGTTGCAAGCTTTAAAAGCTATGAGGTTTTTAAAATAGGCATTGAAAAGAATTTGTTTGATTAAAATGTATGGTAAAATCACAAAAATTTTAAGATTTATTTTAGTTTAAACAAATTCTCCCAGCAACAGCTCCTATTTCTAATTTTTTAAACCAAAGATAAAACGATATTAACTTCACACATAAAACTCAAGGGTAGCAAAATTTTAGTGCAATTTAAAACAATGGGTTTTAGATTTTAAAATGCTCATTGATATTATCATCGCAAGAACTTGACCTTTGTTTTAAGAGCAAAATTTCTAAATTTGATTTAAATTTCTTAAATTACAAAACTCGTGGTGTAGTTTTGTAATTATTAAAGATATTATTTTTTAGCATTTTCAAGCGCTTCTTTTTTAGGATAGACGAAAATGCTATCTCTATAAACGACGATTTTTTCTTTATCATCCACCGCGTAAGCCTTGATTTTAAGCGGTAAAATAATGTCAGTGTTGTTTGAAGCTTTTAAATGCTCGTTTTTTAGGATTTCATTTGCTTTTAAAATGACGATTTGCTTTGTTTTTGCCCCAGCTGGAAGTTTAAAATCCTTGCTTGGACGCACGATTTCAAGTGCGTTTGGCACACCATCAATGCTTGCTTCAAAATAATAGCGGTGGTCTTTATTATCCGTATTTTGAAATAAAAAGATATAAGCATTTGTAACTTCAGTTTGCGCGTCCTTGTTGCTAATGCTGTAAAGCTCGCTGCTGCGGTTGATATTTAAAAGCATATGTTCTTTTGTGCTTCCCATGATGAAAAAAGCAGCCAGTGCGATTAAAAGCACGATGAAATAAGCCACCGTTCTAAAGCGGATGTAACGCACTTTTTGGTGCGTTTTTTCAGCTTCAAAGCTCGTCCAGTTGATGAGACTTGGGCGATTGAGCTTGTTTTGAATATTTGAGCAAGCATCCGCGCACTCAAGGCAGTTGATACACTCAAGCTGCATACCTTGACGAATGTCAATATGTGTAGGACACACCATCACACATGCTTCACAGCCCACGCAATCACCTTGTGGGGGCTTTTTATAAAGCTTTGTGTGTCCTTCATAAATTTTGCCCCCACGCTCCTCATCATAAATGACTTGAATCGTTGAAGTGTCAAACATCACGCTTTGAATGCGTGCATAAGGGCAAACATAAATGCAAAAATTCTCCTTAATCACAGTGATATCTAGCGTAAAAAGAGCCGCGCCGATAAGTAAAATCCCAAGGACTAAAGGATGCTCGCTAGGATTTAAAATATAGACAAAAAAATCCTCAGGCGGCACGAAATACCAAAGCAAATTCGCCACAGCGATTAAAGAAAGAACAAAAAAGAGTAAAATCCCTAAGCCCTTTTTGATGAAATGTCCGCTAAAATGCTTTTGTTTATTCGCGGGAGAAGTGCGAATTTTAAGGAGTTTTGTTTGGATAAAATCTCTATAAATCGTGCGAAATATGGTCTGCGGACAGCTCCAAGCACACCAAATGCGCCCGCCTAAAGTCGTTACAAAAAACACGCCCACAAAAAGTAAAATCAGCAAAAAAGGCATCAAATAAAGCTCTTGTGTGCTAAAAGAAATAAAAAATAAATCCAGTTTTTTATGGTCAAAACTGAGCAAAAAGAAATGATTGCCATTGATTTTGATAAAAGGAAGTGCTAAAACAATACAGGTAATGAGTGCAAAAACGATATGGCGCTTGTGCGTGTAATGTGTCCTAAAGTCCTTTTTTATAGGAGCTGAAGCTGAAGCATTTATCATTAATAATCCTTATTTAATTTTATCAAAAAGCTGATAATTTGATTATACTACGACAAAACTAAAAGAAAATTTAAATTTAATTTGGGTAATTTTTGACTTAATTCAATTCAAATGCCGAATTTATCAAATTTTAATCAGGCATTGAACTTTTAAGAGTTTGAATTTATTTTTAAATTCAGCTTTAAATTTGTAAATTTGTGCTATAATCAAAGCTTTTCAAAGAAAGGTGGTGATGTTTATGCCAGGAATTAAAGTGCATGCAAATGAAAGCTTTGATGAAGCTTATCGTAAATTTAAAAAGCAAGTGGATAGAAATTTAGTCGTTACTGAAGTGCGCGCACGTAGGTTTTTCGAGCCGATGACTGAAATTCGCAAAAAGCAAAAAATTTCAGCGCGCAAAAAAATGCTCAAAAGACTTTATATGCTTAGAAGATATGAATCAAGGCTTTAAGAGCCTTTGCCTTGATTTGCTTTTGCAGATCAAGGCAAATTTTAAAGATAAATGATGAAAATCCTCTTTTCTCCCAGCGAAGCCAAAAGCGAGCTTACCACGCAGCCCTGCCTGAATGAAAACTCTTTCATTTTTAAAGAACTTTTTGATAAAAGAAAAATTGTGCTAAAAGCCTTTAATGACTTTGTTTTAAATGCTGATTTAAAGACTTTAGCAGACTTTTTCGAGCTTAAAAACGAGGCGCAAATTAAGAGTTTTAAGAAAGATTTGTTTGCTCAAAAGACTTGTGCGGCGATTTTAAGATACACGGGTGTTGCTTTTTCTTATCTTAATTTTAAGGATTTAAGCGCGGCTTCTAAGCAGTATGTGCTTGAAAATACGCTGATTTTTTCTAATCTTTTTGGTCCTATTTTAGCCAGTGATGAAGTGCCAAACTACAAGCTCAAACAAGGCGCAAAGCTTGAAAATTTAAACATAGAAAGCTTTTATAAAAAAGAATTTTCAAAGGCTTTGGATGAGTTTTTGAAAGATGAAGAAATTTTAGATTTAAGGGCGGGATTTTATGAGAAATTTTACACCCCTAAGAAAGAATTTTTCACTTATAAATTTTTGAAAAAAGGCAAAGTCATCAGTCATTTTGCCAAGGCTTATAGGGGCATTTTGCTAAGACTTGCTGCAAAAATGAGCGCTAAAAATAACGCTACTTTACTTGAAAATCTGCCCGCAAATTTAAGGCTTTTAGAAATGAAAAAACAAGGCTTAAAGCATGAAATTGTGCTTGAAATTTTAGAATAAATGAACTTAAATCTTTAAAATAATTTATATAAAAAACTATAAATTCTCAAGGTGTTAAAATTTATAAAAGTAAGGATGATGAACCTTGCTTTTTGATTTAAAATATTTTCCTTTTTTAAATCAATGATTGATCTTTGTCGCTCTATCGTGTGCGTGAAGCTTTGAAAGATATTCATTGACTAAGGTAACAAATTTATCACCGTGACTGATTCTTTTTACATACAAATTCGATGTATTTGTAAAGCGGTGATTTATCGATAAATTATAGGCTTTAAAAATATAAGTAATAAAACCTAGCTGATAGGATGCTCCGCCTATATCTTGCCATTGTATGCCATAAGCTCCTTTTTCCCAAGGTAAAATTCCAACTGAGACATAAATTTACGATATTAAATAGTAATTTTTTTAATTGTCAAGTTAAAATATATTTTTTGTTTCAATTTTTGAAACAAAAACTAATATCAAAAGTTCATTTTGTGTATTTTTTTGAGACAAAAGCATAGTTTTTGATTTTTGTTTCATAAAATTATCCAAAATGAACTAACTTTATGAAACAAAATTGTATGGTATTTTAATTGTCAAGTTAAAAAGTGCATTTTTTAATCTCGATTGTGTTATCTGCAATATTGCAGATAACATTTTATGATGACAATATGAAGTAAATGCACTATTCAAAACAACATTAAATATCAATCTCGCCATATCTTTTTACAGGTATTTTTAAATTTGGAAATTTTTTATCCATGGTGTAGATAGCACAACAGCCTTCTTTTTCGGCACAAAAATATTGTAAATAGTCTTCAAAGTCTCCTTGATATTTATCATTATTAGAATTTACTCAAGATGATTTAAAAATGATTGAACCTATCTTCATAAAAGACAATTATTTTTTTACGGATTTTGTAAATATTAAAAATCAAAAATCTTACAAAGAAATAGCCTCAAAAATCATCAAAGAAAAACTTGAATTTGAAATTATTTCTATGCTTAAAAAACAAAACAATTTCATTACATTAGGAAATGGTAGTAAAAATGTTTATGTATTTTCTGACTCAAATTGTCCTTATTGTAAAAAGCATTTAGAAAGTTTAAGTGAAACCTATCTTAAAGAATAGTAAAGAACATAAAGAAGAAACCCAAAGCACTTCGCTTTTTGACAATGAAGAATTAAAACCTAGTTTTGACTCTAACAAAGCTAAAAGTTACGATGAACTTATAGAACAAAAAATAAGAAAGAGAGGAAAGCCTTATTGAAATTAATTTTAAAGAGTAACACTACAGTCTTGTTACTCTAAAAAATAAAGTGTTACTCTTTAAGATTAAATCAAAAGGAGAAAAAATGAGCGTCATAAATAGTGTAAAAAACCTTTACGAATTTTCTAAAAGCGTAGAGGACAAAAATTTCAAAGATTTTACAAAAAATATTTTGTGTTTTTGTGAAGAACAAAAAGAAAAGGCAAATATCAATGATATTGAGGTTTTTGATGATTTGATTAAAAAACAATTTAGCATTAATGAGGATAAAAAATACAAAGACATTCTTGCAAATTTAATTTTAAATTTAAAAGAAAATGGCTTTATTTACTATATTGCAACAAACCCAAGATATAGCCTTAAAATAATAGAATTTAACCACGATATAGACCATTTACATATACTTTTTGAAGCAGAGCCAAAAAGTGAATTAGTAAAATTCATTAACGCTTATAAAACCGCTTCAAGCAGACTAATTAAGCAAGAATTTCAACATATAAAAAAATATTTGTGGAGAGAGTATTTTTGGAGCAGAAGCTATTTTTTAGCTACCACAGGCGGTGTTAGTTTAGAAGTTTTAAAAAAATATGTTGAAAATCAAGGCGTAAAAGAAAAAGGTGAAAATTTAGATAAACGCACAAAAGCATATAGGAATCTATAGTGGAAATCACAAAAGGCTTTAAATATAGAATCTACCCAAACATAGAACAAGCAAAGGCATTAGACCATCAATGTTTCATCTACAATCAAGCCTACAATATATGCTTAAACTTATGGCAAAAAGAGCGCGAAGCTAATAAAGACTTGCCAAAAGAACAAAGAAAATACCTTAAAGCAGTTGATTATGATAGATTAGTAAAAGTAGCCTTAAACCAAAGAGAATTGCCATTTAAGTCAGTAACAATACAACAAGCAAGGCTAAATTTTTTAAAAGCTACTAAAAGAGCATTTACTAAAGAGATGGTTACGCAGAGGCTAAGAGCTATTGATATAGCAAACACACCAAAACAAAAAGCAAAAGCCCTAAAGCTAGGTATGCCTAACTTTAAAAACTCTAAACTTGCTAAAACTTCTTTTAATTGGAACAATCAAGGCTATCAAATACTAGATTCTAATAACGCTAAATTTAAAATCTTTAAACTTATGAATATGCCTTTAAAAATGCGTTATAGTAGGGAATTACCAAAAGACTATAAGCTAAATCAAATCACAATAAGCAAAAGTAATGATAAATACTACATTTGTTTAAGTATTACCTACAAACAAGAAGTAAATCAATTAAACTTACAAAATATAAAACCGCAAAAATGTATAGGAATAGATTTAAATATAAATGATATAGCATTAAGCAATAAAAGCCTAATCAAAACATTATCTAAAAAAATCAATGCCAAAAAATATGACTCCACATTTAAAAGATTACAAAGAAAACAATCTCGCAGAATTTTAAAGGCAAAAGAATCTAAAACAAAGCTAGGAGGTAACTTCAAAAAAACCCAAAAGCAACTAAACAAAATCTATGAAAGGTGCAATAATATCAAAAAAGATAGTTATCAAAAGATAACTACAAAACTAATAAAAGAATTTGACTTGATAGCAGTTGAGGCATTAAAGAATAAAAATATGACAAAAAAAGCAAAACTAAAAAATGTCAAACAAAAAAGCGGGTTAAATCGCTCAATTCTTAATACATCATTCTATCAATTCTCACAAATGCTAGAATATAAAGCATTGCATAATGGCAAATTCTTTGTAAAAGTCGCTCCACAATATACAAGCAAAACTTGCAATGTGTGCGGGGAAATACACAATTTAACCTTGCAAGATAGAATTTTAAAATGTGATTGTGGAAATGTAATCCACCGAGATATCAATGCTAGTATCAATATCTTAGAGCGTGGATTAAAGTCGTTTGGGTTAGGAATTAGCCTATTAGACTATAAACAAAAAGCCTCTCAAGTTAGCTAAGATTGCTTAGCTTTAGTTAGGAAGCCCTCACCTCTTAGGTGGGGGTGATTCACGAAAAATTGCTTACAGCAATTTTAAAATACTCCAAAAATAAAAAATTTATAGAAGTAAAATATTTTTATGCTATAATCTTCATATGAGTAAAAAAGAGAGAATAAAATTAGAAATTGATGTTTTAAAAGCATTAATGTTGGCTTTTCTCACCGCTTTATTTGGGATATTTGGTTTTTGTGTTTTAAATTATAGTCGCATTGATTGGATACAAGCATTGTTTATTGTTTTAGGGGTTATTTTTGCTTGTATTTTGTTGTATGCTTTTAGCAAGAGAATATATAAAATTTTAAAACAAATTGAGGAGTTGGAGTAATGTTAGGGATACTCTGTGCTGTTTTTGCTTTAATTGCCTTTTTTGGTTCTGCTTTAATGATTGTTAAGATGCTTGAAAAAGGCAGTATTTAAAGTGATGAGAAGTATTAAGCCTTTAAAGATATAAACACCGGCTTCATTCATATAAAGCTTAGTAGCACCCTGAAACAACAGAATTTTACGCAAAAATGGTTGAAAAAATTAAAGTGATGAGTAGAGATTTTACTAAAAGAAGAAGCACGGCTAAGGCTGAAGGTAGCGTGGAGGATAGTTACAAAGTAGAGGAAAAAGATGCTTTCGAGCATAATGAAGTTACAAATATGAATAATGGCGAAATGATGGTCTTTGCTAATGGCAAATTGCATAGAGCCATAGCACAGGCGGAAAGCTCACTTTTAGAACTTGGCAAAAAAACGACTTATGAGGGTATGAGTGATGAAAAAATCCCTTTAACACAATATGTCAATAAGAAAATGTTTTTTAAGGAAGCTTGGAAAGTTTTGGGTAAGAAAGACGAGAGAGAAATGGCTTCTTAATAAAAAAGGAACACTATAAATAATCAATGAATGTGTAAAAATAGCCAAAGTAGCTCTTTTGGAAAGACACTTTACTTTTATCTATAAGCACCTTATTTGCTTCTATGGCTTTAGCATATTCTCTATTCATTTCCTCAAGCTTAGTTATAGTATCACTAAGAGCCATAAGGGAACTAACCGATTTAGTCATCAATAATTTCCTTAAAACACATTTAAATAAATGCCAAATAAAGTCTAAGTAAAAGTTTAAAAGCTTTCTCTAAAAAAGCGTTAGAGGAGGGGATTAGAAAAAATCAATAGATCTTAATGTTTGATATTGTCCAAAATAAAAAAATGGAACACTATAATCTAAAACATATATAATGAAATAAAAAGTCCAAAAAATAAAAATTGGAATAAAGGAAATAAGTGAAAATTTTACAAAATCTTTTGTAATTTTTTTAACAAGTATTGTATAAAGCTATAAAATGTCCAAGTAAAGCAAAGATTAAAACCCCTATAACATACCAAGCCCATCCGCCGATATTTGCAAGGATAAGACAAATCAAAGCGCATACCAAAGCTTTCCAAATATAGACAAAAAGAGAAACCTTAAAGACTTTTTGATATTTTTCTTCCATAATTTACTCCTATTTTCTAAGCAAAGGATTCACGTTGCCACTACCTTTTGTTTTGTATTTTTTAATCAAAACACCTTTTTTATTAAACTCAAAAACCGTGCTTTCATCAACATTGCCGCCAAAAGGATTGTGTGAAATTTTTGTAAAATCATAATACCAAATTTCATTCGCACCCAAAGTTTGCTTGCGTTGTGGATAACCCACCATTTTTTCCACATCCGCTTTTGTGCTTTTATTTTCCTTAAGCTGCTCAAAATTTGAAGCTTGAACTTCTGTGCCTTGAGTGTAAGCACACGCGCTAATAAGTGCAGCTAAAAGGCAAGTTAAAACGAGTTTTAACATTTTTTCTCCTTAAAATAAATTTACGATCTTGATTATACGATAATATTTCTTATATTTATATAAATTTATGAATTATTGTCGTAATTTGATTTAAAGAAAATTTATATTTAAATTCCTTAAATTTAAACAAGGCAAAGCATTAAAATGAAATATACCCAGCAAGACAAAGCAAGAATTTTAAAAATCACCACGCGCACACTGCAGCGCTATAAATATACCAAGCCTGAGCTTTTTGCTATCATTGAAGCAGGCTTTAAAATGCTTGAGAAAATCGAGCAAGATGAAATTTATGATAAAGAAATTAAGGATTTAATTAAAAGTGTAGTAGAAAAAAAGCCAAAAAATGAATGAAAATTTCGTAAAAAATTGAAATTTAATACTTTTAAGGGCTTAAAAAGCCGGTTTGTTTTATGCTATATAATTTTTAATACCTAAAATTTACAATCTTTTTTCAAAATTAAAATTTATAAGTGCATCTAATAACATTATTCTTAAAAGTATTTAAATTTAGTAATTTAATCACACAAAAAGCTCGTGTTTGTATTTTTTAAGATGATTAATCACAGCGATAATCTCATCCACGCCCTCAAACTCGCTATTTTCTAGCACCTCATCAATGCATTCTATATAAGCATCCACAGCACTTTCAAGCTTTTCTTTTTTAACACCCGCATAATAAAGCAAGGCTTCAAGAGTAATGCTAAGCTCGTATTGTAAATCTGCTATTTGTTCTTTTTCACTCATTTTTTGCCTCCATTTGACTTGTTTTAGAAGTGATTAAATCCATAATTTGAGCCTTAATCACTTCATAATTAATGCTATCTTTAAAGCTTACAAAAAGTCCGCCACTAGCGTTTTTATGCCCACCACCACCGACTAGCTTTTTAGCCATTAAACTCACATCTATTTTATCATTTGCACGAAAACTTAAAGTTTTCTTAGAACTTACATCCAAAAAAAAGTCAAATTCAGGATTTTTAACTAAAAATTCATTGCCTATGACTGAAGTATTGCCTATATTTGTCGTTAAAATCCCCTTTTTGCCCTCATAAAAAATGACAAATTTATGCTTTTGCTCGCTTAAAAGCTCTGTGATAAAGCTGCTGATAAGATTGCTTAAAGTATCGTCATTTTGATCTTTAAAAAAGCTTTTTTTAATGAAATGCAAAGCATTATCAAGCTCTATTGGCGCGTCTTTTTGTCCTATAAAATAGCTTGCTTTATCCAGTAAAAAAAAGATATATTCTATATGCTTTTTATTAAACATTACACGGTTAAGCTCCTTAGCTCCAGCCACAAGGTTTAAAAAGACTTTGCCAAGCTCAAAGTCCTTATCATCCTTAAGCCACAAATCCACAGCATTAACCACATTTACAAGCTCTTCTAGCCTTTCATCGCGCCCATAAATATCAGCAAAAAACTCATAAACAATTTTTGTCGCACATTTTTTATCATCTAAAAAATACCACTCGTATTTTAAAGCACATTCAAGCCCACTTTTGTGATGATCAAGTAAAAGCAAAAAGGTGTTTTTATTTTCTAAAGCCTTGCTAAATTCTTCACATTGAGCAAGAGTTAAATTTAAATCGCTGATTAAAAGAAAGGATTTTTCATCAGGATTTTTTTCTAAGCCTTCGTTGATTTTGTTTAAGATAGCATAAAAATTATCATTGATTTCTCTACCATAATTTGAATTATAAAAATGCACCTTTTTTAAAAAATGCTGCACTACAAACTGGCAAGCATAACCGTCTAAATCAATATGTGAAAGATGATAAATTTGCATTTTTTTCCTTGTAATTTATAAGTTTAAATTTTAAAACCCTGCTAGGGTTTAAATTTGACAATCTGTTTTTTATATTTTATAAAATTTAAACCCTAAACTATTAAATTTTTAAGCCACTTAAGCGCTTTGCCATATTAAAACTTAAACGCTAAGGCGTTTTTTCTAAGAGACAAAAGCATTTTTTTATAAGTGCTTAAAAATTTAAATACCGCATTTAAATTTAAGGTTAAATTTAAACTCAAAGCTCTATTTTTATAATACCCTCTGTTTCAAAATTTGTATTTTCAGCAATTTCAGCAAAAGAAAGCACGGTGATATTAATATTAAAATTAGAGCAAATATCAGCCATAAATTTTCTAAGCTGAGGTTCTACACATAGAATAAATGGTGTAATTCTAGTATTTTTAACCGCTGCAACCTCAGCCTTAAAGGCTTCTACTATGGCTCCTGTTTGAGCCACATTTAAGGCTAAATGATACACCCCGTCTTTAAACTGCAAAAGCTCCATTAATTTAGCAGAGCTTGCAGAATCTAAGATATAAAAGCTTAAATTTCCCTTTTCATCGACATAAAGATTTGTAATTACCCTTGCAAGAGCAGCACGCACATGCTCAATTATCATATCAAAATTTTTACTCACTTCACTGATATCCGTGATGGCTTCAAGTATAGTGAGCATATCTTTGATTGGAATTTGATTTTTAAGTAAGTTTTTAAGCACTTTTTGTATCATACCCACACTTGCCACAGAAGTAGCATCTTCTACAATGACAGGATAGTCTTTCTTGACCTTTTCTAATAAATTTTGCACCTCTTGGCGAGTTAAAAGCTCACTAGCGTGAGCTTTTATAAGCTCGCTCATATGAGTTGTGATAACGCCTGCTGGATTTATTACATTATAGCCATTAAGCACGGCTTCATCTTTTAAACTCGCATCAATCCAAAGCGCGTCTGTGTGAAATACAGGATCTTTTACTGCAATACCCTCAACTTCTTTTGTTATAAAGCCACTATCCATTGCTAAGTATTTATCGGGATAAATTTCAGCCGCGGCAATAGGCACGCCCTTAAGCTTGAAGCAGTATTCATTAGGCTTTAATTTAAGATTATCTCTAATTCTAATTTTTGGCATTAAAAAACCAAGTGCAGAAGCTATGCTTCTACGCATCGATCTTATGCGCTCTGTAAGCTCACTCTCAGCCAAACGAATGAGCCCATATCCTAGCTCAAGCTCTAAAATTTCAATCTTTAATATATCGCTAATTCTATGTTCTTCTTCTTTAATGATTTCTTCTTCGCTCTTTTTAGGCAAAGGTGCTGTTACTGAGTCCTTGGCTGAAGCCTTATTTTTTTGTAAATTTGCATCGATTTTGCCCTCTTTTACCTGCTTTGCTACAAAGCCAATTCCTAAAAAGACAAGAGCCATAAAGCCCAGTGAAAGCTGTGGAAGTCCAGGTACTAAAGCAAATAAAAGCAAGGTAAAACCTACTATCATAAGAGTGCGATACTCTCCTAAGAGCTGATTTAAAGAGCCCTCAGCAAAATTCTCATCATCTTTACTCGCGCGTGTGATGATGATGGCAGTGGCTGTTGAAGTAATAAGACCTGGTATTTGTGAGACTAGGCCGTCTCCTATGGTTAAAATGGTATAAGTTTGAAAGCACTCATTTAAAGGAAGTCCATGCTGAAAGCTGCCAATAGCCACGCCCACGACTAAGTTTATAATGGTGATTAAAATCCCAGCAACAGCGTCTCCTTTAATGAATTTACTAGAACCATCCATTGCACCGTAAAAATTTGCTTCAGCGATGATGTCTTGACGGCGCTGCTTGGCGGTGTTTTCATCGATGAGCCCAGCATTTAAATCCGCATCAATAGCCATTTGCTTACCCGGCATAGCATCAAGGGTAAAGCGCGCCTGTACTTCAGCCACGCGCGTGCTACCTTTTGTAACGACCATAAAATTTATAATGACAAGAATGGAAAAAATCACAATACCAATAAAATAATTATCTCCTATCACAAATTTGCCAAAACTAGCGATAATCTCGCTTACAGCACTTGGTCCGTTATGTCCTTCACTTAAAATCATTCTCGTTGTAGCGATATTTAAAGCAAGGCGAAAAAGCGTGATGATGAGAATGAGAGTTGGAAAAGTCGTTAAATCAGTAGGTTTTGGCACATAAATTGAAATGAGTATGATTAAAACTGAAATGGCAATGCTTAAGGCTAAGAAAAAGTCCAAAATCGCCGCTGGCAAAGGCACGATGATAATGGCTAGTATACAAACGATGAAAGCAACTATAGTAAGCGACTTTGCCTTTAAAACAGGACCGATTAAGGGCTGCAAAAAGGGTAGGACTAAATCAAGGGTTTTTCTTTTTGCCATTCTTAAAATTTACTTTTTATTTTCTACTGCGAAGCACATCAGCTAGACTAACATGCTTTAAATGCTCGTCCATTTTTGCTTGTAAATCCTTTAAAACAGGTAGCATATAGCACCTATCTTCTTTATTTGTAGGGCAAATTCCTTGAGAGCATTCAAAGATGCTGACTTGCTTTTTCTCGGCACTATCAACTATCTCTTTAAGGGTGTATTCTTCAGGCTTTTTAACAAGCTCAAAGCCACCTTTTGCGCCCTTATAAGAATGAAGAAGCCCATCTCTTGCTAAAACTTGCAAAATTTTAGCCAAAAAAGAGCGCGAAATATCAAGCTCAAAAGCCATAGTTTCAACATCTTGTGGCTTATCTTTATCGCAAATGTAAATTAAGGCAAGTAAGGCATACTCGCTAGCTCGTGTAAAAAGCATAAAATTTCCTTAAATTTAAGTTTAAACTTTTTATTATAGTAAATTTTTTCTTAAATTTCACTCTTTTTTTTGCTTTAAATATAAAAATTAATGATTTATTTTAATTTATATTAAATTAATTTTGCAGTGAAATTTAAGGCACTGGATTTTGATGGTGTTTTAAGGGTTGTGTAGAATTTTTTAAACAAGGCTAGATGAAACCTGTCTCAGTTTAAAAAATCAAATTCCCTTAAAAGCGCTCAAAAGACAAGCCGTCGGCGATACGAGTTTTTAAATTGCACTTAAAAATTTCATAACTTTAAGCTAAAAATTTGTTTTTTAGGGTATAATTAAAGCTTTAATTTATACCAATCAGGAGGTCAAAATGGCTTTGGATTCGGCGAAAAAGGCTGAGATTATCGCAAAATTTGCGAAAAAAGAAAAGGACACAGGCTCAACTGCTGTGCAAATTGCACTTTTAAGTGCTAGGATTAATGATTTAACCGAGCATTTAAAGATTTACAAAAAGGACTTTTCATCCCGCTTAGGGCTTTTAAAGCTCGTAGGGCAAAGAAAAAGACTTTTATCTTATCTTAAGAGAAAAAATTACGAAGAGTATTCTAAACTCATCAACGAGCTTAATTTAAGAGATAAATAAACCTTGCTTCACTTCGTTATTTTTAATTTAACGAAGTGAAATTTTAAATTCCAAAATCTACCAAGAAATTCATTTAAGTGATTTTTCATCCTTTCTTAAACCCCTAAAAATCATCAATCAATTCAGTTTTAAAATGTCAAAATCCTTACCAAGTGATTAAAATTTTAAATTTTTGCTAAAAATTGAGCGATTATTTTTAAAACTAAAAATTTTAAAATCAGGCTTTAAATTTCAATATTATATATTTTGAATCAGCGAATTTTTTTTAGTTTTGAGCGAGAAAGTTTGATTAAATTTGAAGCCTTGCTTTCAAAAAAAATCTTATCGATGATAATATCTGCTTGTTGTTTTGCCCATTTTTCATCAAATTTAGCCTTGTGAGTGTTGGCTGAGCTTGAGAAAAAGGCTCCGTTTTTTTCTAAAAATAAGGCGTGTGAGCCCTCTTTGATGACGCGCATAGCAAGGCTTTGATTTAAATTTTGCAAGCTTAAGTTTTTTGAGTTTAAATTTTTAAAAGCCTTATTATTAAAAGAAATGAATTCTTTTTTTTGCTCTTTTTTTAAAAAGCTTGAATTCTCATTTTGTAAATTTTTTGCTGATAAATTTTCTTTTTGTTCAGTTTTTTTAGGGCTTTTTGAATTTAAAGAATTTTTTGAAATGCTTAAATTTAAGGCATTTAAATCAAGTTTTGTTATATCAAAAAATCTAGATTTTTGATAAATAAAAGTCGTTTTTTTTGCTCTTTTAACGCGGTTTTTAAACTTGCTTGGCACGCGCACAAGCTCTTTTAATTCGCTAAATTTAGCAGTAGTTATAATACAAGGCTGATTTAAAGCTCTATTTTTAAGTGCGTTTAGCTTTTTTAAATCCTTACTCAAAAAGCCCACTGTGGTATCCGTTTGCACTAGGTAAATCATCATTTTAAAATAAAATCTAAAATTTCAATGACATCGTGTTTATGATTTTTACTTAAGATTCCAAAGATTTTTAACATTTGTAAAAATATATCTATATTTGTAGAATCTATTTTTAAATAACCTTTTTCTTTGCTCTTAATATATCTATTTAAGAAATTTTTCTCTTCTTTTTCATTTTCAAGCAAGCTTAAGGGAAAACAAAAATAAAGCATAGCTTGAATGCCCACTGCCCTTTGCTTTTCTTTAATGATAATCTCGCTTAAAAAACTATTATGATTAAGCTTATAAACAAGTAAAGGATAGGAAACAAAGGATTTTAAAAAATTTAAATTTGCAAATTCATATTCTTTAAACATAGTTCTTGAAATTTCAAGTTTATCCTCAATAATATCTGTATTGTTTTTTAAAAAATCCTTAAGGTTCATTAAATCTTGCCCAGAAATAATATCCCACTTATAAAATTTTTGAATAATAAAGCTTAGCTCATAAAGCTTTTTAGGCTTTGTATTTGCACCATAAAAATGAAAATCCTCCTTTCCTACCACTTCATCATAGCCTATTTGCCATTCTATATAATGTTTTTGATTGATAAGCGTTTTTGTAGGTGCAATAGGTAGCCCATAATCACTAAAGGTTAAACGCTCTTTGATTCTAATTTTGCTCGCCACAGCGGTAAGGGCTAAGGGATATTTTATAATCTTTTCTTTTTCGTTAATTATCAATTATAACTCCTAATTTTTCAAAATTTTTCTTAAAATAAGCATCAATTTTGCAAGTATTTAAATTTCTATCAAAAAACCATTTTTCAAGCTCACAAGCTATTTTTTCAAAGTTCTTAAATAAAAAAATATCTAAATTTCCATAATAATATGGCAAAAATTTAGCATATTTTTTAAAAAAGTGAATATAAACATAATATTTTAAATTTTCTTTGAAAACTTTTATAGAATTTGAACTTGGCTTAGACATAAAGCTTTGATTACGTTTAAGGGCGTTTATATCTCTTAAGGTGTGAAAAAATGCCACTTCTTTGCGAGAATCTTTTAAATTTGGGTATTTATTAATGTAAGGGTTTATAAAATGAAAATCCTTTAGGCAAAAGTGGGTGTTTTCAAAGGTTTTAAACTCATAATTTCTTATGTATTCATAACTCATCCCCTCGCTATCTTTTGTATAAAGGGCAATGATAATGGGAAAAAAGGTATTTGAGTTTGGCGTAAAAAATTGCGAAGAAATTATCAAATTATCAATAAGTTTATAGTTTTGCCTAAAAGAGTTTAGGGCTTTAAAATTACTTTGCTTAATAAGATAAGAAAGCGGATGTAAAACACAAATAAATTGAGGACTTAACACATCATAAGAGCGTAAAAATGAGATACCTAAATCTCTATGTTTAAGCTTTTCGTCACAACTAAAAATCTCTTTTTTAAGCTCTGCTTTGATAATGGAAGTTCTATCATTATAGGGGGGATTTCCTATGATTATAAGATTATCATTTTGTTTAATGCCAAATTTAGCACGATTAAGATTTTCTAGTGAATTAGTGTGAATGATTTTAAGATTTTTAAGATTTTTTTCTTGCAAAATTTCTAAAGCCTTTTTATCAATATCGGCTGCTATATAATTTAAATCTTTAATAAAAAAATCTCCATAGCCACAAGAGCTATCTAAAAAAATATAATCTTTATTTAAATTTATATATTTACTCAAAAACTCATAAGCCTTTTGAACTAAAAATTTTGGAGTATAAAAGCTACCTAAATTTATACTTAAATTTTTATTGAGATGTTTTTGTGAATATTTTTGCGTATTATTTTTAAATACTAAACTCATCCCTTTAGCCATTCCTGTAAGCTTTTCACCTCTAAATAGCTCTTATTTTGTATGGCTTTTATGCTCTTTGCGCCAGCTAAAGCAGCACGAAGATTTGTAAAATAAGGCGTTTTAAAGCGTATGATATTAGCTCTTATTTTTTTAGTATCTTCTTTGACGCTTTTTTCATCGCTTGTGTTGATGACTAAATTAATCTCGCCATTTTTAAGCTTATCCTCCACATTTGGACGCCCTTCTGAAATTTTATAAACAAACTCACACTCAAAGCCCGCTTGCTCGATTTCTTTACAAGTGCCACTTGTTGCCATTAGTTTAAAGCCTAGTTTAGAATACTCTGCGGCGATTTTTTTAGCAAATTTTTTATCCCTTTCTTTTAAAGAGATGAAAATCACGCCACTTTCTGGCAAATCATTAAAAGCAGCCACTTGAGACTTAGCATAAGAATTTGCAAAATCCTTGCTAATGCCCATTACTTCGCCAGTTGAACGCATTTCAGGACCCAGCTCTAAATCGCTTCCGCTAAGTTTTGCAAAAGGAAAGACCGCTTCTTTTACGCTTACAAAATTTGGCATTTTAGGACGCATTTTCTTAAAATCTACGCGTTTAAATTGATCATAAAATTTCAAGGCTTCTTTTAAATCTCCTTGCCACATAACCCTAGTTGCCACCTTTGCGAGTGGCACTCCTGTTGCCTTGCTTACAAAAGGCACGGTGCGAGAAGCGCGAGGATTTACCTCTATCATAAAAAGATCATCATTTAAAAGGGCAAATTGTATATTTAAAAGCCCCATAACGCCTAAATTTAGCGCGATTTCTTTTGTTTTTTGAGCGATTTTTTCTTGCATTTTTTCATCGATATTTACAGGCGGCAAGCTACAAGCACTATCGCCACTATGAATGCCTGCTTCTTCTATATGCTCCATAATGCCTGCTACATAGACATCTTTTGCATCGCTTATGGCATCGACATCAAGTTCAGTGGCATTGTCTAAAAACTGATCGATTAAAACAGGGGCTTTTTCGCTCACATCAACAGCTTCTTGCATATAGGCTCTAAGCTCACTCTCATCATACACCACGCGCATTGCGCGCCCGCCAAGCACATAACTAGGACGCATTAAAACAGGATAGCCTATTTCATTTGCCCTTAGCACTGCTTCTTTCACGCTTTTAGCGGTTGCGTTTTTAGGCTGGCTTATGCCTAAATCTTTAATGAATTTAGCAAATTTTTCTCTATCTTCAGCCAAATCAATCACGCGTGCGCTCGTGCCTATAATCTTAGCTCCAAAAGCACTTAGCCTTTTAGCAAATTTTAAAGGCGTTTGTCCGCCAAAATGAACGATGACGCCATCGGGCTTTTCACGCTCTAAAACTCCTCTTAAATGCTCAAAATCAATAGGCTCAAAATATAAAATGTCGCTTGTATCATAGTCTGTTGAAACGGTTTCAGGATTGCAGTTGTACATTATCGTTTTAATACCTAAATCCTTAAGTGCAAAGCTAGCATGCACGCAAGCATAGTCAAATTCTATACCCTGACCTATGCGATTAGGTCCGCCACCTATAATCATCACTTTTTTTTCTTTTTTCAGCTCTTTTTTATCGCTCGTTTTTTGATTTTTTAGCGTGATTTCTTTTAAATTTGTGCTTGAGTAAAGATAAGGCGTAAGCGCTTCAAACTCGCCTGCGCAAGTATCTACTTCATTAAAACTTGCAGTGATTTTAAGGCGGCTTCTAGCATAATAAATATCATTTTGACTGAGCTCTAAATTGTCCTTAGCATTAATCAAATAAGCTATCATTTTATCGCTAAAGCCCATAGATTTAGCCTTTCTTAAAAGCTCTTTGTCGTTTAAAATGTCCATATCGATTTGCTTTTCAAACTCGACAATTTCTTTGATTTGCTCTAAAAACCACATATCGATTTTACAAAGAGCGTGAATTTCAGCCACGCTTTGCCCTTGCCTTAAAGCCTGGGCTATATATAAAAGGCGTTTTTCATTGGCATTTCTTATATTTAAAGAAAGCTCATTTAAGCTTAATCCTTTTAGCTCGTTAAAGCCTGATAAATCGCGCTCTAAGCTACAAAGTGCCTTTTGTATGCTTTCTTTAAAAGTAGCACCCATAGCCATCACTTCGCCCACGCTCTTCATCGCTGTGCCTAAAATAGCATTTGCTGAGGGAAATTTCTCAAAGGTAAAGCGCGGTAATTTCGTAACGATATAATCAATGCTAGGCTCAAAGCTAGCAGGTGTGCCTGTAATGTCGTTTGTAATCTCATCAAGGCTAAAGCCAACAGCAAGAAGCGTGGCAACCTTAGCTATAGGATAGCCTGTAGCCTTGCTAGCTAGGGCTGAGCTGCGGCTTACGCGAGGATTCATTTCTATAACTATCATACGCCCGTTACTTGGATTTATCGCAAATTGCACATTTGAACCGCCTGTATCCACGCCAATTTCACGCAAAATGGCAAAGGAAGCATTACGCATAACTTGATATTCTTTGTCCGTAAGCGTTAAAGCAGGAGCTACTGTAATGCTATCTCCTGTATGAATGCCCATAGGATCGATATTTTCAATAGAACAAACGATGATACAATTATCAAATTTATCGCGAATGACCTCCATTTCATACTCTTTCCAGCCTAGCAAACTCTCCTCAATCAAAATTTCGTGTATAGGAGAAAGCGCTAAAGCAGCAGTAGCAAGCTCTTTAAACTCATCTAAATTATAAACAACCCCACTACCCGCACCCCCAAGTGTATAAGAAGCGCGTATCATCAAAGGAAAGCCGATTTCATCAACGGCTTTTAAAGCCTCCTCATAATCATAAGCATACATAGACTTTGGCAAATCCATACCGATTTTTTTCATACTTTCTTTAAAAGCCTGCCTGTCTTCGCCTTTTTTAATGGCTTCAGGTCTTGCACCTAGAAATTTCACATTTTCAAGCTCGCCGCTTTCATAGGCTTGCATAGCGACATTTAAAGCCACTTGCCCGCCCATAGTCGGTAAAATGGCGTCAATTTTTTCTTTTTTAATGATTTTTAAAATGCTTTCTTTAGTGATAGGCTCGATATAAGTTGCATCGGCAAATTCAGGATCTGTCATTATCGTGGCTGGATTTGAGTTAATTAAAACGACTTTATAGCCTAATTCTTTAAGCGTTTTAGCTGCCTGAGTGCCGCTGTAATCAAACTCACAAGCTTGTCCTATCACAATAGGACCACTTCCTATAAGCAAAATGTTTTTAATATCCGTTCTTTTTGGCATAGTTTTTCCTTGAAATTTAGCCCTTATTATAACAAAAGTAAAATTTAAAGAAATTGAATTAAGATTTAATTCATTGAAATTTGAAAAAGAATTTAAAATATTTTATAACTCATCTTTTAAAAATGCCAAAAAGGCTTCTTCAAATTTTTCATCATTCAAGCCTTTAAAAAAGGGTAAAGTTTTAAGGATAAAAGGCTTGTTTAAATCCTTGCTTGTACTTGCTTTTTTATCAGTAAAATACTCTTTAAACTTCTTATTATCAATCTCTTTTAAAAGCTCTTCTTTCCAGCTATCAGCACCCACGCTACTAACTGAGCCTGCTAAATGCTCACCCTTTGCTTCTATAAAGCATTCAATGCCAAAAAAGCTCTCATCTTCTCGCCTTTTAGCAAATAAAATAAAATCAGGCTCAAAGCCCATAGCATAAGTGGGTAGTGGTATTTCACCGTCTAAACGGTTATCATAAATTTTAAACTCATTAAAACTTTCATTTCTTAAAACAAACCATTTTTCAAAAGATTGATTAAGCCTTTCTTTTTGTCCTTCAATGAATTCTAAAAATGATACTTCTAAATTACTATCTTTAAGCATTTTATCGTGATAATAAAGCCATTCATATTTTTTAACCTCTAGAATTTTTTCATTTTCTTTTTGAGTAAGAATTTCTCTTTCGCCCATCTTAAATGGATAAATTCGAAAAGGCTTTATCTCATATTCTTGGCTGATTTTTTGGCTCAAATTCTTAAAATTTTCTAAGATAAAAAGGGATAAATTTAAGCAAACTTTCGCACTATTAAATTTTTGTTTTTTATGAAAAAGTATATTTATTTGTCCTAAATATTGTTTAATAAATTCGCTTTTGCTTGTAAAATTAAATTGTTTTTGTAAAAAATCAAAACTCATCCCAAGCTTATTCATAGCCTTTAAAAAATATTTTTCATCGATATTTTCATTTAAATTTTTTAGCAAGGTAAAATCATCTTGTAAAAATTTATTCTCATTTTGCAAATCTTTAAATTTTTCTTCTTCGTTTATCTCATTTGAAAAAAGTGGCACTTTCAAAGTCCTGAGTTGTGTTTGAATTTTAGCTTTATCATAGGATTTAAATAAACCTTTTTTTCTAAATCTATCATTTTTAACATAATAAATTTCTTCATTTTTAATTTTTTCTAAAATTTTCTCATTAGGCTTTAGAGTGATTTTTTTCTTTTCAAGCTCTATAAATAAGCCTTGTTTTTCCATAGTTTTATCAAGCTGTTTTATAAACTCTACATCATTTACTGTGTGATAATTAAGCCTTTCTAAATTGCTCAATTCATTGTCTAAATCGCTATCAAATTTGCGTTTATACTTCATCTCGTCGCTAAAATTTTGCGTTAAAAAAGGATAATACCTTGCCCCGCGCCCTATTAACTGTGCTTCTTTCGTGCTTGCACCTTTAGCCTTGCTATCATCAAGGCGCACTATATCAAATAAATTTAGCACATCCCAGCCCTCATTGAGTTTATCCACAGCAAAAATGACGCGCACTAAATTATCCTTATATTCTAAGTTATTGAGCAAAATTTGATTATTTTCTAGCTCTTTATCATCGTTGGTATTGATGATAAAGTTTTCTTTAAAACTCGCTTTTATATGAATGCTTAATTTATTAAAAATATCTTCTCTAAAATGATTTTCAAAAAATTTCAAAGAGCTTTTTAAAAGTGTGTCTTTAGAATCTAAATTTGCATAAAAAGTCTCTATATCCTTAAAATAAAGGCTTTGAATAAATTCTAAAAAAAGAGCGTGATTGTCCTTTGATTTTTGAATGCTCTGGCTTTTAAACAAAATCACAGGCTTTAAAGAAATATTATGTTTAAAAGCGATTAATTCTCTAAACACACTCATTAAAATTCCACCTAAAAAGCGCTCTTTTATATCCCTGCTTTCATATTTCATTAAAAATATGCGTTTAGAAAAGCCCTCTTTACAAAATTTAGCCAAATCATATTCATAAATGATTTTATCTTTGTATTTTTCAAGCACATTTTCAAATTTTGGAATGGTCGCACTAAATTCAAACATTAAATTTTCTTTATGGCTATTAAAGGCTTCATTTATCACGCCCTGCCAGCCCTCTTTTATCTCATCTTCTTTTTTACCTTTCTTTGTTTCAGTGTTTAAATGATGGGCTTCATCGGCTAAAAATACAAGCTTAATATTTTTTAAATCTTGTAAAGTTAGCGCATTTTCCCTTTCATTTGTTAAAAGGCTATAAAGACTTTGAACCGTGGTAAAATAAATATTTATAAAGCCTTTTTTGCTAGAATTTAAATTATTTATAGTATTGATTTCTACATTTTGACCCTCTATATTGATATTTTGTGCAAAAAGATATTTGTTAGACTTTTTGTCGCTAAAATTTGCCTTAGTTTTTTCTACAATCTGTGTTTTATCCACAAAAAAGATAAAATTGCTAAAGCCTTTTTTAAAGCAATCAAGCATTAAAGCAGCCATTATAAGCGTCTTGCCAGAGCCTGTAGCCATATTAAACATTAAATGATTTTTCTTAAAAGTTTCATCATTTGCTAAATAATATTTTAAAGCCTCTATTTGATATTCTCTTAAATCTTTGCTTAAATTCTGCGTGATATGTGGCGGTATTTCAAGCTCTCTAAATGGCTTTTTACCATATTCATTTAAAACTTTATCTTGTAAAATTTCTATCTTTTCACTCATTTTCATCCTTTTTATAAAAGCTATTTATAAATGTCGCCTCTGCTAACAATATCATAAGCATAGATTAAGATTTTGTCCTCCATAAGCTCATCGTGATATTGCTGTGTTTAGTTAAGAATTTTTCCGCATTTTTGCTTAGCTTTATAGTAGTATTTTGTATAGTATTATACTACTTTTTATAAAAAAATTTTATTAAATTCTTTTATACTAGATTTTATATCATAAGCACTATCATTTATATCACCCAAAGGCACATAGTCCATATTAGTATCTAGCATTAAAAACAAAAGTTTCTTTTTATTTTCTAAGCTTAAATCCTTAAATTCCTTGCTTTGTGCTTTTTCTAAAAAGTCTTTAAAGTCGATTCTATAATCCAAAAAGGCTTTAGATTCTAAGTCTTTATAGATAGACTCTAGCTCGCTTTCATTTTCTATATTTGCGATTTTTTCTTTATACACGACATTAAAGGGCATAAGCTCAGCATAAACAAAATTTCCACCACCTTGCCAATTTAGCGCTTTACTAATCCCCCCTTGCTCCCCTTCTATGACTTTTTTGAGTCTTTCTTTTGTGATAGTTTCTATATAATCCATTTGTTCAATCCCTATCCAGCGTCTTTTCATTTTATGTGCTACGGCGCAAGTTGTGCCACTTCCTGCAAAAAAGTCCATTACTAAGTCTGGCGTTGTCTCTTGCGTGCTTTTGCGGGAGTCTTCGCTCTCGACTCGGTCATTTATGTTTAATAAACTCCCTTCGCCTCGAGCTTGACAACCCACAAAATCATCACAAGATACTTCCACCGCACCCTTTGTGCTTATCTCAATAATATATTTCATCAGTGCTTCAGGCTTAGGATTGTTAAACACTTTTGAGCCAAAAAGGACTTTATTTTCCTTGCTTCCTACGCCACTTCCCACAAAGTCAGCAAAACTTTTGGGCGGATTTTCCTTTTCCACCATAGCATAGTAGTCGCCTTTCTCATCTTGTTTCACTTGCTTAGAATCTAGCCATTCTTTTTTCACAACAATATAGCCATTATTATTTTTACGAATAAGAATATCATTTTTAGAAGTGTTAAATTTATCCAACACCCAAGTCCAACACCCTTTTTTGGAGGGCGGATTATTTCATAACCGCTCTCCAAAAAAGTGGAATCGTTGGTATAAACTTCATTTTCGTCATTACTAATTTTTGCTAATTCTCTATCATAATCATCTTTTGCAAAAAAATCTTTTGTTTGTGGATTATAATAAATGCTAAATCCTAAATTTGGTCTTGCATTTAGTGTCCCACCTGCTCCACCTGTGGTAAGCCCTGCTCCCTCGTAGTAGAATTTGCCTGTTTTTTCATCTTTAAAGGCTTTTACCTTGACTTTTTGCTTGATTTTATAAATAGGCTTTGATTCTATATTTTTGGCATAGCATAGGATATATTCTTGATTTCTTTGCAAGGTATCGGCATCATTTTGTGCGTTACCTTTAAGCCACACAATACACCCCACAAAATTCTCTCTCCCAAAAATCTCATCGCATAGCACTTTTAAATAAGCTTGTTCATTATCATCGCATTGCACGAAAATCACACCATCATCTCTTAAAAATTCCCTTGCTATTTCAAGGCGATTTTTCATAAAGCAAAGCCACGATGAGTGGTTGAATTTATCGTTGTAGTTAAAACTATCATTACCTGTATTATAAGGCGGGTCTATGTAGATAAGCTTCACTTTATTAGCATAAAGGGGTAGCAAAGAATGCAGGACGATTAAATTATTTCCTTTTATTAAAAGATTAGAATCTTGCTTTATAGCATTTGCTATTTTATACTCTTTGCTGGCATTATTTTCGCTACTAGATTCTATCAACTCAAAATTATAAAACACCTTAGGAGAAAATAAAATGTCAATTTCATCTTTTGCTAGAATCTCATTAAAAAATATTTCCTTGCTTTTTTCTTTATCATCCTTGTCTTTATTGCCTTTTAAAACGCAGTCTTTAAAAGGGAAATTTAGCACCACATCGCTATTTTGCATAAAGAAATTTCTATCTTTATCGCTTAGTCCTATTTTAGTGCTAAACTCGGTAAATGAGTGATTTAACGCTCTTAAATTTAAAAAAAATAAAAAATCTTGCTGTTTAAACACAAGGCTATTTTTAAGCTTTACAAAAAAGCGGCTTTTAAACTCATCTTTAAATTGCGATTTTTCAAGCATAAAACTAAGCAGATTTTCATCTAAGTTTAAAGCTAAATTTCTTAAATTTGTGAGATTTTCAAAAACATTTTCTAAATCTTTTAATAATTTATTTTTTATATTTTCTCCTTAAATTTAAAATTATAGCTCATTAAGCTTTTTAAAATCTTTAAATTTTCTTAGATTTTAGTGCTTTTTTAAACTAAATTTTGTTAGAATTTGCACTCTTAATTAAGTTCAAGGATAGAAAATGAGCCATCTTTTAATTATCGGTGCGGGCGGGGTTTCTCAGGTTGCCACTGTGAAAGCTTGTATGAATAGCAAGACGTATTTTGAAAAACAAGGAAAAATCAGTGAAAAAGACGCCGTTTTTACAAAAATCACGCTAGCAAGCCGCACGAAAAGCAAATGCGATAAAATAGCTAAATTTATAAAAGAGCGTTTAGGCGTAGAAATTCAAACAGCCCAGATAAACGCTGATGATAAGGACGCTGTTGTAAGCTTGATTCAAAAAACAGGGGCGAATCTTTTGCTCAATGTCGCCCTGCCTTATCAAGATCTAAGCCTTATGGATGCGTGTGTGCAGGCTAAAATTCCTTATATAGACACTGCAAATTATGAGCATCCTGATGAGGCTAAATTTGAGTATAAAGAGCAGTGGGCACGTGATGAAGCCTTTAAAAAGGCGGGGACTATGGCGCTTTTAGGAAGTGGCTTTGATCCGGGTGTAACGAATGTTTTTTGTGCTTATGCGGCGCAAAATTTATTTGATGAAATTCATTTTATCGATATACTTGATTGTAATGCAGGGGATCACGGCCTGCCTTTTGCAACAAATTTCAATCCTGAAATTAATTTGCGCGAAGTTTCTGCTAAGGGACGTTTTTGGCAAAAGGGCGAGTGGATAGAAACAAAGCCGCTTGAGATAAAAATGGCTTGGGATTATCCTGAAGTGGGCGTAAAAGATAGCTATTTACTCTATCACGAGGAGCTTGAAAGCCTTGTGAAAAATATCAAAACTCTTAAGCGCATTCGCTTTTTTATGACCTTTTCGCAAAACTATCTCACGCATATGCGCTGCCTTGAAAATGTCGGTATGCTTGGAATTAAGCCCGTGCTTCATCAAGGGCAAAAAATCGTGCCTATCGAGTTTTTAAAGACGCTTTTGCCAGATCCCGCAAGCCTTGGAGAGCGCACAAAGGGCTTTACGAACATAGGCTGTGTGATTCGCGGCACTAAGGATGGCAAGGATAAGCAAGTTTATATTTATAATGTGTGCAATCACGAAGAATGCTTCAAAGAAACGGGCGCGCAAGCTGTAAGCTACACCACAGGAGTGCCTGCGATGATAGGCGCAAAGCTTGTCGCAAAGGGCATTTGGAGTGGTAAGGGTGTGTTTAATATGGAGGATTTTAACGCAAAGCCTTTTATGGACGAGCTAAATTCTCAAGGCCTGCCTTACAAAATCATTGAGATGAAGCCAAATTTATGCGATGAGAGCTGATTTAAATTTTTAAATTTAACTTGAAATATTAAATTTTTAAGCTCTTAAGAAGAAATGCTTTGAGTAGCTAGAAAAGAAAATGCGTGATGTTTTTAAGCTTTTATCATAAGCAAGTGCGCTGTGGATTAATGGGCTTAAAAATTTATAATCTTTTCAAACTCCATTAAATTCACTTAAAAAATTCTAAATTTAAGCTCAAATTCAAAGAAATTTTAAGCTTAAAATGATAAAATTTAGCCTTATTTTTACAGAAAGGACAAAAGATGTTAGAAGGCATTATTAGAGAGAGTATCGGTCGCAAAGCCTCTAAGGCTTTGAAAAGAGATGGTTATTTAATTGCAAACATCTATGGTAAGGGGCTTGAAAATATCAACGCCGCCTTTAAACTCAATGATTTCATCAAAGAAGTGCGTAAAAAAAGCACACTCATTTTTGATGTGAAAGTGGGCGCAAACACACATAGCGTGGTCGTTGTGGATTATCAAAAAGACCCTGTTACAAGCGAGCTTAAGCATGTGGATTTAAAAGTGGCTCAAAAAGGCGTGGTGTCAAAATATATGGTGCCTGTTAAAATCAGCGGCACAGCCATAGGCCTTAAAAACAAAGGTGTTTTAATCCAGTCAAAAAGAAGATTAAAGGTCAAATGTGCGGCTGAAAATCTGCCAAATTTCTTCGAACTTGATGTTTCTAAGCTTGATGTAGGCGACGCTCTTTTAGTACGTGATATCGCTGTGCCTGAGAATGTAAGCATTATAGAAGCTTCAAATGTAGCTGTGGTAGGCGTTGAAAAAGCTAGATGATACTCATCGCAGCCCTTGGCAATGTCGGCGAAAAATTTGATAAAACCCGCCACAACGCGGGTTTTATGCTCCTTGATGAACTTCTTTCTTATCTTAAAAATCCCTCAAATTTCACTGAGTTAAACAAAGAACTTTTAAAAATAAACTCAAAATTTAAAGCAGAATTTCCCCCGCTAAGTGCCATTTCAAACGCTAAATTTAAAGGCGAGCTTTTTAAAAGTGGGTCTTTGCTTTTTCTAAAGCCTCACACTTTTATGAATTTATCCGGCGAAAGTATTAAGGCGGTGAGTGATTTTTATAAGCCAACGCGTCTTATAGTCTTACACGATGATATTGATTTAAACTTAGGCGCGCTTAAGTTTAAAAAAGGCGGGGGAAATGGCGGTCATAACGGACTTAAAAGCATAGACGCACTTTGTGGGCGCGAGTATGAGCGCGTGCGTATAGGCATAGGCAAAGGCGCGGATGTTATATCCTTTGTTTTAGGCAAATTTAGCCCCGAAGAACTTGAAGTTTTAAACCTAAATCAAGCCTTAAAAGCTCTACTTGCTCTTATAAATGGGCTTAGCATAGAAGAAGCAGCGGCTAAATTTAGTCTTAATGCTAAAAATTTAAAGGCTTTAAATTTAGAAAAAAACTCGCCAAATTCTTTAAATTTAGACAATTTTAAAAGATTAAACGTAGATAAAAAAGAAGAAAATTTATGATTTTTTTTCGTTTTATTTCATCCATTTATTTAAAAAATTTTTTTATTATTTTTGCTTCTTTGGTGCTTTTTTTTGTAGGAATTGATTTGATATTAAATTATAAAAATTTGCCACAAAGTGCTAATTTAAGCCTATTTTATGTGCTTTTTTTAATCGCCACTGGCACAAATTATGTCTTTTCTTTATCCTTGGTTTTTGCTATGATTTTAAGCCTTATAAATCTCATTCGAAGCAATGAGCTTGTAAGCTTTTACGCTCTAGGGCTGAGTAAAAAACGCGTGATTTTATATCCTTTTTTATGTGCTTTTGTGCTTTGTATGGGCTTTGTAGCACTAAATTTCACGCCCTTTGCCTATGCTGAAAATTACCGCTCCAATATCTTAAAAAACGCCACTCTCATCAACTCAAGCGATGATATATTTTTTAAATTTAACAATAATTTTATTTATATCAAGCATTATGATGGCTTTAAAAAAGAGCTTTTCAATCTTAGAGTATTCACACTTAAAGATAATCAATTAGAACTTGTAAGCGTTATAGAAAAAGCCTTTTTTTATAATAATGCTTGGTATGTAGATGAGGGCTTTAGCCTGAGTTTGCCTTTAAATTTAGAGCTTAATGGCAGGGGCTTAAGTGAAAATAATCTTAGTAAATTAGCGATTTTACAAGGCATTGACACGCAGTTTTTAGACGCCATTTCTAATGAAAGTGCGCATTCAATCAAAGATATTTTAAAAGCTTTGAAAGAATTTAGCCTGCAAAACTTAGCCACAACCACTCTTCGCCTAGAGCTTTATAAAATGCTTTTTATGCCCTTTTTTGCACCTTTTTTAATGCTTTTACTTTTTGTATTTTTCCCTACCACAGCGCGTTTTTTTAATCTTGCTTTTATCAGCTTCATCTTTTTTTTAAGCACACTTTTAGTTTATGCTCTGCTTTTTTTGTGTGCTAAATTTGCTTCAAATTTGATAATAAGCCCTGAACTAGGTGTGCTTTTACCACTTTTTGTATTGATTACTAGCTCCTTGCTTGTTTTTTTCAAAAAAACTTAACTTTTAATTTGATAAAATACGGCTAAAAAGGATTAAAAATGAGAAGCGATGTGATTAAAAAGGGCTATTTAAAAGCGCCTAATCGTTCTTTACTTCGTGCTTGTGGGCTTGATGATGAGGATTTTAACAAGCCCTTTATAGGCGTAGCAAATAGCTATATAGACATAATTCCCGGACATTTTTTCTTAAATAATTATGCAAAAATTATAAAAGATGAGATTAGAAAAAATGGCTGCGTGCCTTTTGAGTTTAATACTATAGGTGTTGATGATGGTATTGCTATGGGGCACAGTGGTATGCTTTATTCTTTACCAAGCCGCGAAATCATAGCAAATTCCATTGAAACTGTGATGAATGCTCATAGTCTTGATGCTTTAATTTGCATTCCAAATTGCGATAAAATAACGCCGGGTATGCTCATGGGCGCACTTCGTGTGAATGTGCCAACGATTTTTGTAAGCGGGGGTCCTATGAAAGCAGGCTTTAGCTCTAAGGGCGAAAAGCTTACTTTAAATAGTGTTTTTGAAGCTGTGGGCGAGTTTGAAGTGCAAAAAATCAGCGAAGAAGAGCTAAAAGATATAGAGTGCAAGGCCTGTCCGGGCGGGGGATCTTGCTCGGGTATGTTTACAGCAAATTCTATGAATACTCTTTGCGAGGCTATGGGTATAGCTTTAAGTGGAAATGGAACTGCTCTAGCTTTAAGCCAAGAAAGAGAAGAGCTTTTAAGAAAGGCGGCAAAAAGAATTTGCGAAGTGGCTTTAGATGAACGTTTTAAGATTAGAAATATCATCAATGAAAAATCCATTAGAAACGCTATGGTTGTGGATATGGCTATGGGTGGTAGCTCAAATACCATTTTGCATATGCTTGCAATCTCACGCGAAGCAGGCGCGCCCCTTGATATAAAGGATTTAAATGATATTAGCAAAAATATCGCTCATATTGCCAAGATAGCGCCGTCCTTGCCTGAGGTGGTAATGCAAGATATAGGAAATGCAGGCGGAATGAATGCTGTGATAAAAGAAATTTCAAGAAGAGATAATGGGCTTTTAGCCCTTGACGCACTTACTATTAGCGGAGAGAGTTTAAAAGAGCGCATTAAGGATGCAAAAATACTTGATGAAAAGGTCATTCATAGGGTTGAAAATGCTTATTCTAAGGTAGGTGGGCTTGCTATTTTGTTTGGAAATTTAGCCTTGCAAGGTTGCGTTATAAAAACTGCTGGCATAGTGGGCGAGCGTAAATTTAAAGGAAAAGCCGTGTGTTTTAATAGCCAGGATGAAGCCATAAAAGGCATTATCAAAGGACGTGTTAAAAAAGGCGATGTATGCGTGATAAGATATGAAGGACCTAAGGGCGGTCCTGGTATGCAAGAAATGCTAAGTCCAACAAGCTTAATTATGGGTATGGGGCTTGGAAGCGATGTCGCTTTAATCACAGATGGACGCTTTAGCGGTGCAACAAGGGGCTTAAGCATAGGACATATTAGCCCTGAGGCTGCAGAGGGCGGACTCATAGGGCTTTTAAAAGACGGCGATTTAATAGAAATTGATGTGGATAATTATAAAATCAACGCCCTTTTAAGCGAGGAAGAAATAGAAAAACGCAAGGCTGATTTTAAGTTTATAGAAAAAAAGCTAAGCTCAAGGTGGCTTAGAATGTATCAAAAACTTGTTAGCAATGCTAGCAGCGGGGCTGTGCTTGATTTAGATTATTTTAAGGAAAATGAATGAAGTTTGATTACAAAGCCCTAGTTAAAGAGTATCAAAGCCCTTTTTATATCTATGATTTTAACTTGATTAAAGAGCGTTTTTTAGCTCTAAAAGAAGCCTTTCGTGCTAGAAAATCTCAAATTTTTTACGCTGTTAAAGCCAATTCAAATTTAAGCCTTTTAAAAATGCTAAATAGCCTTGATAGTGGCTTTGATTGTGTGAGTATAGGCGAGGTTTTAAGGGCTTTAAAAGCAGGCGCAAAGCCTTATAAAATCATCTTTAGCGGAGTAGGCAAAAGTAAAGATGAGCTTAAAAAAGCCCTTGAGCTTGATATTTTATATATCAATTTAGAAAGTGAAGCAGAAATGTTAGAGCTTGAAAAAATCGCAAAAAGCCTTGATAAAAAAGCGCGCATTAGCATTCGCGTCAATCCTGATGTGAGTACTAAAACACATCCTTACATCTCCACAGGCCTTAAGGAAAATAAATTTGGCGTGAGCCTTGATGAAGCGCGAAAGATGTATCTATATGCTAGTAAAAGCCCTTTTTTAGAGCCTGTGGGCGTGCATTTTCACATAGGCTCGCAGCTACTTGACACCACGCCTATTTTTGAAGCAGCAAGCATAGTGGCAAGTTTAGTACGTGAATTAAAAGCCTTAAAAATCGAGCTTAAATTCTTTGATATAGGCGGTGGGCTGGGCGTTGATTATGAGCGTGAAAATTTAAATGCAAATTTAAACGAGAATGCGCAAAATCATTTAAATTCAAAAGAGCCCGATTTATATGCCTACGCTCAGGGCATTTTAGCTTGTTTGAGCGGCCTTGATGTAACGATAGGACTTGAGCCAGGACGCTTTTTAGTCGCAAGTGCGGGCGAACTGGTTTGCTCTGTGCTTTATGAAAAGCAAAATCAAAATAAACGCTTCATTATCGTTGATACTGCGATGAATGATTTAATCCGCCCAAGCCTTTATAACGCCTATCACAGCATAGTTTTGCCTTATAATCAGGGCGAAAAAAGTCTTTGTGATGTGGTGGGGGGCATTTGCGAGAGTGGGGATTTTTTCGCACAAAATAGGCTTTTGCCAAGTGCTAAAAGCGGGGATATTTTGGTGATTAAAGACGCTGGGGCTTACGGCTTTTCTATGAGTAGCAATTATAACACGCGTCCTAAAATTTGCGAGCTCGCGCTTGAAAATGGCACAATCAAGCAAATTTCAAAGCGTCAAAGCTTTGAAGAAATGATAGCCCTTGAAGAGCCTTTTTTGTAAGGATTAGAAAATGTTGATACAACAAAATACAAGCCTTGATTTAAATACGAATTTAAGCATAAAAACAAGCTCTTTAAAAATGCATTATTTAGATACCATTTTACAAAAAAGCCAAAAATATTTAAAGGCTGAATTTAAAGAAAAAGAATATAAAGAGTTTTTGAGCCGTATTCAATTCATTTATAAAATCAAAGACACTAAAGAAATTATTAAAAAATTTGAGAAGGCTTATTATGATTTTGTAAAAGAACTTTATCAAAAAAAGTATAATTATGATAAAAATTTAGAAAATTTTTTAAACGAAAAAGAGAATAAAAAAATCATTTGGGGCGATTGCTTAGAAGTTTTAAAGCAAATGAAAAGTGAGAGCATAGGCTGTATGGTTACTTCGCCACCTTATTATAACGCCCGAGAGTACGCACAATATAAAAATTTAAATGAATATTTAGAAATTATGGAAAAAATTATAAAAGAGTGCTACCGTGTGCTTGATAATCACCGCGTGTTTGTCTTTAATGTGGGCGATATTTTTGACAATGATAATCTCAAAACGACTTCTACTTGGGGCAAGAGAAGGCTGCCGCTTGGGGCGTATTTTATCGCACTTTTTGAGAAAGTGGGCTTTACATTCGTTGATGATATTATTTGGGATAAGGGCGAAGTACAAAGCCAACGCCACAAAAACGCAGGCAAGGACTATCCATATTTTCAATATCCTATGAATTGTTATGAGCATATTTTAATCTTTCATAAGCACCGCCTTGATAATACGCGCTATCCTTGCCCTGTGTGTGGCTACCTAAATGTCAATGGCAATGCTTATACAGAAATAGGACTTAAAAGCTGGGAGTGTAAAAATAAAGACTGCTTTGAGCGTAGTGCGGCAAATCGTGGCAAACGCTTTAGTGCGAAAACTTATTTTACACAAAATGAGACTTTAAATAAGGGCAGTGAAATACCGCGAGAGTTTATTACAGCATGGAGACGCGATATTAAAAAAATTAATCCTGTGATTAAGATTAATTCTAAAGGGCAAAATATTTTAGGGCATAGTGCGCCCTTTCCTAGCGAAATCTCTGAATATGCGGTGCGCAATTTTTCTTATAAGGGCGAAAAAATTTTAGATATGTTTAGTGGTTCAGGCACGAGCATAGAAATGGCTGCAAAACTTGGTAGAATAGGTATCGGCATAGAAAGAGATAAAAATCTTAAACAGAGTATTTTAAAAAAAACAGGGTATTTTAAGGAGTATAATTTTGAATGAATTAGAAGAAGAAAAGAAAAAGCAAGTCATTGGACTTTATGGCGAAATGCAACTTGCTATGAAACTTCATAGTGAGGGTTGGCAAGTGCATAGAAGCTATATTGACGAGGGCATTGACTTTGTGATTTCGCACTATTTTTGCACCAAATGCCAGTGTTTTAGCAATCAATTTATAAGAGCTGGATTATATAAGGGAAACTCAGCCAAATGCGTTACAAATCTTTGCGAAAATTGTCAAATTCAAAAACTTGATATTATCACAAAATATTTGCAGATAAAAACGAGCGAAGGCAAGGCTATAAAAGATAAAAATGATGAGCACAATTTTAGCTTTCATCCAAAAATTCGCTATGATATGGATAGAAATATATTTTATGTGTGGATAGCCGTATTTGCTAACAATTTAAATTTAGAAAAATCAATTATCCATTATTATATTTTCAACACCAGTGAAGTTGTTAAATTTGATGATATAAGCCTTGATACTTATCAAATAACAGATAATCAAAAGACGACTTTACGCATAAATCTTAATGGCGAAGTGCTAAATAAAGGCAAAAAATATAGTTATGAATGCTTTAGAGAGTTTCATAATAATTTTGCTATTTTACAAAGACCTTAAATGTATTTTATAGATGTTCAAGGCACGCTCATTAGCGATGAGAATAAGAGTTTGATTAAAGGAGCGAGCGAGCTTTTAAAGCTTTTAAACGCGCGAAACATCCCCTATGTCATCATCACAAACAACACAAAAGATTTAAATTTCTTACAAAATTTGCGCAAAAAAGGGCTTGAGATTAAAGAAAATGCCTATATCGATCCTTTTTGCGTGCTTGAAAATATGTTAAGGCCTTGTGCTGTGGCGGCTTTTGGAAGCGATGAGTTTTTGTTTAGCCTTGAGAATTTAGGCTTCAAGCTTGATTTTAATAACCCTAAAGCCTTGCTTGTGGCAAGCTGGGATGATTTTAAGTTTAAAGACTTTGCCAAAATGATAGAACTTGCCCAAAAAGATACAAAAATCATTGCCATGCACGAAACAAGCATTTACAAAAAAAACGGCCTTGCTTATCCTGGAGTGGGCGCGATAATGAAAATGCTAGAATATGCCACAAACGCAAAATACGAAGTCGTGGGAAAGCCAAGTGTGGCCTTTTACGAAGTGGCTTTAGATTTAATCAAAAAACAAGCTTTAAAGGCTGAATTTAAAGATATTTGCATCATCAGTGATGATTACAAGGGTGATTTGATCAAGGCTAAGGCTTTAAAGATGAAAACCGCTCTCGTTTTAAGTGGTAAAATCAAAGACGCAAAAATGTGTGAAAGAGAATTTTTAGATAAAATTTATCCCAGCGTTTATGAGATTTTCAAGGAGCTTGAATGAGTGATTTAAAGGACTTTAGAGATAAAATCGATAAGCTAGATAATGAAATTTTAAGGCTTTTAAATGAAAGAATGAGCTATGTTAAAGAAATAGGCACACTTAAGGCAAAAAGTGGGGGCAGTATTTACCGCCCTGAGCGCGAAAAGGAGATTTTAAAACGTCTTGAAGCCTTAAATTTAGGGCTTTTAAACAAACACGCCATTGAAGCCATTTATAGCGAAATTTTTGCGATTTCAAGGAATTTAGAAAAGCCTCAAAGTGTCGCTTACTTAGGACCTGAGGGCACTTACACACATCAAGTTGCCCGTGCTCGCTTTGGTGCTTTAAGCTCTTACACGCCGCTAGCTACAATAGAAGATGTTTTTAAAGAGCTTGTGCATAAAAATGCAAAATACGGCGTCGTGCCAATAGAAAACAACACCGAAGGCGCGGTGGGCGTTACGCTTGACTGTCTGGGTAAATACAGCGAGCTTAAGATTTTTGCTGAAACTTATATGGATATTCATCATTCTTTCGTGGGTATAAATGAAAATCTTTCTCAGTTAAAACGCATTTATTCTCATCCTCAAGGCTACAATCAATGCCGTGCTTTTTTAGACGCTCACGGCCTTGATAGCCTTGAGTTTGTGCCGAGTAAATCCACCGCAAACGCTGCATTTTTAGCCTCTAAAGACAAATACTCAGCTGCCATTTGCTCAAAAATTGCGGCTAAAATTTACAATGTGCCGGTGCTTTTTGATAAAATCGAGGATAATTTTGCTAACCGCACCCGCTTTTTAATTTTAAGCGATATTAAAAATCCTCCTATGCCTCATTCTAAAACCTCCATTTTAGCGCGCACCGAGCATAAGCCCGGCGGACTTTTTGAGCTTTTAGAAAGATTTAAAAAAGAAAATATCAATCTCACAAAACTTGAATCACGCCCCGTTAAAAGCAAGGAGTTTTTACATAGCTTTTATATAGATTTTGAAGGGCATATTGAAGATGAAAATGTGAAGCGCGCATTAAAAGGGCTTAAAGAAGTCATTTGGCTTGGCTCTTATCTAGCTGAAAAATAGGACTTGTTTTAAAATTACAAAAACAGCGGCGCAAAATATGAAGTTTAAAAATTCAAAGTCCATTTAAAAATTATAACTTAAAATTCAAATTAAGCACCGCAGTTTTAAGCTTTTAAAATAAAATTTATTCTAATTTTGCTTCATCAAAAACTAAAATTTCAAAGCTTTATTCTAGTTTAAATTAAGCTAAAGTAAAGCTTAGCTTGGCTATAATTAAAACTTTAATTTCACACGCACAAATCCTTTTTAGCTTGGTAAAATTAAGGTGTGCGGAGGAAAAAAGCTAAATTTATAAGGAGAACTTATGGTAACAATGAGAGATTTGCTCGAATGTGGCGTGCATTTTGGGCATCAAACACGCAGGTGGAATCCAAAGATGAAAAAATTCATTTTTGGCGAAAGAAAAGGCATTTATGTCATCGACTTGCAAAAGACCCTGCGTTATTTTCGCTACACTTACAATATAGTTAAAGACGCAGCCGCTGAGGGCAAAACTATACTTTTTGTAGGCACCAAAAAACAAGCTATGGCGGCGATTAAAGAATTTGCTGAAAAATGCGGTATGCCTTATGTCAATCATCGCTGGCTTGGCGGTATGATGACAAATTTTGGCACGATTCGCCAAAGCATACGCAAGCTTGAAATTATAGAAAAAATGGAAGAAGATGGCTCTATCAAGCTTTTAACTAAAAAAGAAGCGCTTATGCTTACAAGAAAAAAAGAAAAACTCATCGCTTATTTAGGCGGCATTCGTCATTTAAAAACCCCACCTGATATGATTTTTGTAATAGATACGGTAAAAGAGCGCATCGCAGTGGCTGAGGCGAACCGCCTTAAAATCCCTGTGGTAGCACCCCTTGATACAAACTGCAATCCCGATGTCGTTACTTATCCAATTCCTGGCAATGATGATGCGATTCGCTCGGTGCAGCTTTTTTGTCAAGAAATGGCTGAGGCTATCATCGAGGGCAAGGCTTTAAGAGAACAAGACGCAGATTTAGAAAACGAAGAGCAAATCAGCGAAGATGAGAAAAAAGCTGTGGTGAAAGAAGCCGTTGAAGAGGGCGATTTGAGCGAAGAATTTAGCGAAGAAGACTTCGAGGAAGGAAAAGAATAATGGCTGAAATCACTGCTGCTATGGTGAAAAACCTGCGCGAAAGCACAGGTGCTGGGATGATGGATTGCAAAAACGCTTTGCAAGAAAGTGCGGGCGATTTTGACAAGGCGGTGCAAATTTTACGCGAAAAAGGGCTTGGAAAAGCTGCTAAAAAAGCTGATAGGCTCGCTGCTGAGGGGCTTGTAAGCCTTAAAATCAGCGATGATTTTAAAAAAGCAACCTTAAGCGAGATCAACTCAGAAACTGATTTTGTCGCTAAAAACGAGCAATTCATCGCTCTTACAAAGGATACTACCGCTCACATTCAAGAAAAAGATTTAAAAACTACTGAAGAGCTTTTGAAAAGCACTATTGATGGCGTGGCTTTTGAAGAATATCTTAAAAATCAAATCGCAACTATAGGAGAAAACTTAGTCGTGCGCCGTTTTGCTACCCTAAAAGCCGGTGATAAAGGCATAGTCAATGGCTATATGCACTCAAACTCGCGCGTGGGCGTCATCATCGCTGCAGCTTGCGAGAATGAAGAAGTAGCAGCTAAAAGCAAGGATTTTTTAAAGCAACTTTGCATGCACATAGCCGCGATGAAGCCTAGCTTTTTAAGCTATGAGGATTTAGACCTTGACTTTGTAGAAAGTGAGTATAAAGCCTTAGTTGCCGAGCTTGAAAAGGAAAATGAAGAAAGAAGACGTTTGAAAGATCCACAAAAACCTGAGCTTAAAATCCCTAAATTTGCAAGCCGCAAACAACTCACTCAAGCCATCATCGATGAGGCTAAAGAGCAGATGAAAGCCGAGCTAAAGGCTCAAAACAAGCCTGAAAAAATTTGGGATAATATTATAGCCGGTAAAATCAATAGCTTCATCGCTGATAATTCTCAGCTTGATAGTAAGCTTACTTTAATGGGGCAATTTTACGTGCTTGATGATAAAAAAACTATCGCTCAAGTGATTGCTGAAAAAGAAAAAGAACTTGGCGGAAGTATTAAGATAGTTGAGTTTGTGCGCTTTGAAGTGGGCGAGGGCTTAGAGAAAAAGGCTGAGGACTTTGCTGCTGAAGTGGCGGCTCAGCTTTAAATTTAATGCTTTAATCACTGTTTTAAATTAAAGCGCTTGTGAATTTTGGGGTTAAATTTAAAATTTAAATATATTAGTGCTTTTTAAATTTAAAAATTGCTTCATCAAAAATGCGTAGAGTAGCAATTTATATATAAAAAATTTTAAATTTGCTTGAAGCTAGATGATTGAGCTTTAATTTAAAGATTTTTAATCAATTTGCACTGAATTTATAAAATCATTATAAAATAAATTCAATCAAATCGTTCGTAAAAAGGTAAAAAATGCAACTTTTAAAAGCGGAAAATTTAAGCCACAGCTTTGATTATCCGCTTTTTGAAAATTTAAATTTAAGCTTAAAAGCAGGCTCTAGCCTCGCCGTTCAAGGAAGTAGCGGCTGTGGTAAATCCACGCTTTTGCATATCTTATCCACTCTTTTAAAGCCAAACTCGGGCAAGGTTTATTATCAAAATAAAAGCATTTATCAAATCAGCGAAAACGAAAGGCTAAAAATTCGCCGCCTTGATTTTGGCATTATTTTTCAAGCCCATTATCTTTTTAAAGGCTTTTCTGCCTTTGAAAATATAGAGCTTGCCAGCGTTTTGTCAGGGCTTGATTTAGATGAAGAAATCTTAAAAAAACTTGGCATTGACACTCTTTTAAATCAAAAAGTAAGCAAGTTAAGCGGCGGCCAGCAACAGCGCGTAAGCATTGCGCGCATGCTTTGCAAAAAGCCTAAAATCATCTTTGCAGACGAACCCACAGGAAATTTAGACAATTTAAACGCCTTAAATGTTATGCAAATTTTAAAAGATTATATCAAAGCTTATGACGCAGCCCTTCTTTTCATCACGCACGATGAAAAACTTGCCTCACAGTGCGATGAATTGCTAAAAATTTAAATGAATTTCTGCTTATTAGTTTATAATTTGAGTTAGTTTTTAAAGAAAGCAAGATATCGAGATTTTGATTTGATAAATTTAAATTATTTTTTAAATAAAATTCAAATCCTAAAGTAAAAATTCTATCTAAAATAATGACTTAGAATTTGAATTTATTTTAACTTAAATCTCAAAGCCCTTCAAAAGGATTATTCACCACATTTTTTCTATCCACAATGTAAGGGATAAGTGCCACATGACGCGCGCGTTTAATCGCAACTTCAACCATTTCTTGATATTTTTTGCTCGTGCCTGTTAAGCGACGTGGCATAATTTTAAAGCGCTCTGAAAGAGCATGCTTGAGCAAAGAAGTGTCTTTGTAGTCGATAAATTCAACTTTTGCTTCTGTAAATTTGCAATATTTGCGTGAGTATTTTCTTTTTTCTGCCATTGTTTTTCCTTTTAAAATGGTAATTCGTTTTTATCATTTGTCTCAAAGTCTTCGTCTAAGTCGATTTCTTTGAGTTTTTCTTCAGCGTAAACATTTTGTTGTGGGGTGTTTCGTGGTGATTTTGCTGCGCTATTTGCGTAAGGATCAAAGCTTTGTCCTGCATTTGTGCTGCCATTATAACCTTGATTTGATTTAGTAAAATTTCCGCCATTTACTGCACCAAAATTACCCGCATTATTATTAAAGCTGCCACCAGTTGCATAGCCTGCATTAGCACCATTATTAAAGCTACCTGCATTTGGATTTGAGCCTAGCATTTCCATATTTTCTACAGAAATGCTGTGCTTAGAGCGATTTTGTCCATTTTGATCGTTCCATTGATCAAATTTCAAACGCCCTTCTATAAGCACTTTGCTGCCTTTATTGAGGTATTGATTGGCAATTTCTGCAAGACGACCGAAAAAGTCTATGTCGATAAAGCACACTTCTTCCTTTTTCTCTCCCGTATTGCCCGTAAAGCGCCTTGTAACAGCGATTGCAGTCTTGCCGATAGCCGAGCCTGAAGGCAAATAGCGCAGCTCGATATCGCGCGTTAAATTGCCCACCAAAACAACTTTATTAAACATAGTTTTTCCTTACACTTCAGGCGCGTCCAAAGGTTTGATTTCCTTTTTCGTCTGCTTGATGCCGTGGCTGAGTTTTTCCCAGGCTGCGACTTCTTTTTTATTCTCATATTTGATGATTAAAAATCTTATGATTTCTTCAATGATACGAAGCACGCGCTCAAGTTCGTTGATAAGGCTTGGCTCAGCTTTAAAATAAATCACAAAATAAGTTCCGCGCTCATATTTTTTAATCTTATAAGCAAGCTTGCGAGTTCCCATTTCTACGACACTTTCGATGTGTGCACCGTTTTTTGTAAGGACATCTTTGACAAAGTCCAACTTCGCGCCAACTTCTTCTTCTGTGAGAGTTGGCTTGAGGATAAATAACACCTCGTAATGTTTCATTTTCTCTCCTTATGGCTTAAAGCCCACTTTCGCAGGCAAGGATTGCTTTAAATTTGAATGATTTCAAAAAGCAAGACTTGATTATATCTTAATTTTGCTTAAATGAGATTAAATTCAATAAAATTTGTTTTGATCTTTTAGAATTTTTAATCTTCAAAAACCGCCACCAAATCACATAAATTTCATTTATTGCTCTTAATTACGCGTGGTTTTTATTCGCGTCACAATCTATAAATTTTATAAAATACAATTTTTAAAATTTAAAAAATTCATAAAATTACTTAATAACGAATTTCGTTGAGTTTTAAAAAGTCTCTTAGTTTATCATATTCGCCGCTGCTAAGATAGCGGAATTTTCCTTGCTTTAAAGTCCCTAAATCTAGTGCGCCAAAGGCTACGCGCTTGAGCTCGACGACTTCTAGGTCAAATTGAGCAAAAAAGCGGCGAATCTCTCTGTTTTTACCCTCATTGATCAATACGCGAAGTTTGGTGTAGCCACCACTTGAGCCAAAAAATTCATAGTTTAAAAAAGGAGCGATAACAAGCTTTGTGATTTTGCTAAGCTTATGAGCGCCCTTTTTATCAGTGATTTCAAGCCCATTTTTCATCGCTTCTTTAAGGCTTTCAAGCACTTTTTCATCAAATTTTCCCTTGATTTTAAGATAATATTCGCGCTCTAAATCACTTTTGCTGAGCGCATCAGCAATTACCGCGCTATCTGTAAGAAGCAATAAACCTTCGCTTGCATAATCTAGCCTGCCTACAAAGCGCCAGTTTCTAAACTCATGTGGCAAGCTCTCAAAGATAATGCGCCGCCCACGCTCGTCCTTGTGGCTTACGAGCTCTCCTTTTGGCTTGTTATAAATGATGACAGAAAATTTCTTTCTAGGGCTTATGAGACGGCTTTTGATGAAGACTTTATCCTTAGCGCTCACTTTATCGCTAAGACTTGCCACGCGCTTATTTATCTTTACCAAGCCTTGTTTTATCAGCTCATCAGCCTGCCTACGCGAGCAGCGGCCATTGTGCGCTATGTATTGATTGATACGCATTTTTTTAAATTCACTCATAAAAAGCATTCCAAGCTAAAATTCATCTTATTTAAAAGTCGCAAAAGTTCTCAATTTATATAAAATTTTCTTGCACCTTTACGCATCAAACTTACATCAAAAACACGCTAGGAACGAGCGTTGGATATTTTTTGGTTTTTCTAAAAATGTGTTTTCTAAGCACAGCGCGAATGCTATTTTCTAAAAAGCGCGTATCGTTTAAGACCTCATCTTTAAGATTTGCAAAAAAGATAGAAAGCACATCGCTAAGTTCTTTAGCAAAGGCTGCATCTTGCTTATCACTCACCACACCGTAACTTAAAATGCGCGGTTTATTGATGAGCGTTTTACTGAGCTTATCCACTTGTGCGATGACGACCACAACGCCATTATCGGCTAAGTTTTGCCTATCAATGACCACATCGCCTTCGATTTGCTTGTTGATTTGATTATCGACAAAGACCTTGCCCGTTTTGACCGTTTTGACGCGCTTGATGTATTTTTGACACACTTCGACTTGATCGCCGTTGCTCATCAAATAAATATTATGCTCATTCACTCCGCACAAAATCGCAGTTTGACGGTGGCGCACGATGTGATTATACTCACCATGCACGGGCAAAAAGAACTTTGGCTTAGTTAAATTTAGTATTAATTTTTGCTCCTCCATATTCGCATGCCCGCTCACATGGATTTCGCTAAATTCTTGATATGCCACTTTCGCGCCCGCTTTAAGTAAGAAATCAAGCACCGCATTGATACTGCCTTCATTTCCTGGGATGGCTTTGGCTGAAATGATGATTTGATCGCTTGGCTTGATTTTGATAAATTTATGCTCATCAGTAGCCATTCTATAAAGCGCGCTCATCGTCTCGCCTTGTGATCCTGTGGTAACGATCAGCACTTCATTATCCTTGTGCTTGCTCACTTCATCAGCGTCTATAAATATGCGCCTGTCTAAATTGATATAGCCAAGCTCCATTGTCGTGTAGAGATTGCGCTCCATGCTGCGCCCGATCACACAGACCTTGCGCCCATATTTTAACCCGTAAGTGATGGCTTGATAAACGCGGTGAATGTTTGAGCTAAAGGTGCTCATAATGACGCGCCCTTTTGCACGGCTAAAAATGTGATCAAATGTCGCACCTACTGAGCTTTCGCTCTTTGTCGAGCCTTCTTTATAAGAGTTTGTGCTATCGCTAAGCAAACACAAAATGCCCTTGTCGCCATAATAAGCAATGCGGTTTAAATCGCTTGGATAATTATCAATAGGCGTGTAATCGATCTTAAAATCGCCCGTGTGAAGCAAAGTCCCAGCCTTTGTAATGATAGCAAGGGCTGAAGCATCGATGACTGAGTGCGTTATGTGAATGAATTCGATTTGAAATTCGCCAATTTCATAAATCTTTCTTTTCTCCACAGGGCGAAAGCTCGCACGCTCTTTTTTAAGCCCATGCTCTTCAAATTTATTTGAAATCATACCAAGAGCTAGCGGCGTGGCGTAAAGCGGGAAGTTAAATTCTTTGTAAAAATAAGGCACCGCACCGATATGATCTTCATGCGCGTGCGTGATGATGACGGCTTTAACCTTATCTTTTATCGCGCGAATATAGCTAAAATCAGGGATCACAATATCCACGCCATGCATCGCACTATCAGGAAAAGACAGCCCAATATCCACGATAATGGCTTCATTTTGCGTCTCAATCACAGTCATATTGCCACCCACTTCGCCAAGCCCGCCAATAGGTGTGATGCGAATTTTATAGGTGCCATCATTTGCATGCTCAAGCGGGTATAATCTTTCGTGCTGAATGCGCTTGTTTGCTTCAATCACGCGGTGCATTTCTACTTGCCAAGGCTCATCGCCTTTGAGCTTGCTGGGAAGATTGCGATTTTTTTTCTTTTTGCTTTTTTCGGGGTGTTCGTTTTCTTCTTTGTTTTGATTTTTTGTGGCTTTGAAATTTGAGTTTTGCTCGTCACCTACTGAGTTTTCAAGGGATTTTTTGCGTTTTTTAAATTTATGGCGGCGATTGTTTTTAGAGCTTGAATTTACACCTTGTGGGTTTTGCTCGTTTGAGTTTGTTTGCTGAAAATTGTTGTTTTGAGAAGATTGTGCGTTTTCTTGTGAGTTGTTTTCGTTTTCACTCATTCTGTGTCCTTTAAATTTTTAAAAATTTCAAGGTAAGATTTGACACTTATTTGATGAGCTCTTGCGTTTTGGGCTATGCCAAGTGCGTTAAATTCTTTTTCAATGTGCGGATATTTTGCTTTTAAAACATTTAAAATCTGCTTTCTAGGCGCTGAAAAACAAAGTCTCAAAAAGGCTTTAAAGCCTTCAAAATCCCTAAACTCAGCCCTTAAATGCGTCCTTTTAAAGCTTAAAACACTTGATATTACTTTTGGCGCGGGCTCAAAGCACTCAGGCTCTACATCAAAAAGCAGCTCACACTCGCCAAAAAGCGCGCTCATCACGCTTAAGGCACAAAAATCACTCTGCGAGCTTTTTGCTACAAATTTCAAAGCCACTTCTTTTTGCACCATGACCAAAAAAGCCTTGCAAAAATCATCCTCAAGAGCCTTTAAAATCAAATTACTCGCCACATAATAAGGCAAATTCGCCACCAAAACATAAGGCTTATCAGCAAAGCTTTGAAGCTCGCTCGCGTCCTTGTTTTCAAGGCTTAAAATTTGATTTTGTATTTGTGCTTTAAATTTGTGTTTTAAAACAGGGATCAATTCCTTATCGATCTCATAGGCTTTCACAGCACAAATCTCAAGTAACTCTTGTGTCAAATCACCTAAGCCAGGTCCAATCTCAACGATAAAATCCGTATCTTTGGATATGGCTTGAGTGATTTTTTTTAAAACGCTTTTATCTTTTAAGAAATTTTGCCCAAAATGCTTTTTTGCCTTTATTTTTTGCACTTTTTATTTAACTTTTTGAATTTTCTTTAATTTCTGCATTTTTAAACACGGTGCAATTTTATCTCATTTTAATTAATGCTTAGATAATAAAAAGATAGCTTATAAAATTTAATACTTAAACGCGAGAAATAAATCAGTCATTTTTAACTAAAAAGATGGCTTTTAGGCGTTTTAAAAGAGCCTAAAAGCCCAAGTTTTAATCAATTAGCTTTTTTGATAACTCATCAATAGCGTCTTTTGCGCTGTCTAGTGCTTTAAGCGAAAGCTCTTTTGAAGTGGCTTTGAGCTTGTCATTAAGAGCATTAAGATTATCCTTAGCCTTCTCAAGTGCCGCATCTTGTGCGACCTTGGCTTCATCTTTTAGCTTTGCAAGTAGCGCACTTAGGTTTTCTTTGGCTTTTTCAAGCACCTTTGCTGAGGCTTCTTTAGCTTCATTTTTAATTCATTTTGTAAAGTGATTGCAATTATAGCGTTTTTTTTAGCTTTTCTTAAATTTTACAAAAAATTTGCAAATTTTTTAAATTTTTTGTAAAAACCCCTTGACTTAGAGTTGCTCTCATTTTTTAAAATTTCAAAATGGATAACGAAATTTCGCAATCTGTAATCCGTAAGAAAACGAAAAAACCGAATTTTTGTAATCCGTTTTGCGTAATCTACACTAAGGAGAAAAAATAAAAAGAAGAAAATTCATTAAAAACACCGCTCTTTTAGGTGCTGCTTTAGCTCTAAGCCCTACTTCAAAGCTTTTTGGAGCTAATCAAAGTGGCAAGGTCATTAAGTGCAAGGGCTGGGCCGCCTTTGATGAAAGTGGGATTTTGCGTCCGTGGGAGTTTGAGCGAAGGGCTGTGGGTGAAAACAATCTTTTAATCAATATTAAATTTGCAAGCATTTGCCACAGCGACATTCATCAAATCAAAGGCGACTGGGGCAAACAAAGCTATCCGCAAGTTCCGGGACATGAAATCGTAGGCGTCGTGGCGCAAATAGGCGCAAAAGTTAAGGGCTTTAAAATCGGCGATAGAGTCGGTGTGGGTTGTATGGTGGATAATTTTAAGGGCGTGAAAGAGCGCGAGCAATACGACAGCGCCACACTTTTTACTTATGGCTTTAAAGATGAGCGCGAGCCAACAGGCATCACGCAGGGTGGCTATTCTAAAAATATCGTGGTCAATTCACATTTTGCGGTGAAAATCCCTGAGAATTTAAGCTTCAAAGAGGCCACGCCCTTGCTTTGCGCTGGGGTAACGACCTATTCTCCTTTGATGAAATACAAAATCAAAAAAGGCGATAAAGTAGGCGTTACTGGCATTGGCGGCTTGGGGCATTTAGCGATAAAAATCGCAGCAAGCAAGGGCGTTAAGGTCTATGCATTTACGACTTCAAGCGATAAAGTTGCCGATATAAAGAGCTTTGGCGCAAGCGAAGTCATAATCGTAAAAGACGCACTTAAGGACACATCGGCACTGAGCGCTTATAAAGGCAGCCTTGATTATATGATAAGCACGATACCTGCAGCCTTTGACGCTATGGCCTATGTAAGTTGTGTCAAGCCCTTTGGCACTTTCACGCAGGTGGGTATGCCGCCTAAATTTGAGATGAGCTTTTCAAATTTAAGCTTAAGTGCTAGCAGGGTCAATTTCACCGCTTCTTTAATCGGCGATATGAAAGAAACGCAAGATGTGCTAAATTACTGCACCGCGCATAAAATTACTCCAAAAATCGAGCTGATAAAAGCAGAGCAAATTAATGAAGCGTGGCAAAAGGTGCTTGATAAAAAGGCGCGCTACCGCTATGTCATCGATAGTGCGAGCATTTAAGAGATATTTGTTGAAATTAAGGAGAGTTTATGAAAAAGCTTTTATTTTTTTGTATGGCTTTGATGAGTTTTTTATTTTGCAAGGAGGAAAATATGCAAATCAAGCTTAAATTTGATGATGAAATCATTTTAATACAAATGGATGAAAGTCCTGCAGCAAAGCAGTTTATGAGTCTTTTACCCTTAAGGCTTAAATTTAGCGATTATGCAAATAAAGAAAAAATAAGCCCTGCCTTAAATCCTGCCCTGACACAAAAGGGCAAGGCAAATTACGAGCCTGAGACTGGCGATTTTTTCTATTTTGCTCATTGGAAAAATCTAGGCATTTTTTATGAAAAACAGCCCGCACACAGCGGCTTAGTTTATCTTGGCAAGGTGCTAAATTTAAAAGATTTAGAAAAATTAAGGGCAAAAAAAGAAGATTTTTGGGTGGAAATTTCAAAAAATTAAAAAAGGCGAAATTTGCTGGAGTTTTTAATTTTAATAATTTTAGATTAAGCTTTGTAAAACGCGTTATTTTTGAATTTTTATAGATTTTAAACTTAGGCTCGTTTATAATCTAATATTGATTTAAGCGACCTTCACTCATAATGCGTTTTACAGCCCACGATAAAAAGCGTGTTTTGCTCTACAAAATACACAAGGCGGTGCTCGTCATTAATACGGCGCGATACATACCGCTAAGATTGTGCCTTAATTTTTCAGGCTTTCCAAGCCCCTTATGCGCACCGTTTCGCTCTATATTTTTTATTAACGCGTTAATTTTTCTTAAGATTTTTTTATCATTTTCCTGCCAAAAAATATAATCTCGCCAAGCCACATCATAAAAGCTTTCATTCATCGATAATCTCCTTTATCATGCCCTTACCAGCTTTTAGGGCGTTGTAGCCATCAAGGAGTTTTTTCACATTCGCAGGGTTGTAAAACTCAGCTTCTAGGTTTTTAAAAAGCCTATCGGCTTCTTTTTTAAACTCACTATCTAAACGAATTTGCATTAATGTCGTAGCCATATCATACTCCTAAAATGAAATGAACATAATTATATCATACTTTTGTCTTGGTGTTTTGAAAAATTTAAATTTAGCAACTTAATGGATGTAAATTTATCTTAAATCACTTCTTTTTAAAGCCTTCTTTAAGCATCTTTATCGCCCAAATATAATGACTTGTCATACTTGAGATAAAATAACTGCCAAGCGTGGTATTCCCGCACCACGCAAAGATATTTTTAGTGAATAATTCTTCATCGCTTAAGCGCTTCACGCAATCCATCATATCTGCATGACTCTTGTTTAGCAAGGCTTTTGCACTCTCTAAGCTGGTGCTTTGGTGCTTGGCGTGAAACTCTAAATTGAGCTTAGGATAAGTGCGCCAGTTAAAGCCCCGTGGAAAAAAGCTCAAAGGCTCATTTCTTGTAATATTGCGCGTAAAATCAAGCACTAAATTATGCCATTCATAAAGATGAACGAGAATATCGCGTATGTTTTTATCGCGTGCGTTATTTTTAAGAGTATTTAAAAAAGGGGATTCTTGCTCGTGTGGCGAAAGAGTATCAATAAAAGCAAAAAGCTTCGCAAATTCAGTTTTTGCCGACTCTAACAACTCGCTTTTGTTTTTCGCTCTTGGCATTACTTTAACCTTAAAATCGCATTGAATCAGTGCAAATTTGTATTTTCACTTCATTAATCTTAAATGAAATGAACATAATTATATCATACTTTTGTCTTAGTATTGTGTAAAATTAAAATTAAAAATTTAAAAATTTTCATTTTTCAAAAATGGCAAATCCGCCACGCTATGACTATAAAAATACGAAACTTTTTCCCATTCCTTAAGATTATAAAAATCAAGCATTTTCTTTTTTTAAATTTAACAATTTTTTCAAATTTTTTAAAAAACCCTTGACTTAGAGTTGCTCTCATTTTTTAAAATTTCAAAATAGAAAATGGATAACGAAATTTGGCACTCTGTTTTTTGTAATCCGTAAGAAAACGAAAAACTGAATTTTGTATTTTGCAATCCGTTTTCCATAATCTACACAAAGGAGAATAAATGAAAAATACACTCAAATTAGGTGGTGCACTCGTTTTAAGCGCGCTTTTAAGCACAAATTTACTTGCAAAAGAAGGAGAGAGTATGCAAGAATTAATCAAGCAAGGAAGTCTAGAAAGCTTCAAGGGCAGCGATAAGGTCTTTAGTGGCAAGGTTAATGTAGAAATGATGTTTCAAGGCTAATGCGTGGCGTGATTTTAGCGGCGGACTTGTGAAATTTAGCCCAGATGCGCGCTCGGCTTGGCACACGCATCCAAAGGGACAAACGCTCATTGTAACAAATGGCACTATCATCACAGCCACAGAAGATGGCGTGGTGCAAGTGGCTAAAGCTGGCGATGTGATTTCTTGTCCTCCAAATTTAAAGCATTTTCACGGCGCCACAGCTGATGAAAAGGGCGAGCATATCGCACTTACAAGCGAAATTGATGGTAAAAATGTGCTGTGGCTTGAAAAAGTGAGCGATAAAGAATACGAAGAAGCCTTAAAAAAGGCGAATTTAAAATAAATTTATAGTTTTTAATACGAGAATGGATGAAGTAAATTTTTGCAATAGAAATTTTTGTGATACAAATTTCTGCACTCTATTCGTTTTCTGCAATCTACAAGAAAACGCAAAACCCAATTTTGTATTACAAATTTTTGTAATACAAATAAAGGAGTAAAAATGGAGTATAAAAACTCAAGGCTAAAGCCTACACCACAAAGTGATAGGGACATTTTCACTAGAGATTTAGACGGCGAGCTTGTAGATATGAACGATAGCGAATTTGAGAAAATTTTTGCTGTTATACAAAACACGCTAAAGCTTACTGCTAAGCTTAATTCAGGGCATTACGAGCAAGCTAAGGTGCGCGAAATTATGAGCGAGATTATGGGGCGTGAGTTTGATGAGAGCAACTGGCTTTTGCCACCTTTTTATGTGGATTTTGGCAAAATTTTTTTTATGAATCAAGCTTGCACCTTTATGGATAGGGGCGGCATTGAAATAGGAGATGATGTTTTCATAGGACCTAAATGCAATCTTACGACCATAAATCACGACTTTAATCCCTACAACCGCCGCGCGACCTTTTGCAAGAGCATTAAAATAGGAAACCGCGTATGGCTAGGCATTGGCGTTACGATTTGCCCGGGCGTTAGCATAGGCGATAATTCAATCATCGCAGCAGGAAGCGTGGTTACAAAAGATGTGCCAGCAAATGTCATAGTCGGGGGCAATCCTGCGCGCGTGCTTAAAGAAATAAAGGAGGAGCAATGAGTTTAAAAACTTTAAATTTAGACAAAGCGGATTTAATGAAAGCTCAAAAACAAGATTTAAATCAAAACTTGAATGAAAATTTAAGCGAGTTTTCAAACTCAAGGCGTAAGTTTTTTAAAACTTCAGCCCTTTTAAGCACCCTATTTTTAGGCTTGTCAAGCTTTAATCAAGCTCTAGCAAAAACAACAAATTTAATCAAGGAGAAAACAATGAATTTAACAAAAATCGCTAAAGAAAATTTCATCCGCCTTTTTGGTAAAAACGCCCTTGAAAATGCGCCTTTAGCAAAGAGTGATGGCGAGTTTTTACAAAGTTATATCAATTTTGCCTTTGATGAGAGCTTAGCGCACACTAAGGCGTTAAACGAAAATGAGAGATTAAAGCTCATTTTGGGCGCGCTCATTGCCACGCAGGGCTTGGCTGAGTTTAAGATTATGCTAAAAGCTTCTTTAAATGCGGGCGTAAAGCCTGATGAAGTGAAAGAAATTTTATATCAAAGCACGCATTATGTGGGCATAGGAAAGGCACTAGATTTTATCATAGCAAGTAATGAGATTTTTAATGAGCTAAATATTGCCCTGTCACCATCTAGCAAGGGCACGGTTACGAGAGAAAATAGAAGAGAAAAAGGGCTTGAAATCCAGCGCAAATTTTTTGGAGAAGCCATAGACAAGGGCAACGCCACAGCAGCTGATGATGAAAAGCACATTAGGGCATTTTTAAGCGCGCATTGCTTTGGGGATTTTTACACGAGAAAGGGGCTTGATTTAAGCTTTAGAGAGCTTTTGACTTTTGTACTTGTAAGTGTGCTTGGAGGCGCCGACGTTCAGGTTAAAGCGCATGTAGCGGGGAATTTAAATATAGGAAATGATAGAAAAAAGCTCTTAAGCACCATTACAGCTTTAATTCCTTATATATGCTATCCACGCTCACTGAATGCTTTGAGTGCTTTAAACGAGCTAGCCCCGGCAAATGCTTAAAAAATGAAAAGAAGAGAATTTTTAAATAAAGCCGCTAAAGCTAGCATTCTTTTAAGCCTTTTAGGCTCAAGGTCTTTTGCAGCAAATCCTACTCAAAATATCTTTATGAAAGGTGCGCCTGAAAATATAACACAAACGCACAAAAGCAGCGTAAAAACGCTTTTAATCAGCTCTCATCCTTATCCTGAGCGAAGCTTTTTTATCAAAAATCTTGAAAGTGCTGCTAGAAGCGTGAATGGGGTGTTAGTAAGAAATTTAGAAAGCCTTTATGGCTTTGATACTCGCTCAATTGACGGAACGGCTGAGCGCGCAATTACAAGGGAATTTGAACGCATCGCCTTTTTATTTCCAACGCATTGGTTTAATATCACGCCGATGATGAAAGCCTATTTAAACGAGACTTGGGGCAGCGTGGGACCTGGACTTTGGCAAGGCAAGCAAATGCTCATCATCACCACAGCAGGTGGTGGTGCTTCAACTTATGGGGCAAATGGGCGCGTGGGTGTGGCTCTTAAAGACATCTTTGTAAGTATGAAAGCTTCAGCGCTTCATTGTGGGATGAATTATCTTAAACCACTAGCTTTTGAGGGCGTAAGCAGCAGCGAGCTTAAAAACTATCAAAACGCGCTCATTTCAAGGCTTACGAGCTAAATTGAATAAAAAATAAAGACAAAAAGGGGCAAAATATTTTTGTATTTTAATGTGCTTTTTGTAAGCTAAAAGCACAAGCCTTTAAAATGAAGCGCCTTTGAAAGCTTTTGATGAAGCATTTAAAAAACATTTATTTTTTTAGCTTAAAATGAAGCTTAAATTTCAAAATTTAAAGGAGCTAAAATGGCTTATACCATCAACGAAGTGGCGAAAAAAACGGGTGTTTCAGCGCACACTCTAAGATACTGGGCTAAAAGTGGGCTTTTTCCTGAGATCGAACGCGCTGGGGCTGCGAATGTGCGCTATTTTAGCGAAAAAGATATGGGCTGGGTGGCGATAGTGCATTGTTTGCACCAAAGCGGGCTTAGCGTAGAAGCCATTAAGGAATATGTCAACCTTTGCTTAAAGGGCGAAAGCACCTTTGAAAAGCGCCTTGACATCATCAAAGCTCAAAGAGATGAGACGAAAAACATTATCACTTCCTATCAAAAAGCCCTAGATAAGCTCAATGCTAAGGTGAAATTCTACGAAGATGAGATCAAAAAACGCGATAAAAATAAAGCAGCGGCAAAAAAGGATATTTATAATCCGCGCGAGAAAAATACCGTCGTCAAGGGCTATTTTAACGAGTTTCAAGGCTATGAAAGCTTTAGCGAAAATGCGGCTAAAAAGCTTGCGAAATAGACTCTTTTATGCAAATTTCATTTTACTCAAAATCGCAGGGGCTAAAGGTGTGTTTTTAACCCCTGTTTTTGCTGAAATTTTAACTTTATTTTTAAGTTTTATTTTTTTAAGAAAAGTCTTTAAAGGTTTGGATAAAATTTCTTAAATTTAAAAATTGATAAAACTGCGACCGATCCTATAAAAACGAATTACAAAAACAAATTTTCATCAAGTTTTGTTTAAAATTATAAAACAGCGGCGAGATTTGCGCACGCGCAGTATTTTCTACGCCGTCATTAAGGGAATTTAAAACACTGATTTCAAATCGTGGTAATCTTAGTGCGTCATTGCAAGAAAATCCTCAGGATTTTCGTGCCAATCCATTCTTTATTTTTGCCATTACATTATAGATTGCTTCGGCGCTTCGCTTCTCGCAATGACGAATTTTAACTTGCGCCGCAGTTTTTGAGTTTCTTTAAAATGCTTAAATTTAACTCTTTGAAAATGCAAATTGTCATTACAAGCCCTGTTTTTGACTGCGCTCTTTGAGCTGACCGCAGGCTGCTGAGATATCCAGCCCCTTGCTTTCTCGTATCGTGCAGGTAATGCCCTTTGCGCTTAAAAAATCTTGGAATTTCACGGCATTTTCAAGGCTTGGGCGGCGGTAAATGCTGCCTTCGTGGGGATTAAATAAGATGAGATTAACCTTAGCCTTAATGCCATTGAGCAGCTTCACAATCTCTTTAGCGTGTTCTAAGCCATCATTGAGCCCGTCAATGAGCAAATACTCAAACATCACGCGTTTGCGCGCATCGATGGGAAAGGCGCGCACCGAGTCCATAATCGCAGCGATATTGTAAGCCTTGTTGATGGGCATCAGCTCGCTTCGAAGTGTGTCATTGACTGCGTGCAAGGAAATGGCAAGCAAAACGCCTAAATTCATCGCGCCAAGCTCGGTGATTTGCTTTGCAAGTCCGCTTGTGCTTATGGTTTGACGGCGCGGGGCGATTGCGAGCGTGTCGTTGTCGCTTAGAATTTTCACAGCTTTGCTGACATTTGCTAGATTATCTAAAGGCTCGCCCATACCCATATAAACGATATTTACGCGCCGTTCGTAAGGGATTTTATGATGTTTTTTAATCCACAAAATCTGCCCCACGATCTCGCCCGCGCTAAGATTGCGCTTCAAGCCGCCCTTTGCCGTGAGACAAAAGCTGCAGCCGCTTTTACAGCCCACTTGAGAAGAAACGCAAATCGTGTAGCGCGCGTGCTTTGAGATCTTGCCATTGCTGTCTGTTTGCTCTTCTTTCATCGGCAAAAGCACGCTTTCTATCATCAAGCCGTCATTTAAGCGGAAAAGATACTTCACGCTTTTATCTTTGCTTTGCTCGAATTTCACGCATTTTAGGGGCGAAAAATGATAAATTTGGGCTAATTCTTCGCGCAAGTTTTTAGGCAAGCTTGACATCTGCGAAAAATCATCGGCGTATTTTTGATAAATCCATTCAAAAATTTGTTTCACGCGAAACTTTTTGTCAAATTTCGCCTCAAATTCAGCCTTTGTGAAATCAAGTATATTCTGCTTAGCTTGTGAAATTTGCACTGAATTTAAATTTGGCGCGTTTAAAATTTGAGCTTGATTTGATAAATTTGTGCCTTGATTTTTATTGTTTTTATTTAAATTTTCTTTGAAATTTACATTTGAAATCTTGCTGGAATTTGTGTTTAAATTTTGATAAGAATGCAACTTTTCTAAAGGCTTTGAATGTAAGTGAAATTCGAGCTTTGCTTCATCTTTTTTCGCGTTCTTTTTTAAATTTTTATTTAAATTCTGCGAAGATTTTTCTAAATTTTTATTCATTTTTTCCTCAAATTTGCTTCTTAAATTCTCTAAATTCTAAATCAAATTTTTACCTTGCAAAAATTCTTCGAGCTTGATTTTAGCTTCTTTGTGATTTTTGACAAAATTTTTATGAGCATTTTCATCGCAAAAATTCGTCGCACAAAGATAGCTTGTCGCTGGGATTTTAAAACGTTTTGCTACACTCAAAACCGCAAAAAGCTCCATATTTTCAAGGTTTAAGCCTAAATTTGCAAATTTTTGCGCCGCTGTTTTATCCGCGCAGATATAATTTGAGCTGTTGCATTTGAATGTTTCTTGTGAAACATTTGCATTGATTTCATTTGAAAGGGGTGTGTAAAAATTCGCACAAAGCTTGGCATACTCGACATTAAAACAATGCGCGCTTTCATAAATTTGCAAAAGCTCGTTTGCTGGCTTTAGATTTTTTTCATCCTTTAAGCCTTGCTTTAAGTTTTTGCTTGTATCTTTAGGCTCATTATAAAGCCCGCAAGTGCCTATAAAGATGATCTTTTCAATGTCTTTGCCCGCCTTTAAATACTCAAGGCAAAGTTGCGCTAGCCCACAAGCTGCGTTTATAAGTCCTATGCCTACGCCCTTTGCAAAGCTAAATTCTTCATTACCACCCGCACAAATGATTAAACTCACCCGCTTTAAATCCTAAAAATTTCTAAATTGGCTCTTAAAATTTTCATCATTCAAGCCTTAAAAAGTGTGCCGCCGATTTGCTTATTTTCAAGCAAAAAGGCACGCGCTACGCTCAAATCAAAGCCACTAGCCAAAAACATCGCGCGCTTATTTTGCAGTAAAAAATCAGCCGCCTTAAGCTTGGTGACAATGCCGCCCGTGCCGTGCTCGCTGCCTGTTTTAGCATCGCTTTCAAGCCAAGCAGGCTCGATCTTACTCACGCGCTCGATGCGCTTAGCGTCCTTAAATTCCGCAGGATTTTTATCATAAAAGCCATCAATATCGCTTAAAATCACCAGCAAATCGCCCTCAAAAAAATGCGCCGCATAAGCTGAAAGCGTGTCATTGTCGCCAAAGACGATTTCGCCTGTATCCACACTGTCATTTTCATTGATGATAGGTAAAATTTTATAAGAAAGCATGGCTTCGATGGTGTTTTTAGCAAGCTTTGTGGCGTTTCGCGAGTCGAAATTTTTAGCAGTGAGCAAAATTTGCCCGCCAAGTTTATTAAAACGGGCTAAAAAGTCATTATAAATGCCAATGAGTATGGGCTGACCTATGGCGGCTAAAACCTGCTTATTGACAAGCGATTTTCTATCGATATCAAGCCTTGTTTGACCGGTGGAAATAGCAGCAGAACTCACCAAAATCACTTCAAATTTATCCATAAGCTCGCTTAAAAACGCGACTAAATTTTTCACGCGCTCAAGGCTGATCGTATGGGCTTCGCTGATGACATGAGAGCCTACTTTGATGATGATTCTTTTCATTTTACTCGCTTTTAAAAAGATTTAAATGGATTTAAAAATTTATTCAATTTGCAAATACATTTGCGAAAAACACGCAAATTTGAAAATAAATTCGCACTTTCATCAAAACTTTAAAATTTCAAAGATTGATTAATAAATTTAATTTTTTTCGCCTTTGCTCTTTTTTTCATTTTTTAGCACATAAATAATACCGCCAAGCCCCACAATCACAACCACAGCGATGAAAATCAGCTCACCAATGTCAAGCAAGGTCATTTTGCTAGGCTTTTTGCGCTTAAATCGCTACGACATTCAATCAGCGTATGTACATTACCACGCGGATTAAAATCGCCCACAAGCTTGATAAATTTTGGCTTGAGCTTGCTTTTAAGCGTGTTATAAATTTCATTGATACTTGCTTCGTGACTGATATGACGATACATAAAAGAGTTAATATAAAGCTTGATCGCCTTAAGCTCGACCACAAGTTTATCAGGCATATACTCTAAATAAAGCGTGGCAAAGTCTGGATAACCACTGCGCGGACAAAGGCAGGCAAACTCAGGCAAAGTGATTTTGATCAAATAATCGTTTTGCTCCTTATTTTCCCATAGCTCAAGGTCCTTTTCAACATCAAATTCTTTAATCTCTTTTTCGCCATAACGCATATAAAATCCTTTAAATTTTAAGCAAATTATAGCAAAAAAACGAAAAAATTTTCATTTTTCGCTGATTTTGTGTGATTTTAAAATAGAATTTTCATTCATTATAAAAATTATGCTTTATCTTTACTTAATAGTTTGAATAAGCAATCTTGTAAAAACCTTGCAAAAAAGATATAATAACACAAAGATTACAAAATAAAATCAAAAACCTAAGAGTAAAAATGGAATTTATCAATTACATCGGCGATGAAAATGTGGCAAAGTTTTTCTTGCTCTTTGCGCGCGTGGGCGGGCTTTTTGTTTTTTTTCCATTTTTTTCGCACACAAATATCCCAAATGTGATTAAGGCGAGTTTAGCGTTTTTGCTCACGGCATTTTTATTCCCCCTTGCAAAGCTTGAAACACCTGAATACAACACCTTTTTTGTGCTTCAAATGCTCGCTGAGGTGCTTTTGGGTATGATTGCTGGGCTACTCATTTATATCATCTTTGCGATGGTGCAGTTTGCGGGCGAGCAAATGGCTTTTACAATGGGCTTTACAATGGCTAGCGTGGTCGATCCAAGCTCTGGCACAAATATGCCTATCACTTCGCAAATCCTATATTTGCTCGCTTTACTCTTTTTTCTTGCCTTTGATGGACATCATTTATTGCTTTTATTTCTCAGCCATTCTTTAGGCTTCATCGAGCTTGGCAGCTTCTATCCTAGCGAGCGTTTTTTTACCTTTGTGAGTGCGTCGATGTTTAAGATTTTCATCATCGGCTTTGCAATGGCTTTTCCTATTTTAGCGATAAATTTGCTTGCTGATCTTATTTTTGGACTTTTAATGAAGACTATGCCACAATTTAACCTACTTGTCATCGGCTTTCCTATTAAAATCACTTTCGCATTTGTCGTGCTCATTGCTATTTTAGGCGTGATGCTTGAGTATTTTAAGGACTTGATGATAGAAATTTTTCAAAAAATGGAAGTGCTGTTTTTTACCACCTAGCTTGATTAAAATCTTGCATAAATTGAGCAAAACTCAGATAAATTTATACAAAATTCTTGCTTTTTAAATCTAGGGCTTAAATTTCAAAACTCGCGCCGCTGTTTTGGAATTTGTTTTCAAAAACACTCGCTTCTTAAGGGTTTAATTCACATCCTGCTTTTTTATCCTATAAGCACTGATTAGGCTTGCAGCTTCTATCATCTCCTTAGCCATCGCCCTACTCATCGCGGTATCATTCATTATCGATGTGGCTAAGGTGTCAGTAATGCGCTTGTAGCGTATGAGAGCATCGAGCGAATTTGATGAAAGTGCGTCGTATTTTTTGATATTAAACTCAAGCGCGCTTTTAAGATCGTTTGCGCGCTTTTCATCCTTTGTGTTGATTAAATCATTGCTTAAGCGCAGCATTCTAAGTACATTGCGCCTTAGATGAGCGTATTCTTCACGCACATATTCATTGCTTGAAAAGGCGTATTTTAGGATATTTACTTGCAGTTCTTTGCTGAGCTTTAGTGCTGTTGCCATGAGTAAATTAATGCGTCTAATCTGCGTAAAGCTCTCTAAATTCGAAGCATTATTGCTGCTTGCGCGCACCACAAAATCAATAATTTCTGAATAAACGCCCTTAAATTTTTTCAAATAAAGCGCGTCAAAGTCAAGCTCTAGGGGCTGATTTCTCGTTTTTGTAAGCAAGATAACATCATCTTTGCTATAAATATCGCTAGGATAAAAGCTCATCATCTGCACGATAATGCCCTGAGTGTTGCCATAAAGGTGCGCGCTTTCTAAAAATAGCACTTCTTTGGCACTATCGCTAAACTCAAGCGCGCTTTCATTAAGATACAAAGGCTTTTCAAAGTCAGGTTCTTTTGCTTTGATGAAGCGATTGAGCGCCTTGCAAACTTGTGGGATAAAAGGATAAAGCAAAATCACAGCTATGACATTAAAAAGCGTCGTAAAGCTCGCAAGCTTGAGCACAGCATTATCTTCAATGCCTATTTTAAGGGCTAGAAAATCCGTTGCAAGCATATAAGCTTTGAAAAATACTATGCTTAAAACAGCAGCAAAAACATTGAAAAACAGGTGCGTTAGGGCGATTTTTTGACCTTGAGTGTTTGCCTTAAGGCTTGCTAAAATGCTCATCAAAGTGCTGCCAATGTTTGCGCCAATGGCTATGGCAAGAGAGTTTTCATAGCTGATTTGTCCCACGCTCAGTGCCGTGATAGCAAGCGTGAGCGTGGCGTGCGAGGACTGCGTGAGCGAAGTAATAATAATACCCACAAAAACATAAACGATAAGCCCTAAAAAACCTTGCATTTGATACTTTGAGATATCTAGGCTTTGCTTGAAGCTCTCAAAGCCTTCTTTCATATAAGAAATGCCTAAAAATAAAAAGCCAATACTCAGTAAAAATAGCCCACAAGCTTTGATTTTCTTATCTTTACTCAGATACATCATCACGCCAAAGACGATTAAAGGCATGGCATAAAGTGAAAGCGAGGATTTAAGCCCAAAATAGCCCACAAGCCACGCGCTAAAGGCTGTGGATAAATTGATACCATAAATCATCGCCACACCACAGCTTAAACTCATCAGCCCCGCACTTAAAAAAGAAATGGCTAAAACTGAAGTCAGCCCGCTTGATTGCACGAGCGTGCTAAGAGTGAAGCCAAAGAAAAAGGCTTTATAATTTTTATTTGCCACTTTAGTTAAAATTTTATCTAAAATACCACCCGATAGGCTCTTAAAGCTCTCAGCCAAAAGGCTCATCGCAAATAAAAAAATACAAATTCCAGCCACAAGGCTTAAAAAGCTTTGATTTTTAAGCAAAAGAGTGAGAATAAGCAGGGCTAAAACGCCTGAAAAAAGCACTCTTAAAAAAGGATAAAAACGCGTTTTAAATGTCAATGAAAGCCTTTTGTTTAAATTTAATTTTTCTTGTTTTTATGAATTTTTTGCTTTAAATTTTTGACTTTTGTTTTATAAATTCTTTGCTTTTTTAAAATTAAATTCACAAATTCAAAAACTGCGGCGCGAGTTTTGGAATTTATTTAAAAATTGCGTCATTGCAAAGCAAGCCTTTTCGTCATTGCTGGGCATAGGCGAAGCAATCCATAATTTAATCACAAATTTAAATAATGCCTTGCCGCGCGAGCAAAGCTCGCTCGCAATGACGGCTATTTAAATTATCGATACACTTAAATTTTTTCGCAATGACGAGATTTTTAAATTTTTGATTTCACCCATTAAAAATTGAAATTTTTATCTTTGTTTTTTTATAAATTTTAAAAACCAGCTTAAAAATTTAAAGAATTTTTTACAAAATTTCAAAATCTTTACAACAAAAGCGCGAATTTCAAAAAATTTTCAAGCTTTTTTGCTATAATTAAATCGCCTTTTCTCAGACCTGTGCAATGCGTTTTAAAAGCAACGCTTCAGGGTGGGAACACAGCAGAGCACTTTTCTTTCGTGTGTGCCGCAGCCATCTGAGAAAGGGTTTAAGCTTTATTATATCTAAATTTAAGCTTTTTTAAGCAAAAACATCTACAAAAACTTTTTTTAATTTGATTTCAATTTAAAAATAAATATGGATTGCTTCGCCTATGCCCAGCAATGACGAAACTAGCCTGTCATTGCGAGAATTTGCGAAAGCAAATTCGTGGCAATCTACAAATTTACTTTAGAAAAATTTAATGGATTGCCGCGCTCATTTCATTTGCTCGCAATGACGCAATTTTAATTTAAAAGCCCAAAACTCGCGCCGCTGTTTTAGAAATTTTATAAGTTTTAAAAGTTTTAAATTTTAAAAACCCATCAAAATCGATGAAAATTTTAATTTTCTTTAAACTCTTTCAAGTCCTTTAAATTCGCTTCTAAATTGCTTTTTTCTATGTTTTTAAGCTCTTTTAAATTCTCCACATAAATGCTAAGGCTTGGGAAGGCAAAGCCCAGTCCATTTTTATCTAAAATGCGCATAAAATCAAGCATTAAAACCTGCCTGGCTTCCCTAAAAGCTTGCGCGCCGACAGCCTTTGTGTAAAAATAAAGCTCGATATTGATAGAACTATCAGCAAATTCGCAAAGCGAGACATAAATTGCATTTTTATAACCTTCTAAATCATTGATTGAGACGAGATTTTGTCGGTATTTGGCTCTGTAATCGCCATACTCAAGCGCGTTGTCGTTTTCTTGGGCTACAAGCGGGCTTTTGTGTAGATACTCTTTTAAATCCTGCACGCATTTAGCCAGCTGATCGGGCTTTGCATCATAAGCTACGCCTAAAATCATCTTTATATGCCGCCCGACTTTACGCTTGGACCAGTTGATGATATTTGCGCTCATAATCGTAGAATTTGGCAAAAACACCAAAGAATTATCAAAAGTCCTTATAATCGTCTTTCTAAGCCCCGTTTCAACAACGATACCATTGACCCCGCTGACTTCGATCCAGTCGCCTTGATTGAAACTATCATCAAAGGACACGATGAGAGAAGCGAAAAAATTTGCGATAATGTCTTTTGCTGCCAAAGCCACAGCAAGTCCGCCGATACCAAGGCTTGCGATGATGGCTGAGACATTAAAGCCAAGATGAGCGAGTATGAAAAGAGCAGCGATGATAATCACCACAAGATATAAAATTTTAATGATTAAATTCGCGACTTCTTTTCTGCCGCTTTTTTGCGCGATTTTTGAAAGTAAGATAATACCGTAGCTATCTAGCATTCCAATGACAAACCATGCCACAAGCACGGCATAAACGATATATAAAGCATTGATAAAGCCGATATTTACGGGCGCTGGATAATAAATCACACTCAAGCAAACGCTGATTGCATAGAAAAATAAAATCAAAGAAAAAGGCTTGCGACCCTTTTCTATAAAGATATTTTTAATGTCTTCTTTGCTGTAATTTGAATTATCATTTCTATAAAAAATCCTTGTCAAAAAGAAAAAAAAGCTTTTCAAAAGAAAAATTTTAATGCCGTAAAAAAAGATGAGAATCAGCGCGCAAATGATGATTTTACCACTATTTAGATAGCTAAAATGCGGGATATAAAAATTGATTTTATCAATGGCATTTTGAAGCCTAAGCTCGCTAAAGACGAAATTGCTTTCAAACAAATTCGCATTATCGAGCAAGTATTTTAAAATTTCATTATAAGTGCTTTTTTTAAGCTCAAGCTCATTCATCTGCGCGCTGATTTCAGTACTTTGCGCGCTATTTAATTTAATCTGGCTTAAACTAAACTCACTCACGTTATCAAGCGCGTTTTGACCTTGTGTGATATTAGCCTTGATCTCATCAGCGCTTGCCGTTTGCTTAAAAAGATTTTGAAGTTTTAAAAGTGTAGAGAAAAAATACTCATCAAGTTCTAAATTTGCATAATCCACGCGAAGCTTAGCATAGTCAAAATTCTGCCTTTTTTCTTGCTTTTTCAGCTCATCTTGCATATTTTTTTTGCGCTCAAAAAAGGCATTGACAAATTTTTCATCGACTTTTTGGGCTGAAATGGCGTTTGGAAATTCTAAAAGTAAGGCTTTTTTCTGCACTTTAAGCGCGTTTTTTTCGCTTGAAAACACACTTTCATTATTATCACTTTTTTCATTTAAAGTTCTTAAATCTTCTTCTAAACTCACATATTTTTGCACCAAAGCAAACACACTAAAATCTTCTTTAGCGATGTTTGACTCGTTTGTGTCTGTATTGCTTTGATTTGAATTTGTCGCATTTAAATTGGTCGTGTCCGAAATATTTTTATTTAAAATTGCGTCATTTAAAGCATCTGCATTTAAGGCAAAAGCGCCTAAAAATAGCATTAAAATTAAAATTTTTTTCATTTTTTCTCCTGAATTAAAATGAAATTTTTTTGATTTAAATCATACTCATAAATTTCACCCGTTTCGATGATATAATACCACGCATGCAATTCAATTTGCCTTTCTTCAAGCGCTTTTTGAATGCCCGGATAGGTGAATAAATTTTGCAAAGAATTGAGCAAATTGAGCTTTTCAGTAAGCCACGAGCGCATTGCTAGGTCTTGATTTGTGCTGCTTAGACTGAGCACTTCTTCTTTGATATGATGAAGCAGTGAAAGCCAAGTTTTGACATTTGGACTGCTTAAAAACTCATCTGGCTCATAATAAAGCGCTTCACAGCCCCCGCAGTTGCTGTGGCCACAAACGATGATATTTTTGATGTGTAAGGAATTTAATGCATATTCTATGGCTGAGGTTGTAGCTAAAAAATCATCACTCACGCGGTAAGGCGGCACGATATTTGCGATATTGCGCACGACAAAAAGCTCGCCCGGACCTGTGTTTGTGATTAAATTAGGAATCACGCGCGAGTCAGAACAGCCGATAAATAAAGTGTGTGGATTTTGCCTATCTTTTAGGCTTTTAAAAAGCTCTTTATGCTCTTTAAAGTCTTCTTGCATAAACTTAAGCGCGCCTTTGATTAAATTTCGCATTTTAAATCCTTTAAAATGTGATTATATCTAAATTTTTAAAATGCTTTTTAAACCAGAAAAATAGTTGAGAGAATAAGAAATTTTATAGAAATTTGAATGTAAATTGCAAAACAGTGGTGCAAGTTTTGTAGAATTTAATTAGAAATTTAATAAATGCGTCATTGCGAGCGTTTGAAATTAATGATTTAAATTTTTCCGCGTCATTGCGAGCGTAGCGAAGCAATCCATAATTTAATAGCAAATTTAAATAATAAATTACCGCGCCTTTGCTAGCGCAAAGTCTTGCAATGACGCGCAAAATTAAGCCCTGAGAAATTTAGCTTTGATTTGTCGTTTTTTCTATTGTTGGCATTTTAATTTCAACATTATGATTTTGACACGATTTATAAGCTACGATGAGCATCACAATATAAGTAACAGGCAGGATAATAAACCAGCCAATAACTGGCAAGAAAAAGCCCAAAAGCAAAAAGATAAAAAATACAATGCTCACCAACAAGCTTTTGATAAATCCCCATTTTCCCACGAGCCAAGTGGCAAAAAAGAAGCCAAAGCAACCAAAGAAAAAAGACAAAAGCACAGCAATAATTCCGCTTGAGTCGCTATCCACCTTTACACTGATATTTGTTTGTTCTACACTCATTGTAAATCCTTTTTTAAAAATGTAGCGTATTATAACAAAAAAAGAAAAAATCTTGTCAAGGGAAATTTGAAATTTCAGCTAAATTTAAGTAAAAAAAAGCTGGGAAGATAAAATTTGCTCGCAAAATTTGCTGATTAGAGATGTTTTGGCTTTTAATTTACTCTTTAAATTTATATTAAATTTCTTAATCACAAAACTCGCGCCACGGTTTTGTGATTTTAAATTCTATAAAATTCTACTTTGTGTTATTTTTTTGCACTCAGCTTAAATCTTCGCATTTTTGATATTTGTTTTTATAAAAAATCATTTGTTTGGAATTTGTAAAAGGCACAAAATCAGCCTGTCCGCTTAGCGTATCAATGCTTAGGCAAAGGCTTTTTTCCTTGCTTGAAAGCCTAAGAATGCACTCATTATCCTCTTTATAAAGGATCTTTTCATAGGCAAAATCAGCATCTTTTAAGGGCAGATAAAGCCTGCCTAAATCATCAAAGATGATTCTAGTCACCTTGGTGCTTTTGCCCGCGCAGGCTTTAAAAAGCTGCACATCTTTAACGCCAAAATTTCGCTCTATATTAAAACGCGCATTGGCTTTTAAATCGCTCTCATCGATGACGCCACTTTGCCCTGAGTTCATTAATTTAGCATTATTTATAATATCCACAGCAATTTCTCTATCTAAATTCACATTTTTCTTACCTATGTTTGCATTTCCGTCTCCGTTTTTATCTAAAAAAATGGTATAAGTTTGATGATGATTTGTTGCTTTTGAGTTGATGAAATAAAGCTGCCAACGAGCCTTAAACCACTCATCCTTGCTAGCAACTAAGCTCTCATTGCTTCTAAAGCTTCCTTGCATTAAGGCTAAAGCCCTTGTATAAGCTAAATCTTTTAAAATTTGCTTTGCGGCGAGCTCTAGTTTATTTACTGGCTTTAAGTTTAAATTCACAAGTGAAAAAATAAGGCTTATTATAAAAAGCACCAAAACAAGCTCGAGCAGTGAAAAAGCTGGGGCAAATTTAAAGCTAAATTTAGCCTTTTGACTAAGCTTATTCATCGCTAGTTTTTAAGCTATAATAGCGCTTAAAGCCACCCACGCTTACGCTAAAATCAGCATTTTTAGCCCCGCTTTGCCTTAAAATTAGAGCAGAACTTTTTCTTATACCATAAAATTTAAGCCTCATTTGCATATCATCATCGCTTTTTATAGCCCTAACGCCCCTTTTTTTAAGCTCAAAAGCAAGTTCTTTTGCAAAATGATAATTGCTAGCAAAGTTTTTATCCCAAAATTTATATAAAAGGCTATTAAAGATAATTGCTAAATAGCAAAGCACTAAAAAAACAAGGCTTGTTTGAATGAAAACATTGTATCCAAAGCGTAAATTTGGCATTCTCACTCTATAAGAATGCATTAAAGTAGAGATTAAAAGTGGGGTGCAAATGACGCAAAAGGGTAGAAAATCCTCTAAATGAAGCCTTTGTCTAAGACTTAAAAGTAGGCAAAAAATAAAGGTCGTAGTGATGATAAAATAAAGCAAGGACTTATTTTTAGCTTTGAAAAGCCTATAAATGACATAAAAAAAATAAGCAAAAACTAAGGGAGAAAAGCAAGCTACAAAAACTCCTAAGGTCTCTAAAAAATAGCTTTTTGGCTTACCGCTGCTCTCATAGCCGTAGATATAAAGGCTAAGGGCTAAAAAGGCGAGATTAAAACCGAGCATAAAAAAGTCTTTTTTATAAAAGCCATAAATAAAAAGGGCTAGATAAAGGATAAAAAAGGACTTTTCAACGAAAAAAGCTAGGATTAAAAGTGTGTAAAAAAGCCATTTTTTATCATACTCATAAGCACAAATTATAGCAAGGCTTAGAAAAATCATCAAAGATGCATTATTAAGCAAAATCGCAGAAGCAGGCGTAGCAGGCAGTAAAATAAAAAGCAAAAGGCTAAAAAGCGCGTCTTTTTGCCTTTTAAGCGTTTTTAAAGCTAGGGCATAGAGTAAAAGGCAGGATAAAAAATGTAAGATTAAAAAGGGTAGGCGTAGGGCAAAATCATTTTGCCCTAAGGCTAAAACGCTCAGTTTTGCTAAAAAGCTTGCAAAACTATCCTGCAAATAAAAGGCTCTAGCCTCATCAGCTCCTATGCTTAAAGAGCTAGAGCCGTAAATTAAGGCAAGTAAATCAAAACTTAAGATAAAAAAAAGAATTTTTTTGTAGCTTAAATTTAAAAGGCTTGATTTAAGGCTTAATAAAAAACTCAATTTATATCCTTTACAAAGAGCATTTTGCTTTTTATAATCTACAATCTGCTATTTGTATTTCATAATCTGTTATCTGTATCACACATCCAAATGCTTCACATCCTTAGCGTGAGTTTGTATATAATCGCGTCTTGGCTCGACCTCATCGCCCATGAAAAGATTAAAAGTATCGCTGGCTGATTGAGCGTCGTTGATTGAAATTTGAAGCAAGCGGCGATTACTTGGATCCATAGTTGTATCCCAAAGTTGGTCAGGATTCATCTCGCCAAGCCCTTTATAGCGCTGTATATAAGCACCTTTTTTAGCGTTTTTTTCCACTTCGTCTAAAAGTTCTAAAATATCTTTATTAAAATTAAAGCCACGCTCTTTTATCTTTTCAAAGATAAATTTCGCCTCTTCAAAAAGTGGATTTGAAAAAAGCTCGTCGCTGATTAAAAGCTCTTCAAGCCCGCTTGTAGTTTGCACGAAGATACGAATTTCATGCTCATTGACATAAGAGTTTAAGATATTATAATTTTGCTTTTCTAAAAAGTCCTTAAGCACTTTAAAAAGCGCTTCTTTATCCTTGCTGATTAAGCTCTCATTTTCTATTAAATAGCGAATCACTGAAATGATGCTAAATCTTTTCTCAAGCTCTTTAAGCACGCTTTTATAAGCAGCGACAAGCTTTAAAAAGTCCTTTAAGTCATTAAGCCCCACGCCCTCATAAGAGCTAGCCTCAATGCCTGTTTCTATTAAATACTCATTCAAAGCCTTTTCATCTTTGAGATAAATTTCTTTTTTCTGCCCCTTTTTATAACGGTAAAGTGGCGGCTGTGCTAGATAAATATGCCCATTTGCCACAAGCTCATTCATAAAGCGAAAGAAAAAGGTTAAAAGTAGGGTTTGAATGTGAGAGCCATCCACATCCGCATCCGTCATTATGATGATTTTATGATATCTTAGCTTGTTTAAATCAAATTCATCGCCTATGCCACAGCCAAAAGCGGTAATCATATTTTTAATTTCTTCGCTTTTTAAAATTTTATCTAAACGCGCTTTTTCTACATTTAAAATTTTACCGCGCAAAGGCAAAATCGCTTGATAGCCGCGCTCTCTACCTTGCTTAGCTGAGCCGCCCGCACTATCTCCTTCTACAAGATAAATTTCACTCTCGCTTGGATCTTTACTTTGACAATCGGCAAGTTTTCCAGGTAAAGTGCCTACGCTTAAGCCTTCTTTTTTGCGCGTTAGCTCTCTAGCTTTTTTAGCAGCTTCTCTGCCCCTTGCCGCCATTAAGGCTTTATTCATTATAGCTTTTGCTTCGATAGGATTTTCTTCAAAATATTTTGTAAGATAATCAAAAGTAGCCTTTGAAACGATAGGGCGCACATAGCTTGAGCCAAGCTTGCCCTTAGTTTGTCCCTCAAATTGAGGCTCAGGCACTTTCACGCTCACTACTGCGATGAGTCCTTCTCGCACATCATCGCCTGTGATTTTGCTATCTTTTTCACGCGCTGCAGCATTTGCTTCGACATAGTTTGTAATGACTCTTGTAAGTCCCATTCTAAAGCCTGCTTCGTGTGTGCCCCCATCTGGTGTTTTGATATTATTTACAAAGGAGAGCAAATTTTCTGTATAAGTGTCATTATACATTAAAGCCACTTCTACATTGACATCTTCTTCATCGCTGTTAAAGAAAATGACTTTAGTTAATGCTTCTTTTTTATTCAAATCGCTTACAAATTGTGAAATCCCACCCTCAAAATGAAAGCTCTCGCTCGTGCTTTTTCTATCATCTTTAAAATTTATAGTGATTTTAGGATTTAAATAGGCAAGTTCTTTAAAGCGTTTAATGAGAATTTCATCGCTAAAATCAACAGTTTCAAAGATAGTATCATCAGGCCAAAACTCAATTTGTGTGCCTGTTTTAGTGGTGTCTCCTATGATTTCAAAATCACTTGTAGGAATGCCTTTTTCAAATTCTTGGCGGTAAATCTTGCCCTCTCTATGAACCGTAGCAATAAGCTTTTTTGAAAGTGCATTTACTACTGAAACGCCCACGCCGTGAAGCCCGCCTGAGACCTTGTAAGTGTCTTTGTCAAACTTACCTCCAGCATGAAGCACGGTTAAAACTACGGTTAAAGTAGGGATTTTTTCGGTAGGATGAATGCCCACAGGAATGCCACGCCCATTATCTGTAACGATGCAGCTGCCTTGCTCTGTGATTTCAATATCGATTTTATCACAGTGTCCTGCCATCGCTTCATCAATGGAGTTATCCACCACTTCATAAATCATATGATGAAGCCCGCCTACATTTGTATCGCCTATATACATACCCGGGCGTTTTCTAACAGCTTCAAGCCCTTTTAAAACCTTGATATTTCCTTCGCCGTAGTTTTGTTGATTTTCTTGCATGATTGTCCTTGGAGTTGATTTAAAAAGCTTAAATTTAATTAAAATGAGCTATTTTATAGCCTGCAATGCCTATAGCTATGCCAATAGCAAGCATACAAAAAATCGCTATCATAGGAAAAATAGTCATTTTACTAATCCTTTCATTGTATTTAAAATTTTAATCGAGCGAATAAGCAAAGCGATAAAAACGATACTTAAGGCTATGATTACAAATATAACACAAATATTTGAAATTAAAGAATTAACTTTATAATTTAAAAACAAAAAGCCTATTACACCCGCATTTAACACGATCAAAGTCGTAAAAAATTGCTTGATCAAATCAAGCTCGGTTTTTAGTAAATATTTGAGCCTTAATCTTTTCATTCATTCTTTGATGACTTAATTTTATTAAACTATAAAATCACCGGCATAATGATCGTTTGTAAATCTTCACTTTGTAAGATAAAGCTTAAATTTGGCTCATTAATCAGCATTGAAAATTCTTCTGTTTCAATGGAATTTAAAAAGTCTAAGAAAAATTTAATTTTTAAATTGATTGAAAAATTTTCACTCACATTAAGTTCAAGTTCAAGCTCGGTCTTTGCTTCGATATTATCATCACTGATGCCCTCAAAGATGATTTTATTTGGTGTAAAATGAAGTTTCATCTTTTCAGCTACAACTGAGATTTTTTTAAGGCTGTCTAAAAAATCTTCAGTTTTAAAGCTAAAGCTTTGATTAATTTGCTTAGGTATAACGCGCTCATAATCAGGGAATTTATCATTAATGAGCTTTGTGAAAAACTCGAAATTATCATTTTTAGCGATTAAAACATTTTCATCATAGAAAAGCTGAGTTTTTTCATAAAAGAGCTTTTGCATTTCTGTGATGGCTTTTCGCGGGATAGAAATGGCAAATTCATTTGAATTTTGCTTATGCAATGTATAAATGGCAAGACGTTTGGTATCTGTGCCGACGAAGTTAATTCTATCTGTTTTTACATCAAGCAAAGCACCATTTAGTGAGTATTTTGGATTGTTTGTGTCAATGGTAGGTAAGATTTTTTTAAGGCTGCGGCTTAAATCACTAGAGTCTAAGTCTAATTGGTGCTTGTCTTCAGTTTGTGGAAAAGTTGGAAAGTCTTCATAATTAAACATTGGCAATTTATATTTGGTGCTTTTTTGACGGATGAAAAGTGAGTTATCAATGCTCTCAAGCACGATATATTCATTATTTAAATTCTTTATAGTATCAGCGATCATTTTGCTATTAACCGTGGCAAAGCCTGTGCTTTCAATTTTTATCTTTTTTAGCTTATAGCTTAGGCCAATTTCATAGTCTGTGGCTTTGATGATGAGTTTATCTTCGCTCGCTTCAAAGAGCAAATGCGAAGTGATAGCACTAGAATCTTTTTTATCCACATAAGCATTGCAAAGATTTATCGCAGCTTCAAGGGCATTTTTGTTGATGCTGAGCTTCATTTTTTCTCCTTCAATTTAATTCTAAAATTTTTTATTATAATAAGTGTATTGAAAATGTGAAATTCTTTTTCAAAGTCTTATTATATCATCCTTTGTGCTGTGAAATTTAAAAATGCTTTTTTCACATTATTTCACATTTTTTAAGCCTTTTATTTTTTTAAAAAGCCTTTTTAAATCAAAAGTTTATTTTATCTTAAATTTCATTAAAAAACTTTAAAAATTCTGTGAAATTCTTAAATTTACTTGTGAAATTTTAGAATTTTTGATTTTAAACACGAAATTTTATTTGCTTTAAAAATTTGCAAAAAGGCTTAAAAAAGCGCAAAAATTTGCTAAATTCAGCATTTTATGTTATGATTTAACTTTTAGTTTAGGAGAAGTGATGGAAAGCTCTTTAGTAGCTTTAGGCGTGCAAACTTTTAAAATAACCCTGCTTTTATCCTTGCCTATGCTTTTAGCTGGACTCATCGCAGGTCTTATCATCTCTATCTTTCAAGCTACAACACAAATCAATGAAATGACACTTTCTTTCGTGCCTAAAATTTTACTCGTAGTCGTCGTTCTCATCTTTTTAATGCCTTGGATGATGAATACCATGATTGATTTTACCACAGAAATTTTTGAGCAAATCCCACTTTTTATCAAAGAATGATTATAGATTTTTCTAAATACTCAGCCATTAAAATAGGTCCTAAGCTTGAAGTTTTAGAGCTTAATGAAAAGCTTGATTTTAAGGGCTTTTTAATAGGTGGGGCAAATAATTTACTCATCAGCAACGCACCTAAAAAAGAGCTTGGAATTTTAGGTAAAAAATTTGATTTTTTAGAGATTTTAGAAGAAAATGAAAAAGAATGCATCCTTAAAATAGGCTGTGCGACAAGCTCAAAAAAAATTTATCTTTTTGCTAAAGAAAAAAATTTAAAAGGCTTTGAGTTTTTGCTTAAAATCCCGGGCACTTTAGGTGGGCTTTTAAAGATGAATGCAGGGCTTAAAGATGAAGAAATCAGTAAAAATTTGTTTTTTTTAAGCCTTTTTGACAAAGAGCTTTTAAAAGATGAAGCAGGTTTTGCTTATAGAAAAAGTGCTTTTAAAGGCGTAGCTTTTGAAGCAGTTTTTAGGCTTGAAAAGGGCTTTGATAATACTAAGGATAGCACTTTAAAGGCTGCAAGGAGTAATCAGCCAAGTGGGGCTAGCTTTGGCTCTATTTTTAAAAATCCACCGGGAAATTTTGCTGGCCACTTAATAGAAGCTGTGGGGCTTAAAGGCTTTAGCAAGGGTAGGGCAATGATAAGTGATAAACACGCAAATTTTTTAATCAACAAAGGCGGCGCTAGCTTTGATGATGCTTTGTTTTTAATCAATCTAGCTAAAGAGCGCGTTTTAAAAGAGTTTAATATCTTGCTTGAAGAAGAAGTGATTATTATTTAAGTGCTTGCTGTATTGACTTTTTGAGCAAATTTAAATGCACATTTTATTTTAAAGATTTAGCTTTGAGACAAGATTAAATGATATGGGCTTCATTAAAGCTTTTGATTTAAATTTGTGTAAATTCGTAAATTAAATTTCATAAATTTGTAAAATTTACACAAATTTTTACCTTAATTTTGCTTTAAATTTTAAGTTTATTTTAAATTTTTTAGATTTTTAGCTTAAATTTTTAAGCTAAAATTTACTGATTTTTCACTCGAATTTACCTAAAAATAGGCCTTTAAAAATGTAAATTTCTAAATAATAAAATTTATTAATAAAAAAAATTATCTTTACAAGAATTTTATGCTATAATTTTATCAATTTATACCACAAAAGGAGAAAAAATGTCAGTTATTAAACAACTCAAACAGCTTCAAGCTGATAGTCACAGTCTTTGGCTCAAGTTTCACAACTATCACTGGAATGTCAAAGGACTTCAATTTTACGCGGTGCATTCTTACACTGAGGATGCTTATGAGAAAATGGCGGAGCTTTTTGATGATTTGGCTGAGCGCATTTTGCAGCTTAAAGATAAAGCTATCATTTGCCCTGAAGAACTTTACAAAACGGCTAAAACACCAAAAGTCGATCAAGACTGCTTTAGCGCGAGTGAGGCTTTAGAGTTTGTAAGAAAAGATTATACTTATCTTTTAAAAGAGTTTAAAAAGCTTGATGAGCTTGCAGATAAAGATGGCGACACAACGACTTCAGCCTTTGCACAAGAAAAAATCGCCGAGCTTGAAAAGGCTCTTTGGATGCTTGATAGCAGCCTTGAAAACACTTGCAAAAAGAAATAATTGCTAAAAAGCAATCCTCAAACCACTTAAAGTGCTTCATCCAAGCACTTTAAGCTTTAAATGCTTTCAAATTTTTAAATCACTTGAATTTTGCTTTTGAAAATCTCATCTATGATATAAAGAAAAAATATAAATTTAAAGCTCAAATTCTTTCAAACCCTTAAAAAATTTAGAATTTTCATTAAAGGGTATAAATTTAAGAAAAATTTAAAGTTTAAAGGATTATAATCACGCCTTTAAGGTGCTTTAAAGCCTGTGAAAAAGGCTTATAATTAATCGAAAGAAAAAATATGTTTTCATCTTTATTCACGCTTTTTGTGCTTTTGGGTGGGGGTTATGCGGCTAAGCGTATCGGCGTTTTGAAGCAAAGACAATCTAGGACTTTTTTGGATTTTGCTATCATTTTTGCATTGCCCTGTCTTATTTTTGACAGAGCTTATCATTTGCAATTTGACTTCACGCTTATCGCGCTCATTTTAATGGGGCTTTGCTCCTGTGTTTTAGCAGGTCTCATCGCGGTGGTGCTGGGTAAAATCGCTTCTTTTTCAAAGCCGACTTTAGTGAGTATGTTTTTGCTTGCAAGCTTTGGCAATACGCTTTTTGTGGGCATTCCTATCATTGAAGGACTCTATCCTAATGAGCCACGTTTTATCAGCGAAATCATCTTTTATGATGCGCTTGCCACATCGCTTCCTATATCGATGGCAGGTCCATTTATCCTTGCTTTAGCCAGTGAAAATAAGCCAAGTTTTCTTTCAAATTTGAAAAAATTTATCACTTTTCCGCCTTTCATTGCTTTGGCAGGTGGATTGGCGTTTAAGATTGTTGAAATTCCTGATTTTATTTTTGGTCCGGTGCGCTCTTTTGGTAATGCAGCAACGACGGTCGCGCTCTTTGCTATTGGAGTTGGGCTTAGCTTTAGTGCGATAAAAAGTGCTTATAAAAGCACTTTGGTGGTGATTTTTGCAAAAATGATTTTAGCGCCTTTGATTTTTTGCGCTCTCATTTTCGTCTTTAAAATGTCTTTTAAGCCAAGCACTATCGTAGCTATCATCGAGTCTGCCACGCCTACGATGACTTTGGCTGCTGCTATGGTTATGAAAGCTAAGCTGGATACCAATTTAGCCGTGAGCGCTGTGGCTTTTGGCATTTTGTTTTGCTTTATCTCAATGCCGATTTTAAGCACATTTTTGCTGTTTTTGCTCTAAATTGCATAAATTTTAATTTGATAAATAAATGTAAAAACCGCGCCGCGGAGTTAAAATAATTGATGAATGAAGAAGTTAAATCACTCATTTTTAAGCATTTTGCAAATTTAAAGCCGCAGTTCTAGCTAAATTATCACAAAGTTCATTTTCAGGATGTCCTGCGTGAGCTTTTATCCAAAAAGCTTTGATGATATGAGGTTTTGATAATTCTAAATATTTTTTCCAAAGCTCGACATTTTTTTTACCCTTAAAGTCCTTTTTCACCCAGTTAAAAAGCCATTCATTAATGCTTTGAACCATTAAATTTGAATCCGTATAAAGAGAAATTTCACAGGGCATTTTAAGTGCTTCTAAGGCTTTTATGATAGCTAAAAGCTCCATTTGATTGTTTGTGGTGTTTTTTTGCGCGCCGCAGTTTTGCTTTGAGTGTTTGCCGTATTTAAGGATATAAGCCCAGCCGCCAGGTCCTGGGTTTCCAAGACAAGAGCCATCTGTATAAAGCTCAATTTTTTTCACAAGCTTTCACTTCATAAGAAATTTTACAAGTGCCAAATTTATAGCAAATGGGGCAGTGATAAAAGAAAAGGGGCATAATATTTTTGCATTTTTTACAAAGATAAGAAAAGCTGAGAGCGGCTTTAAAGTCATTTTTAAGCAAAATTTCAAGCATTAAAAGCCTTTTATTCTTAAAGCTTTTAGGGGCTTCTTTGCAAAGTTTAAGTGCATAAAAAAGCTCTAAATAATTCTCATCCTCCAAAAACACCGCCTGTTTAAAAGCACTTGCTAAATCTATAAAATAATCAAATTCCACAAAGAGCAAAGAAGCGTAATTTTCATAAATAAATCTTTTAAGCAAAGGCTCATCATTAAGCACTTTAAGCGAGTTTTCAAGCTTTTGATCGGCACTCATTTGAGAAGCTTCAATGAGCTTTAATTTTAAATATTTTTCCTCAAGCTCTAAATTTTCTTTAAGCTCGCTTAAAGCCTCTAAAGCCTCTAAAGCCTTTTGATAATTTTTTAGCTTAAGATAAACAATTTTAAGAAGGCTTAGCGCATTTTCATTACGCGGGCGGATTTTAAGACAATTTATCAAGCTTTCTTCGCTTTTTTGCAAAAAGCCCGCCTTTAAATAGATTTTAGCTAGGCTTTCAAAAATTTTTTCTTGCGAGATTTTACCCCTAATTTTTTCAAGTAAAAAAAGATAAATGCGAATAGCCTTTTCAAATTCCCCGCTTTTTGTAAAAACAGAGGCTAGAAATTTTAAGTCATTAAAGCTTAAAAGCTCTAAATTTGGCAAGGAGCTTTCACTTGTAAGCTTAAATTTACTTATAAAATTACTCACTCCTTTTTCTTCTCTATTATTTTTTATCAAACGCCAGAAAAAATTCATCACAGCGATGATAAAAACAAGCAGCACAAGAAGCAAAATCCCACTTAAAGGATCCCTATAAGAGATGAAAAAAAAGTCCATAAAACCCACTTGAAAAATAAGCCAAATTATAGCCAAATTTGATAATTTTGCCCTTAAAGCTAGGATTTATCAAAAATTTTATAAAATGCCTTTTTCAATAAATTTAGATTTTAAGGGATAAACTTTGTTTAAATCATTTTTTGCCACTAAAAAACACGCCCTTTGGGCTTATATAGGACTTTTTATTTTACTTGCTTTTTTATATCTTCAAACGAGTTTAAATGTCGCCATTAATGAATGGTATAAAGATTTTTACGACGTGCTTCAAAAGCCTAAAATCGAGCAAAAAGAACAAGAAAACTCGCAGCCAAATTTAGAAAATACAAATGAACTAAACTCGCAAGAAAATTTAAACCCCACCACAAAGAATGAAAATTTAAAAGAAAACAATCAAAGCTCATTAAACTCGCAACTTTTAAACACAAAAGAAAATGACCAAGAAAAGCTACAAGCCCAGCAAGAAAAAGCTAAAGCTCAGCTTGAAAAAGCAAATTTTATCAACAAATTCTCACTTTTATACTATCAAAGCTTGCTTGAACTTTTCTTTAACACGCCTAGCATTAGCGGGGCGGATAATTATAGTATAGATGATTTTTACGCGCTTGTGAGCGTTTTTTTATGCATTGCTATTCCTTATGTTTTGATTGCGACGATAAATATTTATTTTGCCAGCATTTACGCGCTTAAATGGCGCGAGGCGATGACCTTTGAGTATTTGAAATTTTGGAAAGTAAAAGATGATAATATCGAGGGCAGCTCTCAAAGAATTCAAGAAGATATTTATAAATTTTCTCAAATCGTAGAAAGCCTAGGCCTTGCTTTTGTGCGCGCGATGATGACCTTAATTGCCTTTATACCGATACTTTGGCTTTTAAGCGAGCCTATTAGCAAGGCTTTATTTGTAAATTTAAGCGATGAGAGCGCCTTTGCTTGGCTTAAAGATATTGACGGACTTTTAGTTTATGTTGCCTTTTTCATCTCAGTGGGTGGGCTTGTGATTTCTTGGCTTGTAGGCATAAAACTGCCCGGACTTGAATACAATAACCAAAAAGCAGAAGCTGCTTTTAGAAAAGAGCTTGTCTTTGCCGAAGATGATAGGAAAAACTACGCCAGCCCTGCGACCATGCTCGAGCTTTTCACGGGGCTAAAATTTAATTACAAAAGGCTTTTCTTGCACTATGGCTATTTTAATATTTGGCTCATTTTATTTGAGCAACTCATCGTCATCGTGCCCCTTCTCATCGTCGCTCCCTCGCTTTTTACAGGCATTATCACGCTTGGAGTTGTGATGCAGATGAACAATGCTTTTGATCAGGTGCGAAGCTCCTTTTCTATTTTCATCACAAACTGGACAAAAATCACGGAGCTTAGAAGCATTTATAAGCGTTTAAATGAATTTGAGCTCAATATCGCTTATAAAAGGATAAAAAAATGAAAAAATTATTTTATTTAGCCTTCGCACTTTTACTTTGTGCTTGCTCTAGCACTACAAATTTAGGCGTTTCAAATGTAGGACGCTCTCAAATAATGCTTGTTTCAAGCCAAAGCATAAACGCTGAAGCAGCCAGTGCTTATAATCAAATCATCACTCAAGCTAGGCAAAAAGGCGTTTTAAACACCGACAAAGCCCTTTACGCAAGGATAGAGCGCATCACGCAAAGGCTCATTAAAGAAGCGCCCTTTTTTAGAGCTGATTGTGTTTCTTGGAGCTGGCAGGTGAATGTGATAGACTCTAAAGAGCTGAATGCTTGGTGTATGCCGGGTGGTAAAATCGCTGTGTATAGTGCTTTGGTAACAAAGCTAAAATTAAGCGATGATGAAATTGCTGTTGTGATAGGGCATGAGATGGCGCACGCTTTAAGGGAGCATTCAAGGGAGCAGGCTAGTCAAAATTTACTTAAAAATAGTGCTTTGATGATAGCAAGTTTATTTGGCGTGGATAATAATGTGCTTAATCTAAGCAACGAAGCACTAAATTTAGGCGTGAGCTTGCCATATAGCCGCACAAATGAAAACGAAGCCGATGAAATAGGACTCGAGCTTGCTACAAGGGCTGGCTTTAATCCACAAGCAGCTGTTTTGGTGTGGCAAAAAATGCAAGCCTTATCTGGAACTGGCATAGAGCTTTTAAGCACGCACCCAAGCCACGAGCATAGGATAGAAAATTTACAAAAACTGGCAACCAAGCTTGAAGCAGAGTATGGCATAAAAAACGCAAGCGAAAAAGAAGTCAGCAAAAAAGCAAAATAAGCAAAAGATGATTTATCTTGCTTTTAATGAATTTATCCCACTTTTGCTAGCTTTTAAGGACTTTGAACGCGGTTTTTGTTTTAAATTTGGAATGAAATTTGCTTGTCTTTAAATGAATTTTTGATTTAAGGAGAAATTATGGTTAATGAAACCTTGCAAACACAGGCAAAAGCTGCATTTTACACAAATGTAAAAACAAATAATAGCAACTCGGGCGATGAATTTCAAGCCCTGCTCAATGACACTCAAAAAGAGCAAAAAGATGAGAAATCAAAGCTGAGAAATATCGATTTGGACATTTCGAAGGCAAAAGCGGATTTTGAAAGCTACGCGCAGGCAAAAGTTTATAGCGATGGACTCAAAAAAGCTGAAGAAAATCAGCTCAACAAACTCTTTGAACTCATCGACAAAAACACCCAAAATAGATAAACTCTAGCCACCAAAGGCTTTTAAATCTTGAAACAAGCCAAAGCCTTTGCTTTAAAACTTTTATGATTAAATTTGTATCGCGACTCTGTTTTTGAAATTTTCAAATTCATTTTTATATTTTAAACTATAAAATAAATTCTAAAACAGCGCCACGAGTTTTAAAATTCAAAGAAAATCAAAATCCTGTCATTGCGAGCCGATGAAATCGGCGTGGCAATCCATAAATTTACTTTAGAAAAATTTAAATCGCCAATTGAAAGTGTGGATTGCTTCGCTTTGCTCGCAATGACGAAGTAGATTATTTCGCCGGTAAATCGGCTCGCGATGACAAATGAGTAAAGAAATTTTTAAAATATAAATTTCTAGTTCTTTTTGACGCGGTTTTTATTTTTGCCAATCTTAGTAAAATTTATTTTATCCTTAGCAAAAAGTAGGGCAAAGATGAGACCGGGCAAGACAAAAAGAGCTGAAAAAATAGCATTAAATTCTATACCTAAATTTGCAAGCACAAGCCCACCTAAAAAGCTAGCCAGCGCAATGCCCACATTAAAGGCTGCTTCATTGACGCTAACGGTGCTATCAACAAAATTATAAGTGTGTCTTTTAGCCTTTGAAATGCTAAGCATTTTTAAAGCAGGTATGGTAGAAAAGGCAAAAAAGCCTATGAGTGCTATGCTAATAATCACCGCAATTTGTGAATGCATAGTCAAAACTACGCTTAAAAATATAGGAATTTGAAGCCCTAAAATAAGGCGCAGAGAAAAGACAGCTCCAAATTTATCCGCCATTTTTCCGCCCCACAAATTGCCCACAATCGCGCAAATTCCATAAAGCAGCAAAATATAAGCCGTATCTGTAACCCTAAAGCCACTCACATCGATAAGCAAGCGTTGCAAGTAAGTATAAAGCACAAATTGCGCCCCACAAGAACAAGTTGTAATCACATAAGTTTTAAGTAAATTTGGATGAGAAAAAGCAGGGATTAAATTTTTCACGCTCATTAAATTAGGCGTAAGCGTCTTTGGCATCATGTGATAAATGCCAAAAAAAGCAAACAACGAAATCACAAAAATGAGTAAAAAGATGAATTTAAAACCAAAATAATGCCCGATAAAAGTACCCAGCGGAACGCCCGTTACAAGAGCAACTGTAAGTCCTGTAACCATCACAGCAAGGCCTTGAGAGCGTTTTTCATGAGGCGTTATGGCTGTAACTGCTAAGGTAGCAATAACAAAAAAAACGCCGTGCTGCGTGCCTGCAATAAAGCGCATGAAGGCTGTTAAATAAAAATTAGTGCTAAAAAAGATGATTAAATTTGCTATGCCAAAAATGGCGACATTGATTAAAAGCTGAGTATGACGATAAAAGCGGCTTAAAGGTATGGTAACTAAGGGCGCACCCACGACCACGCCGATGGCATAAAGCGTGGTTAAATACCCAGCCGTTTTAGAATCCACGCCAAAATAATGCTCCACATCGACCAAAACGCCCGCCATCACAAACTCAGTAACGCCCAAAGCAAAGGCACACAAAGCCAGAGCAAAAATCGCTTTTTTATAATCTTGCATTTTTTTCCTTTTTAAAGGATTATAATTGCTGATGATATTTTAACTTGCACCGTTTTTAAAAATTTATGTAAGTTTAAAACTCAATAAGCGCTATTAAAATTTGCAAGGAAATTATAAATTTTTTGCCTTAAATTTGACTAAATTTAAGCCCTTAAGAATGAATTTAGCTTCTTTGCCATTCAAGTTTTTTTGTAAAACTAAGATTATCAGTCATTTTGACGTAATTGATGTTTAAAGCAAAGCATTTTGCGCCACTTAATCTTGCAAAAGCAAATTTTTCATAATAAATTTTTTCCTGTCTTGAGTCCGCAATTTTGAAAATTCCTGTCATTTGTAAGCCCTTGAGTGTGGCGATAGAACTATCTTTGGCGATGTTGATTGAGATGAGATTAAATTTCTTTGCTAGATGAATGTGTTTGGTGTTTTCATGTGATGCGATGAGAAGCGCGAAATCTTTTTCATCAAAAGCATAAAAAGCGCTTGCTGTATATACTCCAAATGGCTTATTTTGAGTATCTTGCTTTAAATTTGCTTTATCTTTGCCACTCAAATTTTCATCTTCAAAACTCAAATCATCGCACATCGCCCAGCTTAAAAGTCTCATAGAATGGATATAATCTATCATTTTTTGCGGCATTTTTATCCTTTGCATTTAAAATTTCAATCAATTTTACAAAAAAAGCTTCATTTTTTGCAAATTTTACCGATATAAAGGACGAAAGTTTTTTAAAAGGATAAAAAATGCAAGTGGATGCGAGCAAAAATCAAAATTTCAACTTTTCATACACCACAAGCAGTGGTAAAAATCTTTCTTTATCGATGTTTGATAATCAAAGTGCAAGCGTTTCAAAAGACGCAAACAGCACGAGTTTAAGCCTGCGCCGCGAATATGGCTTTAGCTTTTCTTTTGAGGGTTCAAAGCTCACGCAAGAGGATGTGGCCGAGATAAAAGATGCGATGAAAGAAGTTGAGCCTTTAATTAATGAGTTTATGCAAAACAGCAAAGTGGGCGAGTTAAAACCAAAAGATTTTATCGAAAATGCGATGAATATAGCAAATTTACTTCCAACAAGCAGCGATGAAAACAAACAAAATGCAACCCTTGATAGCCTTGTAAATCGCTTTGACAAGCTTTTAAGCAAACAATCTCAATTAAACAGTGAGCAAAAGACAAATTTACTTGAAGACAGCAAAAAGCTTTTTGAAGAAGTGCTTAAAAAAATGCAAGAAAAGCTAGAAGAGCAAAAAAGAGAGCTTGAAAAAGCAAGCCAAAAGGATGAAAATAACGGCTTAAATTTACTCGCTTAAATCTACAAAAATGTAAAATTTCATCAATAACAAAAGTTACATTGATTGACTTTTGTTATTGGGATAATTTTTAAAATATGACATTATACTGACAAACGCTATTTTATCAATTGTAAAATTTGTTTTAAAACTTACTCATTGCCTAGAAAGTTTTTTAAATTTTTTACATAAAATTTTGTAAAAATCAAATTTTTAGCCTTTTTTAATGCTTTTTAAGCTATCATTACGAATTTAAAATAAAAATTGTGTAGAATTAAAAAATAAATTTACAAAAAAAATGAATGCTTTTGGCTTGAAGCGAGCTTAAATTTAGCGCTAAAAGCTTTAAACTTGAAATTAAATCCGTGCTAAATTGAGCAGGAGTAAATTTAAAATAAAGCTTAAAAAAGTATTTAATATTACAAAATTAAATTGCAAAACGAAAGGCTTATCATGCGTTTAAAATCAACTCACATCCCTTATATCAGCAATAAAATCGTTATAGATATGGCAAATTCATCTCTTGTGGATATTAAATTTCCTATTGAAGAGCTAAAACAAAGCATTGAGCGCATTTTAAAAGAGGACTTAGACAAAGAAAGGGCTTTAGATGAGCGTGTGTATGAGCTTTTGGACGAACAAGAAGAAGAAATTGAGTTTATGCAAGTGGATAGAAAAAATATGTTTTGGCTCATCAAAAAAAAGCTCGCCCCTGAATTTAGCGTGATTTTAAACAACGAAGACAGGCACAATAACCTTGCTCATCTCATTTTGCAGGACTTTTTTGAAAACGATTTTATCAATTTTAATGTCTCTGAAAACCGCATTAAAAATATGATTTTTGCTAGCATTGAGGATTATTTGAAAAATTATGCAAAAATCGAAGTTGAAGTCGAAGAAAAAATCAATAATTACAAAAGAAAACTAGTGCGAGGCTCTAGTGAATACGAGCTGGTCTTTGAAAAGCTTTATGCTGAAGAGCTTCGTAAAAAAGGGCTTTTATGAAAGCTCATATTTACCTTGAAAATGATATTTTCTTTAGCGCACCAGCCTTTGGTGCGAGCGGGACTTTCACGGGTGAGTTTGTTTTTAACACCTCAATGACAGGCTATCAAGAAATCATTAGCGATCCAAGCTATGCGGGGCAGTTCATCGTATTTACTATGCCAGAAATTGGCGTTGTAGGCACAAATAAAGATGATGAAGAGAGCGATTTTGTCTTTGCAAGCGGCATTATTATAAGGCATTTGAGCGAGACTTTTTCAAATTTCAGAGCAAAACAAAGCCTTGAAGCTTATCTTAAAAAGCATAATAAAATCGGCATTGAGGGCGTTAATACTCGCTTTTTAACCAAGCTCATAAGAGATAGTGGCAACTTGCGCGCTATCATATCCACCGAGCTTTCAAGCAAAGATGAGCTAGAGCAGGCTTTAAAGAGCGCGCCAAAGATTGATGGCTATAATTTTGTTGCTGATGTGAGCACTAAAAAAACTTACGCGCACGAAAAGGGCGTTTGGGACGCTAAAAGGCTTGAGTTTAGCAAGGCGCCTAAATTTAAGGCTAAAATCGCTGTGCTGGATTATGGTGTGAAAAAAAATATCCTTAATGAGCTTGTTTCAGCGCAGCTTGAGCCTAGCGTATATCCTTTTGACACGCCTGCAAAGGTGCTGATAGAGAAATTTAAAAAAGGTGAAATTGACGGGGTATTTCTTTCAAATGGACCGGGCGAGCCTAAAATTTTAAAAAAGCAAATCGCTGAAATTAAAAAAATGGCTGAAGCAAAAATCCCTATGCTTGGCATTTGCCTAGGTCATCAGCTTTTAAGTAATGCCTTTGGTTATGAAACTTATAAGATGAAATTCGGTCAGCACGGCGCAAATCATCCAGTGCTCAATTTAGAAAATAAATGCGTGGAAATCACCGCGCAAAATCACAATTATAATGTGCCTGAAAGCCTTTGTGAAGTCGCTTTCATCACGCATAGAAACCTTTTTGGAGACAATGTCGAGGGCGTGCGCTACAAAAACTACCCTATCATCAGCGTGCAACACCACCCAGAAAGCTCGAGTGGTCCGCATGAGAGCAAATATATCTTTAAGGAATTTGCAGATTTGATTAAAAAGGCTCAAAGAACTTGAAGTGATAATGGATCATCTAAGCTTGATAAGCATTGTGAGCGTGGCTTTTTTAAACAGCTTTAGCCACTGCTACACAATGTGTGGCGGGCTAAATATCGCCTTTTTGCGCCTAAACTCAAACGCTAAACACCCCTTTTTTTTAAGCTTAATTTATCATAGTTTTCGCATTTTAGGCTATGTTTTTTTAGGAATTTTAGCAAGCCTTTTTAGCCTTATTTTTACTTTTTCAAGTCTTTCTTGGGGGCTTTTTTTATTTGTGCTTGGCTGTTTTATGATGCTTTTAGGCGTGGCTTTAATTTTACGCGGCAAGATCTTAGAAAACCTTGAAAAGCTGGCATTTTTTTCTAAATTTCAAAGCCTGATTTTAGCTAAATTTAGCCTTAAAGGTGTGCGCGGTGCTGTGCTTTTAGGGCTTTTTAACGCGCTTATGCCTTGCGGGCTGATTTATTTTTTTTTAGCAAGTGCGATGAGTTCTCATTCTTTACTAAAGGCTGCTTTTATAATGCTGATTTTTGGGCTTTCTACCCTGCCCGCTCTTTTGTTTTTAAGTCAAATTCACAGCTTTTTAAATGAAAATTTTAAAAAGGCTCTTAGTGTGCTTAGCTCAGTGATTATCGTTGTTTATGGGGCTTATTTGGCTTATTTGGGATTAAATCTTACGCGCTAGGATTTTTATCTTTGACTTAAAAACACAGACTTTTGAGTGGCTTTGTGGGTTGCGTAGCAAAGAACTAAAGCGAAGCTACCTAAAGCGGTAGTGAGCAAGATTTTTTCAAATTTGCGCAAAGTCGCTAAGCCTAAAAAATACACAAAAATTTAATTAAGGCGTAGGATTTTGGATGAGAAATAAAAGTTGTGCCGAATTTTTCGACTAAGGCTAGATAAATAATCTGCCACAGAATAAAAATTCAAACTCCATTAAAAGCACTCAAAAGCTAAGCCGCTTCAAAGCCCAAAATCGCTTACTGGCAGCCCTCACACTCTATACTTCTATCCGCCACGCTGACTTTCTCGCTATCTGGGCTTTCGCTTCTTAAATAATAAGTTGATTTTATACCCAGTTCGTGCGCTAGAGAATAAATTTCATTTAAATAGCCCCCGCTTGCCTTATCCAGCGATAAAAAGATATTTAAGCTTTGCCCTTGATCGATCCATTTTGCGCGCACAGCCGCAGCCTTGATTAAAAGGCGTTGATCGATTTCATAGGCTGAAGTGTAGTAGCCCCAAGTTTCAAGGTTTAAATTTGGCACGACCACAGGGATCATCCCGCTTAAATTTTGCTCAAACCACTTGCGTTTATAAATAGGCTCAATCGTTTGTGTCGTGCCTACTAAAATAGAGATGGAAGAAGTAGGCGCGATAGCCATCAAATAGCCATTTCGCATACCATCGCGCTTGACCTTTTCGCGAAGCTTATCCCAATCACACTCGCTTGTGTCAAAAAGCCCCTCGCGCAAGGTTAAAGCCTTAGCCTTAGCATTTGCCACATCGATAGGAAAAACGCCCTTGCTCCAATTTGAGCCTTTAAAGTCTGGGTAACTTCCCTTTTCAAGTGCTAAATTCGAGCTTGCGTTAATGGCTTCATAGCTAATATGCTCCATAATTTTATCGATTTTATTGAAATGCTCTTCACTGCCCCAGTGAATTTTATTCTCAGCCAGCATTTGCGCCTCGCCCATAACGCCAAGCCCTATGCTGCGCGATTTTAAATTTGTATCTTTGACCTTAACATGTGGATAAAAATTTAAATCGATCACATTATCAAGCATTCTAATGACAGTTGGCACGACACGCTCTATATCCTTGCTTTCATAAATTTTGCTTAAATTGATACTTGCGAGATTGCACACTGCGGTTTTGCCGTCATTTTTAAATTTTTCTACGATATAAACTTTTTTACCATTTATGGTATCAAGGGTGCTGATTTTTTTGGCAGGTTTTTTATAGCCTCCATCGATGGTAATTTCTTCGTTTTCATCCAAATGAAGCTCGGTGCTGTCTTCAAAAACGACTTTGATTTGATAGTAATTTGGCTCAGTGTTTTGAAAAATTTCCGTGCATAAATTTGAGCTTCTTATAATTCCTGTGTGAGCGTTTGGATTAGCCTTGTTGGCTGTATCTTTAAAGCATAAGAAAGGCAAGCCTGATTCAAAATAATTGAGCAAAATTTTCTTCCAAAGCTCTTTTGCGTCCATTGTTTCTTTGGCTATATTTTCGGTTTTTTCATATTCTAAATATCTTTTTTCAAAGGCTTCTCCGTATAAATCGCACAAATCAGGGGTATCCGCAGGATCAAAAAGTGTCCATTTATCATTTTCTTTTACCCTTTTCATAAACAAATCATTGATCCACAAAGCTGGGAAAAGCTCGTGCGCGCGCCTTCTTTCTTCTCCTGAGTTTTTGCGAAGGTCGATAAAATCGCCTATATCCATATGCCAAGTTTCTATATACACGGCTATCGCGCCCTTTCTGGTGCCTAGCTGATCCACAGCCACAGCGATGTCGTTGGTGATTTTAAGAAAAGGGATAATCCCGCCCGTTGCATTTTTATGCCCGTCAATGCTACCACCCATTGCTCTAACCTTGCTCCAGTCCCAGCCTATGCCTCCGCCAAATTTAGAAAGTAGCGCCATTTCTTTATATGAATCAAAAATTCCCTCGATATTATCAGGCGTGCTTCCTATATAGCACGAGCTTAACTGATGCCTTGTGGTGCGTGCATTTGATAAGGTCGGCGTAGCAAGCATGACTTCAAATTTGGAGATTAAATCATAAAATTTCTTCGCCCATTCTTGAGGATTGAACTCATTTTGTGCTAAAAACATAGCAATCGCCATAAACATTTGCTGAGGAAGCTCAATCACCTTGCCCTTTTTATCCTTAATCAAATATCTATCATAAAGGGTTTTAATGCCAAGATAAGTAAATTGCAAATCGCGCTCAGGCTTGATATAGGCGTTTAAATCATCAAGGTCGTATTTTTCTTTAAGCCCAAGCAAAAGACGGCCTTCTTTTTCGCCCTTTTCAAAATACTCGCGCAAGTGATTGTAGCGATTTATGCCACTGACATCCTTATAAATATTGTATAAAAAAAGGCGCGCGGCGACAAAGCTCCAGTTAGGACAATCCACATCGATCTTATCCACAGCCGTTTTTATAAGCGTTTGCTGAATTTCAGCCGTGCTGATACCATCTCTAAATTGAATTTTAGCATCAAGCTCAAGCTCGCTTAAATTCACACCATCAAGCCCTTTTACCGCATCGCTTGTGCATTTTTTAATCTTTGAAATATCAAGTTCTTCTACGCGTCCGTTTCTTTTAACAACCTTCATTTATACAGCCCCTTTAATTTGATATTTAATAAAGTCATTTTTATACCCCTAATACTTCTTGCAAATAACTATATATTCATAATTCATAGTATTTGAAAGAACTCCCTTTTTATTGCTTGGAGAATTATTAAGTGGCATAGCCTTGTTTGAAATTTTACGCTTTATAGTCTCTAAATGCTTAAAGCCGTATTTACAAAAAATTTCAGCTATAAATTTATTTGTAGGAATTCTAGATTCTAAAGTGTCAAATAAAGTCATTATAAATTCTCATTAACATATTTTATTTTTTGTTTACTAAAAGTTCTTTTTAATATCGCTTCAACATTTTTTGTATAATATTTATAATCAAAACACTGGCGAAGCTCTTTTTCACTTATGAGCTTTTTAAGCTCCTTATCCTTTAGCAAAGCTTCTAAAAATAAGCTCTCATTTTTAGAGTTTAAAGCCTTTTTACCCGCTTGCAAGTCCTGCCAGACAAGCATTGCATTTCTTTGCACGATTTTATAGGCAAGCTCTCTGCTAGCGCCCTTTTTTGCAAGCTCTAAAAGCACGCGCTGAGAAAAGACAAGCCCGCCTGTTAAATTGAGATTTTTCATCATATTTTCAGGATAAATGACGAGTTTTTCAATCAAGTTTTTAAGGCGAACGAGCATAAAATCAGCCGTGATGAAGCTATCTGGCAATATAAAGCGTTCCACGCTTGAATGACTGATATCACGCTCGTGCCAAAGTGCTACATTTTCAAGTGCTGGTGTAACATAAGAGCGCAGCATCCTGCAAAGTCCTGTGATATTTTCACTGAGCACAGGATTTCTTTTATGAGGCATGGCAGAGCTTCCCTTTTGCCCTTTACTGAAAAACTCCTCAGCCTCATAAACTTCACTTCTTTGCAAGTGGCGGATAGCCACAGCTATTTTCTCACAGCTTGCAGCCATTATCGCAAGGGCTGAAATAACCTGAGCGTAGCGATCTCGCTGGATGATTTGATTTGAAATGGGCGCAGCTTTCAGCCCTAAATCCTTGCAAACAAGCTCTTCAAGCTCTAAAGGAGCGTGAGCGAAATTTCCCATCGCACCGCTGATTTTACCATAGCTTATCACTTCTTTTGCATGCTCTAGTAAGGCTTTTGCGTGCTTTAACTCATCATACCACACCGCCACAACAAGCCCAAAGGTGATAGGCTCGCCGTGAATTCCGTGACTGCGCCCCACCATAAGCGTAAATTTTTGCTCTAAAGCTCTTTTTTGAAGCACTTCAAGTAAATCGTCTAAATCTTTTAAAATCAATTCCAAGCTTTCCTTAACCTGCAAAGCAACCGCCGTATCGATACAATCAGAACTCGTCATACCATAATGCACAAAGCGGCTTTCCTCGCCCAAACTCTCGCTCACGCTCGTTAAAAAAGCGATAACATCGTGCTTTGTAGTCTTTTCTATCTCATCGATACGATTTATATTAAATTTAGCATTTTTTAAGATTTTTTGCATATCTTCATCATTGATAAACCCAAGCTTGTTCCAAGCCTTTACAGCAGCAAGCTCGACTTTAAGCCAAGCATTATACTTAGCTTCTAAGTCCCATTTTTTAGCCATTTCCTGCCTGCTGTAACGCTCAATCATAGAATAAACCTTTTGTGTTATAATTTTAAAAAAATAAGAAAGTGAATTTTACCAAAAACTTTTTTATATTCACTTTAAAGAAAGAAAAATTTGGCTTATATTAGAAGAAAACTTATTGATTTACACACTCAAAAAATACCTGCTTATAAAGTGCTGATGAACGCCCTAAATTTAAGCATTTCACACGCTCAAAGGCTCATTGATAAAAAAAGGCTTTTTTGTCAAAACGAGCTTGTAAAAAGCAAAAATGAGCACTTAAGTGGGCTTGTAGAATTAATCGAGTATGAAAATAAGCCTCGCGGGGTTAAAATTATCTTTGAAGATAATGAATTTGCAGTGCTTCTTAAGCCAAGCGGAGTGCTAAGTCATCCAAATGGCAGGCATTGTGAGTATAGTTTGTGTGATGAAATTTGGCATTTATGGGGAATGAAAGCTTGCGTGGCACACCGCCTTGATAAAGGCACGAGCGGGCTTATTTTAGTGGCTAAAAATGAAAAAACGCAAATCATTTTAAAAAATGCCTTTTTAAATAAAGAGGTTGAAAAAGAGTATTTAGCCCTTGTAAAAGGCGAGACAAAGCCCGAGTTTAAGGCTGATTTTCCTTTAAATTTAGCTTTAAATTATGATGATGTGAAGATGAGAATGTGCGTTGATTTTGAAAAGGGCAAAGAGGCTTTAAGTCATTTTGAAAGGCTTTTTCATGATAAAAACTTAAATTTAAGTTTTATTAAATGCGTTCCAAAAACAGGCCGCCAGCACCAGCTAAGAGTGCATTTACACGCTTTAAATCACACCATTTTAGGCGACAATCTTTACGGGCTTAAAAAAGAGCAAATTGAAAGCATATTGGATGAAAAGCTAAGCAAAAGCGAGCTTATAAGCCTTACAGGAGCAAGCCGTCTTCTTTTGCACGCAAGCTGCTTGAAATTTAAATTTAAAGGTAAAAAATTTAAATTTGTAGATGAAAAGGGTGTAAAAGAAGAGTTTCTAGCAAGCTTGAAATAAATTTCCAAACCTTAATTTAGAAAAATCCCGCATAAAAATTTTAAATTTTAAAAACTTGGAACACTTCTTGCTTAATCTCGTCAAACAATATTTCACAAAGGATTTACAATGATGAGATCACTTTGGTCTGGCGTGTCCGGACTTAGAATGCACCAAATCGGTATGGATGTGGAAGGTAATAACATCGCAAATGTTAATACTTCAGGCTTTAAATACTCACGCGTGAATTACGCGACGATGTTTTCACAAACAAAGGCGATAGCCACACGCCCACAAGGCGATCTAGGCGGACAAAACCCTATGCAAATTGGCTTAGGTGTCAATGCCAGCTCGACAATGCGCGTGCATTCTCAAGGCAATATCTCAACCACAGATAGAAACTACGATGTGGCGATTAATGGCAATGGCTTTTTTATGGTGAGCGATGATGGCGGCTTTAACAAATATCTCACAAGAGACGGCGCATTTTTACAAGATGCAGCAGGAAATTTCGTAAATAGTGCGGGCTATGTCGTGCAAGGCTGGAACAGAGATCCAGTTACTGGACGCGTGGATACGACTTTGCCAGTAGAAAATCTCCACTGGAACCCAGCAATGCAAATCCCAGCAAATCCTAGCTCACAAATTTATTTAAATGCGAATTTAAATAGCGGTAGAAGAATCGACGCAGACACCAGCCGCCCGATTTACTCGCTTGATAGCGTGCATGGCTACAGAGTGCAAGGCAACACCGTCACCGAAAATAACGAAAACGACGCTGGAACCACACTTTTTTACACCACCACTACAAACACACAAGATGTTACCGAAAAGGGCATTGACTTTGCTTCAGTGTTTGATGGTGAGACTAATCAAAGTGTGAATTTAAGAGAAGGTCAAGGCTTTTGGATGAGTTTTGCCGATGCCATTTATAATACAAATAGTAGGGGCGTGAATGCTTACGATCCAAATATCACAGCGCAAAATCAAAATGCGATTTTCTGGGGTGATGCCACTCAAGCTGCAAATCTTAACATTACCATTAATGGCGTGAATATTCAAAATGCGGACATTAGGGGCATTGATGCTGCCATAGCTTATATCAATACCTTTACAAGTGCCACAGACACCAGACAAGGCACAGGTGTGCGTGCGGTAAAAAATGCGAATGGTTCGGGAATTCAATTCATCAACACCAATGCCAGCGGCACAACGGACAATATGAAAAATATCAATCTCACCGTCAATGCAGGAAATTCTGCTGGTGAAGTGTGGCAAGTAACAGCAGTGGCACAAGGGGGCGGTAATAGAACTTATACTCAACAATCAAATACAGGTCAAGGTAATGCCTTGACTTCAGTATGGACAGCCACAGGGGGTAACGCACCAAACCAATTCACAGGTCCGGCAAACGATCAAGTGCAAATCATTACAGCGCACAAATACACTTACAGCTCGACAGGACAAACCCTGCCAAGAATGTGGGATGCAGACAGCGGACAGGCTTTTATCGCAGGGACTGCGAACCAGCCGCCAACGTGGGATCAAAATAACCCTAATGCTGTGGCTTCGCAAAATTATTATAACGCAGTAATGAATGGCTCACTTTACAATAACGATGTGAGAGTATTTAACTCAACTGAAGATTTAAGAGAGCTTTTACAACGCGATGCGCGCTTTGGTGTGGATTTTAATGGCACAGGCACATTTGACTTAACCGATGTCAATGAAAAGGTAAAAGTGCAAGTCAATCAAAATGGTCAATATGTGATTTCAAATGCAAATGAAGTGACACAATTAGCCGGCGGTGCGGCTATGCAACAAAATCAGAACAATCCAACTCCAGGTGGCGGTATCGCTGCTAAAAATATGAATATGTATAATACCTCATACAGCGATGAAAATGGGCTTGTCAGCACAAATGACGCTTTAAACGGACTATTTTCAGGCTGGATGGGAAATTTAAATGCTGGCACACAAAACAAGCTCACTAAAGAGCTTGCACTCAGTTCTTTTGGAACGAATTTGCAAATTTTTGACAGCCTGGGAACTGAGCATAATATCACCGTGCAATGGGTCAAGCAAGACACCACGCTTGATGGGGGTAATGAATGGCAAATGATTATAAAGGTCGATGAGCCAGCCACAATCTCAACGCGTGCGGACGGGCTTAATAATATCATGGTCGGCACAGTGCGCTTTGGAAATGATGGCTCACTCATTTCATATGATCCTAGAACGATCAATTTTAGCGGTAATAACGGCAGCGCGCCAAATCAACTCGTAACACTGAATTTAGGCGGAAGTGGAGATTACACAGGGCTTGTTAGCAATGATAGAACTTCAAGCCTTAGCAAAAAAAGCACCGATGGCTACGCCGCTGGAACGCTTAGACAAGGTATGGAAAATACAAGGGTCGATCAAGCAGGAAATATACTAGGAAGCTTTGATAATGGTGTAACGCTCGTACTAGGACGCATTGCAATGGGTAATGTTACAAATGACTCAGGGCTTGAAGATATAGGCGGAAATTTATTTAGAATTTCAGCAAACAGCGGCGACTTAACAATCGGCACAAGCGGCACGGGCGGACGCGGCTCAATGCAAACTTCGGCTTTGGAAAGCTCAAATGCGGATTTAAGCTTGAGTTTGACAAATTTGATTGTCATTCAAAGGGGCTATCAAGCAAACTCAAAGACGATCACAACGAGCGATCAGCTTTTAAATACGCTTTTACAGCTTAAGCAGTAGGCTTTGGCGCGCGTTTTTGAGCGCTTTTATCACGGTGATTAATTTAATCGGCATCATTGCGAGCCGATGAAATCGGCGTGGCAATCCATAGCTTTTTTAGTAAAGTAAATTTATAGATTGCCACGACTTGACAAAGTCAAGTCTCGCAATGACAGCTGTTTTGTCATTGTAAGAAGTAAAGCAATCCAAAATTTGTGAAAGTAGAATTTAAAAGAATTTACAAATAAGGAAATTGGGAATTTAAAAATTTATTGAAAGAATTAACTTCCCAAAACTCGCGCTGTAGTTTTGGAAATTTAGATTAAATTTATAAATTTTTTAATCTATTCTTAAAGCCCTATTTGCAAGTCTATTAAGGTAGCTTTGCAATAAAGGCTTTTTTAGGCTTGGACCTTCAATCTATTGCAGCCCGCAGCTCGCGGGCACAAAGATGAAACCAATGAATTTTAAAATCTCACTCAAATCAAATTTTAGCTATAATAAACAAAATTTATATTTTAGAAAAGGGCTAAGGATGACTATACATTTTGAGAATGCAAATAAGGACTTTTTGATTGCGCTTGATAGTATCGCAAAGCTTGCTGGAGTAGAGTTTTATCAGTCTTGATAATACTGAAAGGGCTGTTGAGTTTAGAAATGAGCTTTATAATAAAATTTATGACATTGCCTTTATGCCCTATCGCTTCGCTAAAAATAGGGCGTTTAATGATGAGAATGTGCGTAATTTAATCTTCAAACGCTATGTCGTGCCTTTTAAAATTTGTAAAGATAAAATTGAAATTTTAAATATTTAGTAAGATGAATAAACCGAAATTTTGAAATTTAAGACTTGATTTGCGAGTTTGTAAATTAAAACTTTTATAGAATTTAAAACTTTGTAAATTTGTGCCTTGTAAAGTAAAAGTGTTACCTTTTGAAATTTTTTTATCAAATTTGTGCGATTATGAAAATTTAACGCGTGAAATTTAACTGGGTTTAAGCAAATTTTATATATGATTTAGACAAGTTACTACATTAAATGAAAGGATTGTCAATGGGTAAAAAAGTTATGAAAACAATGGACGGTAACGAAGCAGCAGCCTACGCTTCGTATGCACTGACCGAAGTTGCGGGGATTTATCCTATCACTCCAAGCTCTCCTATGGCCGATCACACCGACGCTTGGGCGGCACAAGGTAAGAAAAATATCTTTGGAATGCCGGTTAAAGTTGTCGAAATGCAAAGTGAAGCAGGAGCTGCAGGCACTGTGCATGGCTCTTTGCAAGCGGGCGCTTTAACGACGACTTATACTGCGTCTCAAGGGCTTTTGCTTAAAATTCCAAATATGTATAAAATCGCGGGTCAGCTTCTTCCCTGTGTGATCCATGTCGCAGCGCGCGCGGTGGCTTCGCAGGCACTTTCAATTTTTGGCGATCATCAAGATATTTACGCAGCGCGTCAAACAGGCTTTGCGCTTCTTTGTTCTCACTCTGTGCAAGAGACTATGGACTTAGCAGGGCTTGCGCATTTGGCGGCGATTAAGGGTCGTGTGCCGTTTTTACACTTTTTTGACGGCTTTAGAACGAGCCATGAAATTCAAAAAATCGAGCTCATCGACTACGCAGACCTAGAAAGACTTGTGGATAAAGAGGCTATACGCGAGTTTAAAAACTCCTGTCTTAACCCTGAAAGCCCTATCACAAGGGGAACAGCGCAAAATGATGACATTTATTTTCAAACAAGAGAATTATCAAATCGCTTCTATAACGCGCTTCCAGATGTTGTTAATGACTATATGAAAGAAATTTCAGCCATTACAGGAAGAACTTATAAGCCTTTTGTGTATTACGGCGCCCCTGATGCTGAGCGCATTATCGTAGCGATGGGCTCTGTGACTCAAACGCTTGAACAAGTGGTGGATTATTTAAACAAAAAAGGCGAAAAAGTGGGCGTGCTTAAAGTCTATCTTTACAGACCTTTCAGCCTTAAATATTTCTTTGATGTCATGCCAAAATCAGTGAAAAAAATCGCTGTTTTAGACAGGACAAAAGAGCCGGGCAGCCTTGGCGAGCCACTTTATCTTGATGTGCGCGCAGCCTTTTATGGCAAAGAAAATGCGCCTTTGATCGTGGGCGGTAGATACGGCCTTTCTTCAAAAGATGTTAATCCTGCGCAAATGTTTGCAGTTTATGAAAATTTAAGTGCCACACAGCCAAAAGATGGCTTTACTGTAGGTATTGTTGATGATGTAACGCACACTTCGCTTGAAGTTAAAGACAATGTTTCTTTAAGTAATGACAGCACAACTGAATGTCTATTTTACGGACTTGGCGCGGATGGAACTGTGGGTGCGAACAAAAACTCGATTAAAATTATCGGCGATGAGACAGACTTTTACGCTCAAGCTTATTTTGCCTATGATTCTAAGAAATCAGGCGGTTATACAAGAAGCCACTTGCGCTTTTCTAAAAAGCCGATTCGATCAACTTATCTTGTTACAACTCCGCACTTTGTGGCTTGCTCGGTGGCAGCTTACCTTGAAACTTACGATGTTTTAGAGGGCATTCGTAAAGGCGGCACATTCTTGCTCAATAGCATTTGGTCGCCACAAGAGACTATTTTGCACTTGCCAAATAAAGTTAAAAGAGTGTTGGCTGAACAAGAAATTAATTTTTATATCATCAATGCGACAAAACTTGCACGCGATATAGGTTTGGGTAATCGCACAAACACCATTATGCAATCAGCATTCTTTAAGCTTACAGGTATCATTCCTTTTGAAGATGCGCAAAAATATATGAAAGAATTTGCAAAGAAAACTTATGGTAAAAAAGGCGATGCGATCGTTGAGATGAATTATAAAGCCATTGATATCGGTGCTGATGGGCTTCAAAAAGTAGATGTCGATCCTAGCTGGAAGAGCCTAGCAGATGATAATAAAGATGAAGAAATCGTCAATCACTACAAAGGCACTGAATTCGTGCAAAAAATCGCCAAGTCTATGGAAGCAGCTAAGGGAAATGAGCTACCTGTTTCAGCCTTTTTAGGCTATGAGGATGGACACTTTGAAAGCGGAACGACTGAGTATGAAAAACGCGGTGTGGGTGTTTTGGTGCCGCGCTGGATTGAGGGAAATTGTATCCAGTGTAATCAATGCGCTTCAGTTTGTCCGCACGCAGTCATTCGCCCGTTCTTAATCAACGATGAAGAGCTTGCAGCAGCTCCTCAAGGTGTAAAAGATCACGCCCTTGAAGCAAAAGGCACAAAGGGCGAGAAGTTTAAATTTAAAATTCAAGTCAGCCCGCTTGACTGCACCGGTTGTGAGCTTTGCGTACAAGAATGCCCTACAAAAGAAAAATCACTCGTTATGGTGCCTTTAGAAGAAGAAATGGACTTTGGCGAGCAAGACAATGCGGATTATTTATTCAAAAAGATCGCTTATAAAGATGATGTGATGGCAAAAGAAAATGTCAAGGGAGCGCAGTTTGCTCAGCCCCTTTTTGAATTTCACGGTGCTTGTCCTGGATGTGGCGAAACTCCATACATCACGCTTGTAACAAGACTTTTTGGCGAAAGAATGATCGTGGCTAATGCTACTGGTTGCAGCTCGATTTATGGAGGCTCGGCTCCATCAACGCCTTATAGAAAGAGCATTAAAAGTGGACACGGTCCAGCTTGGGGGAATTCGCTTTTTGAAGATAATGCTGAATTTGGCTTTGGGATGAAAGTAGCGACTGAGACGATGAGACATAGAATTGAAAATTTAATGCTAAATAACATGGACAATGTGCCAAATGCCTTTGCCCCGCTTTTTAAAGAATGGATCGCAAATAAAGAAGACGCCGCAAAAAGCGTTGAAATTCGCAATCAAATCGTGCCACTTTTAGAGCAAAACAAAGGCAACAAAGTCCTTGATGAACTTTACGATCTTAAGCAATACATCACTAAAAAATCTCAATGGATTTTTGGCGGCGATGGCTGGGCTTATGATATCGGTTATGGGGGGCTTGATCACGTGCTTGCAAGTGGGGAAAATGTCAATGTGCTTGTGCTAGATACTGAAGTGTATTCAAATACAGGCGGTCAAAGTTCTAAGTCAACGCACACCGGCGCAGTGGCTCAATTTGCCGCAGCTGGAAAGCCTGTGCAAAAGAAAGATTTAGGCCAAATTGCTATGACTTATGGCTATATCTTTGTAGCACAAGTAAATTCTAATGCAAACTATAATCACGTTATAAAAGCATTGATGCTTGCAGAAGCTTATGATGGACCGTCCTTGGTGATTTGCTATTCTCCTTGTATAGCACACGGTATTAAAGGAGGACTAGGACTTTCAGGAAGTCAAGGTGAGCTTGCGACAAAATGCGGCTACTGGCCTATTTATACTTACGATCCACGCCTACAAAATGAGGGTAAAAATCCACTCACTTTAGTGGGTAAAGAGCCTGACTGGTCGCTTTATGAAAGCTTTTTGATGAATGAAGTGCGCTATAATTCACTCAAAAAGACAAATCCAGAGCACGCGGCTGAGCTTTTTGCGAAAAACAAAGGCGACGCACAAAGAAGATATCGCCAGCTTAGACGCTTTGCAGCAGCTGATTTCAGCGATGAAGCAGGACAAAATCACGGCAAGGATTAACAAGTGAAGCTAAGGGGAATTTTTATTATTTGCGCGTTTGTGATAAAAATGAGCGCATTCGCGCAAATCAATTCTCCTTCAGCACTAAAAGAAAATTCTTTAAAATCAGGCTTTTTAGCAGCAAGTATCGCGTCAAATTCTACAAGCAATTTAGCGCTAAATTCTACGCCTGATTTTAAGTTAATTTCTAAAGAAAATGCACTTTTAAGTTTAAAAATCAATTTGCAAAATTTAAAAGTTGCAGAGCTTTCAAATTCTCAAAACAAAGCCAATTTAAATCCTACAAATTCGCCAGAACTTGATATTTCAAGCTTTAAAAATCCCTTTTTTGAAACCCTAACCCCTAGTTTTAAAATCCAAGCGCTTTTAAATGATAGGGTTAAAATCAACTCTAAATGGTATCAAGAAGGCGATTTCATCAGCCAAGCGCAAATCCTTGACATCAAAGACGATGAAATTTTACTCAAACAAGACAGCAAGCTCATCAAGCTTAAAGCCACAAGGAGCAATCATAAAATTTTTATTGATTAGTTTTATTTTATTTTTCAGCCTGCAAAGTGCGCTTTTTGCTAAATGTATGAGTCGAAATTTCAATCTCAGCTTACTTGAAGAAACCCACACTTTAGAGATCTTAGAGCAATTTTCTAGCCTTTGTGCCTTTTCTGTGCTTTTTAAAGATGAAAAAGCAAGGCTCAAGCTTGGCTCAAATAGCACTTTAAATATCAAAAATGCAAATTTAAAAGAAATCTTTGACATTTTGCTTAAAGAAAAAAATTTACATTATGATTTTAACGGGCGCGTTTTAAAAATCGCAAGTTTAAAAACCCAGACTTTTAAGCTCAATTACATCACATCAATTCGCGAAGGACAAAGCATTATCAAAGCTTCTGTGGATGCTAGGGCTAGGCAGAGCTTAAATGAAAGTGAAGAAGCGCAAAATGATAATATGATAGTCAGTGTCGAAAAATTTGACTTTTGGCAGGATATTGAAAAGGAGCTTAATTTACTTTTGCAAAGCGAGGGCGAAGAAGCCTTTGCGCCCATTATTAATGAAAATACAGGGCTCATCACACTCAGCGGCAGCGCAAGCCAGCTGCAAAGGGCGAGCCTTTATATTAAAAATTTACAAGAGCGGCTTAAAAAACAAGTTGCCATAGATGTCAATATCATTGCCGTAAGCCTTGATAAAGCACATTCTACTGGTATTAACTGGCAAAATTTCAATCTCAGCTTTAACACCGCTAATGCAAGCGGTGCGCCCTCAAATATCGCCTATACCAACACCAATTCAAGTGATTTTTTCGTGCGCAACTTAGGCTTTAATGCTGGCATTAATCTTAGCTCGATTATAAATTTTTTAAACACAAATGGCAAAAGTAAAGTGCTTTCAAACCCCAAGCTTATGGCACTTAACAACCAGCAAGCCATCATTTCTGTGGGCGATACTATAAATTATCAAGTCAAAGAAAGCTCCAAAAGCAGCGACAGCGGCACCACGGTGAGCGAAGTTTATAATAATTACTCGATTTTTGTAGGCATTTTGCTGAATATTTTGCCCGAAATTTCAGATGATGGCAGGATTATTTTAAGGATTAGCCCAAGTCTTAGCAGCTTCAAATACGCTCAGGACAATCGCCGCCAAGAAGCCGTGCGCACGATAGCCCCTGATACAGTGCAAAAAAAGCTTTCTACCGTCGTGCAAATGGAGAATAATCAAACGCTGATTTTAGGCGGGCTCATCTCTCATCAAGATGGCTTCACGCAAAGCGAAGTCAAAGGACTTGCTAAAGTGCCGCTTTTGGGCGCACTTTTTCGCGGCAAAGAACAAAGCTCAAACATCACTGAAATCGTCTTCATCATCAAGCCTTTAATTGTCGAAAGCTCGAACAACCCAAGCCTTAGAGACTTAGGCTTTAAAGAACTTGCCCGCAAAGAAAATTTGCTATAAAGAGCGAATTTAAGGTCAAAATGCAAAGTGTAGATGAGGTTTTTAGCGCGCAAATTGAAGTTAAAAAGTCTAAATTTATAGCCTTTTTATGCCCTTTTAAAGACTTTGAAAATTTGCTTTCTAGCCTTAAAAAAGAGCATTTAAAGGCTGTTCATTTTGTATGGAGCTTTAGGCACTTGAATGAATTTCATCAAATCATTGAAGATAAAAGCGATGATTTTGAGCCTAAAAATACAGCGGGCTTGCCTATTTTAAATGTTTTGCGTGGTGCTAAGCTTGTGAATGTGGCTCTTATTGTCGTGCGCTATTTTGGCGGTATAAAGCTTGGCACAGGCGGGCTTGTTAAGGCGTATTCAAACGCTGCAAACGCAGTGCTTCATAATGCGCATTTTAGCGAGATTAAGCAAAGTGTGAAATTGAGCGTTAATTTAAGCACTTATTCAAAATACAAGCATTTTTTCAAAAAGCAAAATTTTGATTTCAAAAGCGAATTTAAGGATAAAGATGTTTTTATCACGCTTTTTTTAAACGACACGCAAAAAGAAAATTTAGAGATTTTTTTAAAGCAAATTTAAATAATTTATAAAATTTTTTAAATAAAAATTGAGAATTTTTTTTCAATTTAAAAAAGAATTTTTAAATCTTTTTGTATAATTAGTTTTAAATTCTCACAAAGGTAAAAAATGAAAAAACTTTTTATCTCTTTAATTGTTGTTATAATAGTGCTTGGCGTGGCTTTTATCGCTCAAGTTTTTTATGCAAGTTCTTTGAATGAAAAAATTTATACCCAGCTTGAAAACTCACTTCAAAATCAAAAATTTTTCGCGCTCAAGCAGTCTTTATTTGAAAAAGGCTTTTTAACTTCTCATGCTAAAATCACGCTTGTTATCGCTAAAAATGATGAGATTGGCATGACTAAAGACCTTGATGAAATGCCCTTAGATATGGAGCTTGAGTTTAAAAATAATTTTCTCAGCTCAAATCTTTTAAGCGCGAGCTTAAAAACGCCTGAATTTTTACAAAAGACTTTTAATTTAAAGCCCAATTTGCTTCAATTGTATTTTGACAAGGGCTTGTTGAGCGCGCCTGTGCTTAAAATCGTGCTTGAAGATATTGATTTTAAAACAAGCCAGCAAAGTGCTTTTGGGGTGCAAAATTTAAATGTCAAGCTTGAAGGCGCTCAAATGCTTGCTCATTTAAATCAAAATTATCAATTCACAGACGCTATTTTTGATATTAAAAAAATAAGCATGGAAAATGAATCGCGTTTTAATAGCGTCATTACCCAGCTTGATGATTTTAATGCCAAAACCCTTTACAATAAGCCTTTTAGCTTTGATGAATATCTAAAAAGTCCTTACACCGTGGCTTTAGAAAGCAGTATGAGCGCGCAAACAAAGGTTTTAAAAATCTCAAGTAAAGACGGCGAAATCACACTGAATAATATCCAAAGTACTTCTATTTCAAACACCGATGAGATAAATTTATCTTTAGATAATAATTTAAGCATTGCTTCTTTTAAAATCGCTCAAAACAATACAAATTTATTTGATATCAAGGACTTTGCGCTTGATTTTAACGCGAGCAATATTTCAAAAGAAGCTTATTTGCAATTTCTTTCCCTTGCGCAAATGAGCGATGAACTTTTAAGGGGGCTGGGTGCAGAGTTTTTAGCGGCTAAGCCAAGTGCTGATTTTAATGTTGAGTTTAAAATCAATGAAAAAGATATTGCCAGCAAAGGCTTTGTCAAGTCTTTAGGTGCACAGGATTTTGAGCTTGATATAAAAACTTCAAGTTCTGCTTTGCCAAGTGATATATTCCCACTTTTAGCACTTGTGGGTGCGGATGATTATTTCGTGCAAAAGGGCAATGTTTATGAAAGCTCTTATCATATTTTAAAAGAAGGCAAAAACGCTAAAATTTCTCTTAATGGCAATGAAATTGTGGATAGTTTCAAGCTTGATGAGAATTTAAATGATGAAAATTTCAATCAATCAAATGATGAGAATTTGCAAAATTTACCCCAAAATTTGAATGAAAACTCAAATGAAAATGCCCAAGATGAAAATATGCAAGATGAAAACGCAAGCACCCAAGACTCTAATATTTCAGCACCAAAAACCAGCGAAGAAGCCTTGCAAAATCTTTTAAATGAAGCCGGCAAAAATGTGCAAAACAGCAGCGTGCAAAATGAAGCCAGTCAAAATAACGCGCACATTCATTAAAATTTAAAGCCTAAAATGCAAAATCTAGCCCTGAAATTTCGCCCCAAAAAGCTCGATGAAATTTTAGGGCAGCAAAAACTTGTGGCTGTTTTTAAAAAATTCATAGAAAAACAAAAATTACCCCATAGTATCTTTTTTGGTGTGGCAGGCTGCGGCAAGACAAGCTTTGCAAGGGCTGTGGCAGATGAGTTTGGGCTTGATTTTTTTGAGTTTGATGGCGGAAATTTCAAGCTTGAAGAACTTCGCAAAATCATTGATAAATACACAAACAGCCTTTATCAGCCCCTAATTTTCATCGATGAAATCCACCGCCTTAGCAAGACTCAGCAAGAAATGCTGCTCGTGCCTATGGAAAACGCACGCTGCATTATCATTGGTGCAAGCACTGAAAATCCTTATTTTGTCTTAAGATCAGGTATTAGAAGTCGCAGTATGCTTTTTGAGTTTAAGTCTTTGAGCGAAGAGGATTTAAATGAGCTTTTAGAGCGCGCGCAAAATGAGCTTAAATTCCATATAGATGATGAAGCAAGGGCTTATTTAGTGCATTCAAGCAGTGGAGATGCGCGCAGTCTTTTAAATTTGCTTGAGTTTGCGCTTGCGATCGATGAAAAAAATGTGAGCCTAAACACGCTTAAAACGCTTCGTGCTAATGCTTTAAGCGATGGGGTGAGCAGCTCGGATACGCATTACCGTTTGGCTAGTTCTTTTATTAAAAGTTTGCGCGGAAGTGATGTAGATGCTGCGCTTTATTATTTGGCGCGTTTGATTGACGGGGGCGAAAGTGCTGATTTTATCGCGCGTAGAATGGTCATTTTTGCAAGTGAAGATATAGGAAATGCCGAGCCAAATGCACTAAATTTAGCCACTTCAACATTAGTTGCAGTCAAAAACATCGGCTATCCTGAAGCACGCATTATCCTAGCTCAGTGCGCTGTATTCTTAGCAAAGTGTTTAAAATCAAACTCAAGCTATATGGGCATAAACGCGGCTTTATCTTATGTGAAAAATAATCCTGTCTTGCCTATTTTACCTTACTTAGACAATAATAATCCCGCGCACAAAAATTACTTATACCCGCATGATTTTGGCGGCTGGGTGGCACAAAAATATCTGGCAAAAGACTTGAAATTTTACACTTCAAAAAATATGGGCTATGAGAGTGTTTTAGAAGAAAATGTGAGATTTTTAAAACAAAATGCGCAATTTAAAAAAAATTGAAATTTTAAGCGAGCGCAAAATACAAATCAAGGCTTAAAGGCGCTAAATTTGTGAAATTTTTTTGAATTTTATAAATTTCAGCACTCTTTAACTTAGTTTAAGTAAAAATTCAAATTTCAAAAATAAAAAAGGAAAAAAAGATGAAATTCAATGATTTTTTAGAAAATTTATCAAATTATGAGCCAGGCAAGGATATAGAAGTGATTGCTAAAGAATACGGCGTCAAAGAAGTCATCAAGCTTGCAAGCAATGAAAATCCCCTTGGCACAGCACCTAGCGTGCAAGAAGTGCTTAAAAAAAATGCAAACAAAGCACATTTATACCCTGATGATAGTATGAGCGAGCTAAAAGCAGCGCTAGCACGCAAATTTAAGCTTAGCGAGAAAAATATCATCATAGGAGCAGGAAGCGATCAAATCATCGAATTTGCAGTGCATGCAAAGCTAAATAAAGAAAATGCCTTTTTGCAAGCAGGAACTACCTTTGCGATGTATGAAATTTATGCTAAACAAAAACAAAGTAAAATTTTTAAAACAAAGAGTATCACGCACGATTTAGGCGAGTTTAAAAGCCTTTATGAAAAGCATAAAAGCTTAATAAAGCTCATTTTTTTATGCTCTCCAAATAATCCTTTAGGCGAGTGTTTAAACGCTTGTGATATTGAAAATTTCATCGCTAGCGTGGATAAAGACTGCCTTGTGGTTATTGATGCTGCTTATAATGAGTTTGCGGGCTTTAAGGATGAAAAAAAGCAGCTTGAGCCTGAAAAACTTATAAAAAAATTTGACAATGTGCTTTATCTTGGCACTTTTTCAAAGCTTTATGGGCTTGGAGGGCTTCGTGTGGGATATGGGCTTGCAAATGAGCAAATCATAGCCGCACTTTATAAACTGCGCGCGCCTTTTAATGTAACAAATTTAAGCCTAAAGGCTGCTGCTGTGGTGCTTGATGATGAGAATTTTTTAAAAGCAACTTTAGAGAATAATTTTTCTCAAATGAAGCTTTATGAAGATTTTGCCGCTAAGTTTAAGCTTAAATTTATACCAAGCTATACAAATTTTATCACTTATTTTTTTGATACTCATGATTTAAAATTTGGTGGATTAAATGAGAATGATTTAAAAAAAGGCAATTTAAGTGATTTAGACTCTAATTTAAGCCCTAAAAAACTAAACTCAAGCGAGATTGCCCTAGCTTTGCTTAAAAAAGGCATTATCATAAGGGATTTAAAAAGCTACGGTTTAAACGCCATTCGCATCACTATAGGCAAAGAACGAGAAAATGCAAGGTTTTTTGAAGAATTTGAAAGGCTTTTGAAAGCTTAAATTATAGTTTTATTTTTTGTGATTTTTACAAACAAATTTTTCTAGCCCATTTAAAGTAGGCTTTGCTTACAAACCGAGCTTCAAGGGCGATGATTTGAGGCACTTTATAAGGATGAAGTACTAAAATTTGCTTTTCAAGCTCGCTAAAACGCTCTTTTAAAGTCTTTAGGCTGAGCAAATATTCCTTTTCTTTGCAAACTTGCCCTTGCCAAAGATATGTGCTTTTGATTTTGCTCCTTTGAGCGCACACGATGAGCCTTTTTTCAAGCAAAGCTTTGACAAGCTTTTTGGCTTCTTTTTTGCTTGAAAGTGTGGTTAGAACAACGAGCATAAAAATCCTTAAGAAAGATAAATTTTCTTCAAATTCTCAAGCTTTGAGCCTAAATTTAAAAGCAAGCAATCAGCTAAAACTAAACGCACCATAGCCGTAATGACCACAGTTGCGCGAATTCCTACGCAAGGATCGTGCCTGCCTTTAAGCTCGCACAAAACATTTTGCCCGCTCTCATTCATAGTATTTTGAGATAAAAAAATGGACGGAGTGGGCTTAAAATAAGTCTTTAGCTCTAAATTTTCCCCGCTTGAAATGCCTCCTAAAATCCCGCCAGCATTGTTGCTTAAAAAGTGCGCATCTTTCATCTCGTCGTTATTTTGCGAGCCTTTAAGCTTGCTTGCGTTAAAGCCTGCTCCTATTTCAAAGCCCTTGACCGCATTAAGCCCCATTATAGCGTGAGCAAGCTTGCTTGAAAGTTTGTCATAAAGAGGCTCGCCAAGCCCTGCAAAAAGCCCACTTGCTCTTGTAAAAACAGCCGCGCCTACGCTATCTTTAGCATTTCTTGCGCGCAAAATTTCAGCCTTAAAAGTTTCTTCTAAACTCTCATCAAGGGCGAAAATTTCACTTTTTCTAGCATTTTCAAAATTAAATTCACCGTTTTTAAGCCTGCTTTGAATCTCGCCCACGCTAAAAACGCCACTTTCTACATTTATATCAAACTCCTTTAAAAGCATACCAGCCACAGCCCCAGCCGCTACACGAGCTGCACTTTCTCTAGCACTTGAGCGCCCACCACCACGGTAATCTCTAAGGCCATATTTTTTAAAATAAGTATAATCAGCGTGTGCGGGGCGGAAAATATCCTTGATATTTTCATAGTCTTTTGAGTGCTGATTTTCATTGTATATCACTATGGCAAGGGGCGCGCCTGTGCTAAGTCCTTTAAAAACACCGCTTAAAATTTCAGCCTTATCGCTTTCTTTTCTTTGCGTGCTAAATTTATTTGCCCCAGGACGCCTTTTATCAAGCTCATTTTGTAAAAACGTTTCATCGATTTTAAGTCCAGCAGGAAGGCCGTCTAAAATGCAGCCCACAGCCTTGCCGTGAGACTCGCCAAAGCTTGTAAATTTTAAAGCCGTGCCAAAGGTATTCATAGTATTTTCCTAATTTCTTTCATAAAGCCCCTAATTTTTCTAAAGTGAGTTTAGCGCATTCTTGCTGGGCTTCTTTTTTGCTGCTTGCAATGGCTCTAGCGTATTCTTTGCCCTCAAGTTTTAAAGCGATTTCAAATCGTTTTAAATGATCGGGCCCAAAGGCGCGAATAAGCTCGTATTCTGGAGTTTGCGCCATTTTTGCTTGCGTGATTTCTTGCAGTTTTGTTTTATAATCTTTAAATAAAACTTCTGCTTCAATATGCGGGAAGTTTTTCTCAAGCAAGTTTAAAGCAATTTCTTTAACCCTTAAAAAACCCTCTTCTAAATAAATCGCTCCCATTAGTGCTTCAAAGCAATCTGAAAGTATGGAGGGCTTGGCTCTGCCACCATTATTTTCTTCGGCATTTGACATTAAAATAAAAGAGCCTAAATCAAGGCTATGAGCAATTTTTGTAAAAGACTTTTCATTGACTAAGGCTGCGCGAAATTTAGATAAATCGCCCTCATTTTGATTTTTAAACTTGTGAAATAAATACTCGCCCACAACTAAATCAAGCACCGCATCGCCTAAAAACTCAAGTCTTTCATTATTTTTAGCATTTTTGCAGGATTTGTGCGTCAGCGCTCTTTGAAAAAGGGCTTTATCTTTAAAATGATAGTTTAGCTCTTTTTCTAAAAAAGTTAAATTTGACATTTAAATTTAATCCGTTTAAATTCTTTATAATACTCGTTTTTTAAATCCTGCCTATATTATAAAGCTGGATAATGCCTACGATTTTACCCTTGCTTGAAACGGGGATTTCTTTGATTTTATGCTCTAGCATTAAAGCTTCTGCTTCGCTTGCTTTAGCGTCTGCGTCGATGAGCTTGGGATTCTTACTCATAATTTCTTTTGCCTTAAAGTCAAATCTAGGCTTTGAATTTTTCTTTAAAGAGCGTCTTAAATCCCCATCTGTGATGATGCCTACTAGATTTTTTGTCTGCATATCTTTTGAGCTCATTACCAAACAAAGTCCCAATTTACCACTAGTCATAGTGTCTATAAGCTCATTAAATTCAGTCTCAGGCTGCACAAATGGAATTTTTTTAATCATCACATCACGCACTCTTGTTAAAAGCTTTTTGCCAAGGCTACCACCCGGATGAAATAAAGCAAAATCATCAGGTTTAAATTTCCTTGCTTTCATCAAGCAAGCCGCTATCGCATCGCCCAGTGCTAAAGTCGTTGTTGTCGAGCTCATAGGAGCTAGCTGCAGGGGGCAGGCTTCTTTTTTCACATTTATATTTAAAAAGATATCGGCTTGTTTGCCAAGTGTGGATTTTTCATTATTTGCCATAACGATGAGAGGGATTTTTCTATGCTTGACAGCGGGGATAATTTTAAGCACTTCTTCAGTTTCGCCTGAATTTGAAATAGCTAAAAGCGCATCGCTACTTTTTAGCATACCTAAATCTCCGTGCAAGGCTTCAGCTGGGTGCATAAAAAAGCTTGGCGTACCTGTGCTTGCAAGCGTGGCGGCGATTTTAGCGCCTATGTGTCCTGATTTACCCATACCAGTAACTACGAGCCGACCTTTTGTCTTTAAAATAAGCTCGATGGCTTTATTAAAGCTCTCATCTAAGATTAAAGCTAAATTCTTAAGCGCGCCAGCTTCAATTTCTAAAACTTCTTTAGCATTTTTGATAAAGTCTTTTGAGTTTTCATTTTTTGGCACTTTTGCGGTACTTTTTGCGAATTTTTTTGTTGCATTTTTTGGCTTTGTTTTTAATTTAGAATTTTCTAAATTTACACTTTTTTGCGCCGCTGTTTTGTGATTTTTTAAACTCATATTCAAGCTTTTACCCCCACACTTTTCATCATCAAATTCTCATCACCAGTTCATTACAACATTTGTTGCAATAGCGATTTGATAAAGAATTTGTGCAATCATACCTGTAACTTGCAGGCTTTGAGTCTCTACTTTTGGCAAGATTAAAATGCTATCACCGCCTGAGATTTTGGCTCCACCTGCTCTAAATGAGCCGTATTTTTCAGCTTTGCCATTTGAATTGATGACTAAAATCCTTGAAGTATCGGCTCTGTCGCTATAATCTCCTGCTAAGTTGATGTAATATTTAAGCTTTTTGCCCTCTTCATACACAAAAGCACCCGGCAAAGAAACTTCGCCTTGCACTAAAACGAGATTATTTTTGCTTGGCACGACAAGCACATCGCCTTCTTCTAGAATGATATTTTTATAAGAATTTACATTGTCAATGACGATTTGCCCGCGTGGTTCGACCTTTTTTGCTCTATCAATAAATTCTAAAATATTTCTCGCCTGTGTCGCGCGCACAGCTGCGGCGTCTGAATTGACTGCAGGAGCCGTTAAAGCGATTGTCTCAAGCTCTTTAAGCTGAGCTTCGATGAGTTGCTTTTGCGTTTTAGCCACACTTTTTCTAAAAACTTGCACCGCATTTAAATCAGACTGCGCGCTAGGTGGAATTTGATTTACAACTTCGGCTAAATTCGTGCCTTTTTTAACGACTAAAGAATGAAGCCCTAAATGCTCGCCTTCGATCCTTACACTAATGCTTTGCGCGTTATAATCAGGGCGAAACTCGACCTCATCGCCTGTTTTAAGCAAGGTGCTTGCAAAATCTTTTTTAAAATAAGAATTGACATTGAGCTTGTGATTTTCATCATAGCTTTTCACCACGGCATTTGTAACAATGGGCTTTGCCCCAGCAACACGCGCTAAATCAGCCAAGCTTTTAATATCGTCTTTAAGCTCGAAGCGAAAAGGCTTTTGCACATCTCCATTTGCAAAGGCATATTTTTGCACATTGCCCACAAAGATCACATCGCCTGATCGAAAGGCAAATAAATTCATCTTTCCTTGCAGTAAAAAAGCGTATAAATCGATATTAGCGATATTTTTATTGTCCCTTAAAATTTCAATATCTCTAAAGCTGCCATAGTCTAAATTGATCCCGCCTGCTTTGTCGATATATTGAATGATAGAATCTGAACTTAGTCCTTGATAAAGTCCAGGGGCATTGACATTTCCGGTTACAAAAACACTGACATATTGATAAGCATTCATATCCGCATAAACAAAGACATTATTTTTATAGACTTTTGAAACGCTACCCTTAATCACTCTTAATAAATCTGCATTGCGCACACCTAAAACTCGCACTGCGCCCACTTGCGGGATAAAGATATTGCCCTGAGAATCGACATTTAAATTCGCTTCAAAGCTTACTGCACCCCATATTTTAAGGCTGATTTGATCGCCTACGGCGATTTTGTAATCAGGATTATAAAAATGCTTAGAACTGTCTTTAAAATTTCCACCAAATAAATGCGCGCCAAAAACAGCAGGCAAATTACTCTGCACGCTTGTAGCACTTTGCGTGGCGCTATTTTGCACAGGAGTTTGCGCGCTTGAGCTTGTTGTACTTTGCGTGCTATAGGCACTCGTTGTGTTGCTTGAGTTTAGATCATCTGCTAAAACACTTGCGCTGTTTGCGCCTGAAATTTGTGACACATCCACACTAAAAGCTGGATTTGCAATCATAATAAAAGTGCTTATAAAAAAGGCTTTTAAAATATTTTTTCTCATCAATATTTATGCTCCTCTATGATAGTTTTTACAAGTTTTGCGATACCAAATAATAGGCTTAAAATCACAAAAATCGTAACGATATTATAAATTTTTCTTGGATACATCGCACTTTGTGGCAGGGTCGGCTCTTGAACTACAACTAAATGCTTGATCTTTCGAATCGTTTCAATACGCGTGGTCTCATAAGCTTTAAGCGAAGTCTCATAAGCAGTTTGCGCAAAGCCCACTTCGATTCTAAGACGTTCAAAATCAGCCACGATATTGTTAAGTTTTTGAGAATTTGCATTGCTTTGCGAGATGATTCTTGCTTTTTCTTTTTCAAGCTGAGCTTTTAAAGCCTTAATCTCAGCCTTTAAAACAACAAGTTGTGGGGCATTATCTTGGATATAGCTTTGCATGGCTAGAAGCTGGGCTTCTTTTGTGGCGATTTGCGTTTCAATGCCAGCGAGCAAATTTGCTCTATCTTGGGCTTCTTTTGTAGGATCTAGCACGCCAAATTCGTTTTGAAAAGCAATCATTTTATTAGTCGCTTCTTGGTATTTTTCTTTATATTTTAAAAGCTCGCTCTCAGCAAAGGCTAAATCCTCGCGCGCGTTTTTATGAGAAAGCTCATTGACAAAGCGCTCGCTTTCTTTTAAAATCGCCTTTGAAATGAGCTGGGCTGATTCGGGTGTAAAGCCTTCAACTTGAATATTTAAAAGTGCGTTGTTTTCTGTGATTTTAATGCGGTCTTGATAATAAGCTAGAAATTTATCTTCATTCGCCCAAGGGCTTAAAGAAAAGAAAATATCAAGCTTTTGCTTCTCATAAATCTTGCGAATATCAATCGTTTTTTCTAAAATTTTAAGCATATCAGGCGATAAAATATAAGTTTTTAGATAATTGACATCATCATTTTCGCTAAGGCTAGAACCACCCAGCAGTGAAGTAAGACCATTGATATTAATGCCTGAGTTTTGGTTTGAGCTTTTTATCGTTACGGCTGATTCGCTTACATAGCGATTTGCCGCGATGAAAAGATAATAAAACACGACTAAAGCCATTAAAATCAGCACGGCTTTAAAGCTGCTGAGCATAAAGATATTTTTAAGTTTTTGCGCAAAAGTGTTTTCTTGTATGGTTTTAAAGCTTCTTGTGCCACTTTGCTTTAAATTTCTAAAATTTTGCATGAGTTCTTTGCGATTTAGCTTTGTGAGTCTATTTTTCATTGAAATTTCCTAAAATTCGTGCTATTTAATTTTTTGATACAAATGCTTGAGTGTGAAATTGTTTTAAAAATTTTAAATATCACTGCACATTCCTTGTCGGTGCGCTAATCTTGCCCTGATACACCGCAATGCCTTCTTCAATGTCATCATAAACTTGTATATTACCACTATCTAAAAGCACGATTTTATCGCACCACTGCCTAATCTCAGCCACATTGTGAGAGACCATAATGACTTTTGAACTAGAAAGGCGCTCTTCATAAAGCTTGCGTGATTTTGCTATAAAGCTAGGATCGCCCACAGCCCCAGCCTCATCGATCAAGTAATAATCAAAGTCAAACGCCATGCTCAGCCCAAAGCCAATGCGTGATCTCATCCCTGAAGAATATGTGCCTATAGGCTCATCAAAATACTTGCCAATTTCTGCAAAATCTTCGACAAATTTAATCTTTTCTTTTAATTTCTGCCCCCGACACCCATAAACTCTAGCCACAAAAGCCACATTTTCGCGCGCTGTTAAAGCACTTTGAAAACCACCGCCAAGCCCTAAAGGCCATGAAATTCGCACATTTGTAACTATCCTGCCCTTATTTGGCACTTCTGCGCCACTTAGCATATTCATCAACGTGGATTTACCAGCACCATTTTTACCCATAAGCCCAATAGAGCAATTATCAGGAAATTCAAAGCTAAAATCTTTGAAAATATAATGCTTCGTGCCATTATTGAGCTGATAAAATTTAGTAACATTGTCAAGTTTTATCATGGTCTTGCCGCCGATAATTCTTGTCGTTTATAATAATACACCCAAAGCCCTATAAAAAAAAGTACAAGACTGACCATAATAGGATAAATCAATGTAATACCCTCGCGCGCGGGATAATGCTCAAAATAATTCATCTTAATCGTTTCTGTAATATGAATCCAAGGATTATACAAAAGATATTTAAACAACGCATCAGGGACTATCCAAGCAGGATAAACGATGGCTGAACTGACATAAACAAGCAAAACAAAATAAGGTAAAATGGACTTTAAAGGCTCGACAAAGTGATTTAAAATCGTAAGGCATAGCCCTAGAGCAAAACCAGAAAATGCCAGCACTACAAAGGCAAAATACACTTCTAAGAAACGATAAGGCAACACTTGCATATTAAAAACCCAAGCCACCAAAATCATCGTCAAAACAAAAATGAAAAAATAAATAAAGCATTCCACCAAGGTGCGCGCGATAAACACATGGATGGGCTTTACAGGCTTGTAAGTGAAAAGTCCTAAATTTCCAGCAATACCTCCAAGCATTTGATTTACTGTGCTTCGAAACATAAAATAAGGAATAATGCCTGTGGCTAGAAACATAAATATAGAAATTCCCTCAGGCATAAGGAAATTGCGGTATTGCCTAATCGCTGTAACCACGCCCAAAATGACTAGAATTTGCGCCATAGGCTCGCCAATCACCCAGATATAACCCAAGCGGCGGTTCTTGCCAAAGCGCGTTTTAAGCTCGCGAAAAAACAAGGCATAAATTACATTAAACATAGCCTGATAAGCGTTCATTTATTCTTAATGTCCTTAAAAATTTAGCTTAAATTTAAGCCAAATAAAATTAATTAATCTTAAAATGATAGCTAATTTTAGCTTATACTTTGCTTTCTAGCTGTAAATATGGCTTTAAATTTAAAATCCTTTGATAAAAAAGATGACTTAAAAAAATCACATAAAAAACTTGTAAAAAAAGCCCAAGCACAGGCGTTGAAGAGCATAAATAAAAGCAAAGCGTAGTGAATTTAAACTCAAAAGGCGAGCCTTTAGCGTAAAAGGCTTTGTATTCATCATTGTTAAGCACGCTGCTTGCAACATCTAAAATCAAAAGCTTGTGAAAAAGATAATAAAAGACGAAATAATAAATAAACAAATTGACAAAAGGCAGCAGCAAAAGCACGCTTGCACAGATAAAAAAGAAAAGAAATTTAAGAAAAATCGCCCCTGTTTTTAAAAGCACGCTAAGTAAGCTCACGGGGCTTTTAAGCTCGTGGTGGTAGTATTTGGCATTGATTTCTTTAGCGATATAGGGTGTAAGAAATGCCACGATAAAAAAGGCGATAAAAACGCTTGCAAAAACGATGATGAAAGATGAAAATAAAAAGGTTGAAAGCGTGATTAAAAGCTTCACAAGAGTAAAGCTATAAATCCACGCCACAAAGCCCGCCTCATCGCTGCTGCCAAATAAAGAATTAAAATAATCAAGCAAAAAAGAAAAGCCTAAATAGCAAAGAATAGCCAGCAAAAGCGCGCCAAAAAACAAAGGCATTAAAGCAAATTTAAGAAATTTCTTTGTGAAAAAATCTTTCAAAGAAAGGCTTAAAACGCTAGGCATTAAGATCCTTATAAGCTTTTTCTAAGCGCTCATAAATGGCGTTAAATTCAAGTTCTTCTTTTAAAATTTCACTTAAAATTTCATTGTCTTCTTTGCCGTTCCAAATTTTTTTATAGTTGCCTTCTTTGTAGCCGTGATTTTGACGAAAGGCGTTCAAGACATTTTTGCCGATATAAATTTGATAAAGCTTTTCTAAATTCAAGCCGCATTTAATGGCAAGCATAAAATATGCCGATAAAAGCTCGCCCAAATCAAAGCCAAAGCCACTACACTTATGAATGATGAGCTCAATATCATTAATCACGCCATAAATATCTTCATCACTTGGCTCGCCCGCTTCCTTGCAAAAGTCATTAAAAAGGCTCACGCTAGCCACTTCCTTAGCGATATCTTCTTTGCTCACGCCCTTTTTATTATACTCTTCAAGCAGTAAAGACAGGATAAAGTGCCAAATATCCACAAGCTCAATGCGCACATTGTCCCAATTTGTCGGCGCGCTAATGCTTTTCCAATGCTTCCACGCAAAAGAATCAATCAGCTCCGCACACTCCATATAAACACAGCGCCTAAAGCTAATAAGCTTGCCTTCTTTCGTGTAGCCATCTTCCCAGCCCGCGCCGTTGGTTTCGTCGTTGAGTTTTTGCTGAAGCTCTAGCATTTGTGTTAAAATTTTGATATTATTCATCATTTATCCTTATAAATTCAAGCAAAAAATTGTTGCAATTATAGCAAAATTAAAGCTTAAATTTTATATAATTTAGCTTTTTTGAATGGACTTTTTATGGATGAAAAATTGATTTTAGCAAGCAGAGACGATGGGCTTGGCGAAAGATTAAGGGCTGTGCTGAATGCTTTGTATTTGGCTAAGCGCTTTGATTTGAAATTTGGCTTTGTGTGGCATTATTTTAAAACCTCGCCAAGCCTTATCGCAGGCAATAAACTCGCCCCCATTTGCATGCTTGAAAATATTGATAAATTTTGTTATAATGATAAATTTAACAACGCTAAAGATGAGTTTAACCGCTTTAAAAGAAAAAGTGTAAATGAGTTTATCAAAACTCCCGCGCTTAATCCACCCTATCGTATCACGCAAAAAAGGCTAGATACCATTTTTAGCGACATTGACACCAAAGAATATAAAGAAAGTTTAGTCAAAATCTTTGATGAAATTGACTTTCACAAAGACATCAAAGCGCTTTTTCAAAAAGCAAGAGATAAAATCAGCGCGCTTAAACGCGCTTGGGGAGGCATTAGCGCCCTACACATTCGCGCAGGCGACCACTTTTTCAAAAGCGCCATCAAGAAGCCGTTGTCAAAGATAATATCTATCACCGCGCCTTAGCCTATCCGCTTGCCATTGAAATCATCAAGCAAGAACTTGAATCAGGCAGAGTGATTATCGTCTTTAGCGATGATTTATCCTTGCTTGAAAGCTTAAAGTCGCATTTAGGTGGCTTGCTTCATTTAAAAGATGAGGATATGTAAAGATTTTTCATCTCTAAAGATTTTGATGAAAATTTTACAAATCCCGCTCACAAAGCCCTTTATGAAAATGCCTTGATGTCTTATGCGGACAGGTTTTACTGCACGAAAAACTCGGGCTTTTTCACGCTTGCGCTTTTAACGGGCAAGATGAAAGAAGAATGCGTGGTGTATGATTATTTCAGCGCGCGTGAGCAGTATGAAATCATCGCTAAATACACGGGCAAGCTTAAAGGCGCGCACGCGTTTGAAAATGTCTTTGCTTGTTTTCAAGGCTTTAGGCTTTCGCGCGAGCTTAAAATGCCTTTGAGCGTGTCTAAATCATGGCTTTTAAGGGCGTTAGAATTTGACAATGAAAATGATGTGTATAGGATTTTAATGCTCGAGCTTTTGTTTAAAGAGCGTGATTTTAAGGGTATTCAAAGCTTGCTTGAAGAAATTTTAACCACGCGTAAAGAAGTGTTTTTAAAAAGCTTTTTTTCAAGAAGCCCCACTTTTAATTTTTCTTTTATTTTTAATGATTTTTTGAAAAATTATAAAAAGGGCGGATTTATCTCTTTTATGGCGGCAAATATCGCCTTAAATTTAGGCTTTGACACACTTTTAAAAAATGCTTTGAAAGGGCGCAAAAAGATTTGAACGCCGAGTTTTCTTTTTATGAGACTCCTTATCACTCAGGTGCTGTTTTTAGGATGAAAAATCACCTTTCTTACAGGCTTGGCGTGGTGATGGTCAAAAACTCTTATAATCTTTTGGGATTTTTAAAAATGCCTTTTTGCTTGCTTTTTACTTACATAGATTTTAAAACTCATCCTATGAAAAGTCGTTTTAAATTAAGCGAGCTTGAAGATTATAACGAAGCTTTGAGATTTGTAGAAAATGGTGCCTTTTATAAACTTGGCTTTAATTTTATTCAAGGCCTTAAAACTTGGCACAAGGGCGGGTATTTTAAATTTATCAAAGAAAGCACCGCGATGAGAAAGGAATATCACAAAGAAAGAAAAGAATTTATAGGCTTAAAATGAAAATATGATTAAGACAAATCCTATTTATCCTTGCAACATACTACAATTTAATTTGTGTCATTTATCTTGGTTTAAACTCAAAAATTAAATTCTCACTGATTTTAAGTCTTTGTTTTAAAAAAGAGTTTTAAGGCTTAAATTTAGGCTATAATTTTATTTGAAATTTAAAAAAAGCAATTTGAAGTTCAATAGTTTAAATTTTATTAGAATCAATAATTTAAAATTTATTTGAAAGTTCAAAAATTAAAATTTCAATTTTCATTTAATTTTTATAATTTTCATTATAAAAATTTATTTTGATGAAAAATTTCTTCAATTGAAGCATTGTAAAATTAAAAAAGTCAAATCAATCAAAAGGACAAATTTGCATTTTTTAACCCAAAGCGTGATTTATTATTTACTCACACTTTTTGCTTTTTTTGTCGCAAGTGTGTATCTTACAGGCTGCGCGCTTGTGGTTACAAATGTTAAGGATGTGAATTTAAGCACAGCAAAACAAAGCCCGGTAAAAGAAGACTTTGATCCGCTTAATACGCCTTTAGGTAAGCTTCACACGCAAGATTTTAAGCAAAACACAAATAAAAGTGGCGCGATTTTGATACCTAGTGGCAAAGAGGCTTTATTACACCGCGCTGCACTTGCTAGAATGGCGAGTAAAAGCATACTTTTGCAAACTTATATTTACAAAAACGACCCTGAGTCGCGCCTTTTGATGTTTGAGCTGTTGCGCGCGGCAAATCGTGGCGTGGAAGTTAAAATTCTCATCGATGATAATGGGCTTGATTCTGATTTTTCGGACATCATCACGCTGGATTCTCATCCAAACATCCAAGTAAAGATCTTTAATCCCTATGCCAATCGCTACAAAGTCTTACGTTATGCTGAAATGATTTATGATTTTAAGCGCATCACGCATAGAATGCACAATAAAATCTTCGTCGCGGATAATCTTGCTCTCATCATCGGCGGGCGCAATGTGGCGGATAATTATTTTGATACCGATAAAAATGTGAATTTCACAGACTGCGACGCGATTTTCATAGGTCCTGTGGCGCGCGAAGCTGTGCAGAATTTCAAGCTTTATTGGGAATTTGAAAAAAGCGTGCCTGCAAGCTTGCTGCCATCTAAGCTATCGATGAAAAATTATATGCAAAATTTAGAGCTTAATTTAAATGAGATTTCAAAAGCACCGCAAAAATGGCAAATTTATGATGAAATCATGCAAAAATTCCTAGCCAAATATCAAAATAAAGGCTTTGAAATTTCGTGGGGCAAGGCTTATTTTCTAGGTGATTTGCCACAAAAAATTCAAGGACTTAACTTCTATCCTTTAAGTAAGGCTTTAAATGCCATTACAAACAGCACGCAAAAGTCTATGTATATCGCTTCAGCTTATTTTGTGCCGGGCAAAGACGGGCTAAAGATGATAGAAGAGCTGAGAAATAAAGGCATTGAAGTGCTGGCACTTACAAATTCACTGGCTTCTGTGGATTCTGCTGTGGTGTATGCGGCGTGGCAAAGATACAGAGATAAACTCCTTGACAAAGGTGTAAAGGTCTATGAATATGCTTATCACGGCGTTAAAAAGTCGAATTTAAGGGATAAAACGATGAGTTCAAATTCGAGCTTTCACAGCAAAATCATCACTTTTGATGAGCAAATCACTTGGATCGGCTCGTTTAACCTTGATCCGCGCTCTCATAATCTTAACACCGAAAGTATCGTTGTCTTTGAAAATAGCGAATTTGCAAGGCTTGCAAATGAAAATATCCTAGCTGATACCAAAAATTCGTGGCAGCTTGTGCGCGAAAATGGCAAAACGACTTGGCAAGGCTTTGATACAAACGGCGTCTTTAAAATCTACACCAAACCCCCTGATACAAGCATTTTTTTAAGGGGATTTAATTTTTTATCTAAAATTTTACCCGAGAGTCAGATTTAAAAATTTAAATTTCAAGCTAATATAAAGACTAAATTTTATAAAGCTTGACACTTAGCGCGCTTACTCACGCTAGAAACTTAAAATGCGTAAGCATTTTAAGTTTCTAGCGGGTCAAAACATCTCGTTTTTAAACTTTTATTTTTTTAGTCTTTAGGGCTTGAAATTTAAATTTTTAATTAGAATTTGATGATTTGATCTAGGAATTTAATTTTACTCAATTGATTCAATTGATTTAATTTTAATATTTTAATTAGAAAATTCTAAAGCACAAATGGCGATGGCGAATTCTTTTTCGTGGGCTATGCTAAGGCTTGCGTGTTTGATTTTAAAGCGTTTTGTCACTTCATTGCTAAATTGAATGAGTGGTGCGCCTTTAATGGACTTTGAAATTTCAATGTCAAAAAAGGAGCATTCTTTACAAATACCTACGCCCAGTGCTTTTGAAGCGGCTTCTTTGGCGGCAAAAAGTCCGGCAAGGGTAGCGAAATTTAAATTTTCAAAATCAAATTTTGGGTTTAAATTTGCATAAGAATTTGAATTTTTAGCATTTTGATTCAAATTTTTATTTACAGGGAAGTTTAAAGCAGGGTTGAAAGCGCCAAAGCAAGGCTTTTTAAGGATCAGCTCTTGCTCGCGCGCATTTAAAAACTTATCTAAAAAGGCTTGTTTGTGCCTTTTTGCAATCTTTTCTATCCTTGAAATAGCGACTATATCACAGCCTATCACTGCACCACAAAGTCCGTGAAATAGATGTTTTTGACAAATCCGTCTGTAAGCACTTCGTTGATTTTGCCTACAAGTTCATCTTTTAAGCGCTCTTTGCCTTTGGTGGTGCTCACTTCTTCAAAGGTTTTTGAAGTTAAAGAGCGGATGATGATATCACGGATGATAGCGGTTTTTTTCTCCAGCTCAGGTTGCAAAAGCTCGGTGTTTTCTTCTAGTTGGATCGTGCATTTTACATACCTTGCGCCCCCATCGCTGAGTAAATTGAGCGTGAAAGGCTGCAGGGGAAACATAGGACCGATGTTAGCATAGTCGCTGCCTCTTTGTGTGCCTGCGTTTTTGTTTGCGCTTGCGGCATTGCCTTTATTTTGCGCGCTGGCTTCGGTGGCTGCGGGCGTGGCTGTGTTTTCATCGCTTGGACCTGAAACGACCAAAAAGCCTATGGCGCCGATGACTATAAGAAGTAGAACAAATAAAAAAATCACTATGATTAAGACGAGTGAGCCGCCGCGCTTTTTCTTACCTTCTTCATTATTTACATCATCTTCCATATCTCACCTCAAAAATTTTAATTATAAGTTAAAATTGTAGCAAAAAATTAAGTCAATTTAGATAAACTTAACAAAAAATTTAAAATTTTTTAAAAAAGGATTAAAATGCTTCAAATAATCTTTAGAGAATACGACATAAGGGGACTTTACGAAAAAGAATTGAACGAAAAAAGCGTGAAAACAATCGGCAAACTTTTGGGCGAAAAAATGCTTGAAAAGGGCTGTAAAAATGTAAGCGTGGGATATGATGCAAGGTATAGCAATAAAGAGTTTTTTAATTATCTCATCAGCGGGCTTAATGCTGCTGGCATAAAAATTTATACACTAGGGCTTGTGCCTACGCCACTTGGCTATTTTTCGTTATTTCACGGGCTTAAATTTGACGCAAACATTATGATTACAGGCTCGCATAATCCTAAAGACTACAATGGCTTTAAGATTACGATTAAAAAAGAAAGTTTTTTTGGAGCTGATTTAAAAGCCTTTGGAGAGCAAGTTATTACGCGGCTTGAGGAGGCACAGGACATTAAAGAGAATTTAACTTGTGAAAATTATGATATTTTAAGTCTTTATGTGGATTTTATGGCAAAGCAATTTGCTCATTTAAAGGGCTTTGATTTGAAATTTGGTATTGACTGTGCGAATGGGGCTAGTGGCGTGGTTCTTGAGCCACTGATGAAAGCGCTCAACTTACACCCTAAAATTCTCTTTAAAGAGCCTAACGGCCAGTTTCCAAATCACGAGCCAGATCCCACTGTGGCAGAGAATTTAAAAGATTTAAAAGAGCTTTTAAATCAAGATAAAAGCCTTAAAATCGCTTTTGCCTTTGACGGAGATGCCGATAGGGTCGTGGTTTTAAATCAAAAGCGTGTGTTTTTTGGCGATGAGCTTTGCTATTTATTTGCTAAAAATATCGAAAATCCGCGCGTCTTAGGCGAGGTAAAATGCTCTAAAAATCTTTTTGATGAGGTGGCTAAATTTGGCGAGGTTTTTATGGGAAAAACAGGGCATTCAAATATCAAAAAAATGATGAAAGAGCTCAATATCGACCTAGCCGCTGAAGTGAGTGGGCATATTTTCTTTAAGCATCGCTATTTTGGCTATGATGATGGAATTTATGCTTTTTTACGCATGCTTGAGCTTTTACACAAAGGCTTTGATTTAGACGCGATGATAGAGGCTTTACCAAAGCTTTATAGCACGCCAGAGCTTAAAATTGCGGTAAGTGAAGAAGAAAAATTTAAGCTTGTAGAGAGCTTTAAAGAAGCGGTGAAAAAGGGCGAACTTGGCGAGTTTAAGGCACTTTGTGAAATTGATGGTGCGCGCATTGACTTTGAAAAAGGCTGGGCGCTTTTGCGGGCTTCAAACACAAGCCCTTATTTAATCACGCGCTTTGAAGCTGAAAGCCAGCAAGAAGCCCTAAATTTGCAAGAAAAAGTAATGAAGCTTTTTGAAAGAGTGAGAGACAGGCTCAAGGCTTGAAATTAAGATCAGCAAATATAAAGTTTTTAAAAAATGCGCCGATATAGCAAATACACACATTCATTAAAGGAGCAAGGATGCAAATCAATTTAAATGTAGCAGCAAGCACACTCACACAAAGTGAAAGCAAAAAAAGTGAAGATAAAAGCATTTCAAACGCCACGCAAAATGCAAACAGCGCGAGCCAGAATCTAAGCGAAGATAGCATTGAAAAGCTTAAAAGTCTAGGCGGCAAAGGCATTACACAAGTTTATATCGCGTCTTTTACGCAACAAACTATCAATATAACTTTTAACAACTCAAGCGCACAAAGTGGTATTTTAGACATTTTAAATGGCGGTAGCTCAGTAGCTAGCGATATCTCAAAGGCAGCTCAAGCCTTTTCAAATGTCGATTTTGCCAATATTGGCTACACAGGCAAAAATCCGCTTTCAATGAACACAGACGAGCTGAATGACTTAATCGGCGAAAATGGCTTTTTTGGCTTGGAAAATACGGCAAGCCGCATTGCTGATTTTGTGATAAAAGGTGCGAATGGTGATTTAGAAAAGCTTCAAAAAGGCTTTGAAGGGATGAAAGAAGGCTTTGCGCAGGCTGAGAAGCTCTGGGGTGGTAAGCTTCCACAACTTTCACAAGATACTATTGATAAAGCCATTGAAAAAGTAAGCACCAGAATCGACGAGCTTGGCGGAAAAGCTGTCAATATCAACGCTTGATAGGTTGATATTTTAAATTTCAAGCCTAGCGAGTGTTAAATCAAAGAAAATAAACCTGCGTCATTTATTGCGTTATTGCGAGCGTTGCTTGCAACGCGCGGCAATCCACAAGTTTATACTAAAAAATTAAATTTATTAAGCAAATCAAAGTATAGATTGCTTCGGCGCTTCGCTTCTCGCAATGACGCGAAAAAATTTAAATCACAAATTTCAAACGCTCGCAATGACGCAAATTATAAATTTTTTCAAAATTTCAATTTTTTTAAATTGCAAAACTTGCGCCGCTGTTTTGGGATTTTAAATTTAAACATTCTAAATTTTAAAATATTTGAAATTTCAAATCGAAATTTCAAAGCCTTGAGTCTGCATTTTAAAAGTGTAATAATTTCTAATAAAACACTTTAAAATAAGTATTTAAAGATAAAAATTTGATTTTTTAATCCTTGCTATATACTTATTTTTATCCTTATAAAAAGGAAAAAAATAATTAAATTTAACCCTTAAGTCTTGACTTTTTTTAAAAACTTTTATAAAATCACATTTCATTTTTGAAAAAGCTAGTCCCAAAAAGCATTTTATGCAGCTAGCAAGTTCTTTTAGAAGGAAAATCATGGAAAGGATAAGACTTAAGCTTAAAGCTTATGATCATAGAGTTCTTGACAGAACAGTTGCAGCCATAGTCGATGCGGTCAAACGCACGGGCGCTGATATACGCGGACCTGTGCCTATGCCGACAAAAATCAAACGCTACACCGTTTTAAAATCACCTCATATTAACAAAGATTCACGCGAACAATTTGAAATGCGCATTCACGCTAGAATGCTTGATATCGTTTCAGCCACGCCTGATACTGTTGATTCTCTAACCAAGCTTGATTTGGCTCCTGAGGTGAATGTCGAAGTGCGCGCTATGGGCAAATAAGGAGAATAAATGGAATATTTAGTCGAAAAAATAGGAATGAGCAGAACCATTGATAATCCAAGCGTAGCAGTAACCCTACTTAAATTAATCTCTGCCAAGGTATGCGATGTGCAAGACGGCAAAGCTTTAGTGGCTTACTCACGCGGCAAGGCTAAAAATAAATGTGTTTTGGGTCAGCAAAAAAAATATAATTTAAGTGCTGAGTTTAATCGCTTCGCTACACTTGAAGCAAAAAACACCGAAGTGGGTGATTTGGATGAAAGCCCATTAAAAGAAGCTAAGGTGCTTAAAGTGAGCTTTAATTCTAAGGGTCGTGGATACAGCGGCGTGATTAAAAGACACGGCTTTTCAGGTGGTCCTGCAAGCCACGGTTCAAGATTTCACCGCCGCCACGGATCAATTGGTAATAGAGAGTGGCCAGGACGCGTGCAGCCGGGTATGAAAATGGCAGGACATTATGGAAATGAAACCATCACAGTTAAAAATGAACTTGTAAGCTTTGATGAAGAAAATAAAATTCTTATATTAAAGGGCGCAGTGCCTGGGTATAACGGGGCACTAGGCAAGATAAGGATAGCAAAATGAGCGTTATAGTTTTAAATGATAAATTTGAAAAAGCTAGCGAGCTAGCCCTACCTGAAAGCTATGCTAAGGTCAATCCGCATAATCTTTACTTGTATGCAAAGGCTTATCTAGCAGCTCTTCGCGCAAATACAGCGCACACAAAAAATAGAAGCGAGGTAAGTGGCGGGGGCAAAAAGCCTTGGAGACAAAAAGGACGCGGCGGGGCGCGTGCTGGCTCAATAAGAACAAATGTCTGGGTAGGCGGTGGAGTAGCCTTTGGTCCTACAAAGAACCGCAATTATTTTCAAAAGGTCAATAAAAAGCAAAAAAGACTAGCCCTTGAAAGAGCGCTAGCCGATAAAGCGGCTAAGGGTGCGATTTTTGCAGTTGATAGCTTTGTGATTGAAAGTGGCAAGACTAAAGATGCACACGAAATTTTCAAAAAATTAGCCGTAAAAGATATTTTAGTGGTTAAAGATTTACACGATGAAAAGACCTTTTTAGCGTGCAGAAATTTAGCAAATTGCTATGTGGTCGATACTAGCGAAGTGAATGCTTATCTTTTAAGCGTATTTAACGCGGTGCTTATTGAAAAAAGTGCTTTGAGTAATTTAACGAAAGAGGCTTAAAATGGCAGATTTAACAGATATAAAAACCATACTTTACACAGAAAAAAGCCTAAATTTACAAGAAAAGGGCGTTGTAGTGATACAAACTTCGCCAAAACTTACAAAAAATGGACTTAAAAGCTTATTGAAAGAATATTTTGGCATAAGCCCTTTAAAAATTAATTCTGTAAAAATGAATGGTAAGGTGAAAAGATTTCGCGGCCGCGTAGGCGTGAGAAATGATTATAAAAAATTCTATGTCAAGCTTCCTGAGGGTGCTAGCTTAGAAAGCGTAGGAGCGTAAAATGGCGATTAAAACTTATAAACCTTATACTCCAAGTAGAAGATATATCACAGGGCTAAGTAGTGAGGATATTACCGCTAAGCCTAGCGTGCGCTCGCTTTTAGTGAAGATTAAAGCAAGCGCAGGACGCAACAGCTACGGACGCATCACAAGTCGTCATAAAGAAGCAGGGGCGAAAAAGCTTTACCGCATTATTGATTTTAAGCGCCGTAAATTTGGCATTGAAGGCAAGGTTGAAGCCATAGAATACGATCCTTACAGAAACTGCCGCATCGCTTTAATCTCTTATAAAGACGGAGAAAAAAGATATATTATACAGCCTCGCGGGCTTAAGGTCGGCGATGTAGTAGCAGCTGCTGAAAGCGGGCTTGATATAAAGCCGGGCAATGCGATGAAATTAAAAAGCATACCTGTGGGAACCATCGTTCATAATGTAGAATTAAAGCCTGGAAAAGGCGCTCAAATGATTCGCTCAGCAGGAGCTTACGCCCAGCTTATGGGAAAAGAAGAAAAATATGTGATTTTAAGGCTTGCTAGTGGCGAAATGCGTCAAGTCTTAGCCGAATGTATGGCTAGTATAGGCGAAGTGGGAAATGAAGAGTTTTCAAACATCACTATAGGTAAGGCTGGCAGAAACCGCCACAGAGGCATAAGACCACAAACAAGAGGTTCGGCAATGAACCCAGTTGATCACCCACACGGCGGTGGCGAGGGTAAGAAAAACTCAGGCCGACATCCTGTAACTCCTTGGGGCAAACCAACTAAGGGTGCAAAAACAAGGCGTAAAAAAGCAAGCGATAAGCTTATAATTTCAAGAAGAAAAGGAAAATAAGATGGCTAGATCACTCAAAAAAGGTCCTTTTGTTGATGATCATGTGATGAAAAAAGTCATCAACGCAAAAAAGACAAACGATACAAAACCTATAAAAACATGGAGCAGAAGAAGCACCATTATCCCCGATATGATAGGGCTTACTTTTAATGTGCATAATGGCAAAAGCTTCATCCCTGTTTATATCACTGAAAATCACATAGGCTATAAGCTTGGCGAATTTGCTCCAACGCGCACTTTCAAAGGGCATAAAGGCTCTGTGCAAAAGAAAATCGGTAAATAAGGGGAAATGATGAGTAAAGCTTTGATTAAATTTATAAGATTATCTCCTACTAAGGCAAGACTTATAGCGCGTGAAGTGCAAGGGATGAATGCTGAACTTGCTATGGCGAGCTTGAAATTTATGCCAAATAAGGGTGCAAAATATATAGCTAATGCGATTTCTTCAGCTGTGGCAAACGGAGGCTTTGAGGCCAGTGAAGTCGTGGTGTCAAGTTGTCGCGTCGATGCTGGGGCAGTGCTAAAGAGATTTCGCCCACGCGCAAGAGGCAGTGCAAGCCGCATTAGAAAGCCAACAGCTCATATCTTAGTAGAAGTTTCTAAGGCTGAAGTTAAAGAAACAAAAAAAGTAGCTAATAAAACAGCCACAAAAGCAGCTCCTGCTAAAAAAACAAGCGCAAAAAAAGCCACAGAAAAAAAGGATAATTAATGGGACAAAAAGTAAATCCAGTAGGCTTAAGATTAGGCATTAATAGAAATTGGGAAAGCAGATGGTTTCCTACCAAAAACGCCCTTGTAGAAAACATAGGCGAAGATCATAAAATCCGCACTCTTTTAAAAAGAAAGCTTTATTACGCGGGCATTTCTCAAATTCTTATAGAAAGAACGGCTAAAAAGCTTCGTGTAACTGTCATAGCAGCGCGTCCTGGTATCATCATCGGTAAAAAAGGAAGCGATGTGGATATGTTAAGAAAAGAGCTTAGCGACTTAATCCACAAAGATGTCAATATCAATATAAAAGAAGAGCGAAAAGCAGGAGCTTCAGCCCAGCTAGCCGCTGAAAGCGTGGCGACTCAATTAGAGCGTAGAATTGCTTTTAGACGCGCGATGAAAAAAGTCATTCAAGGCGCGCAAAAAGCCGGTGCAAAGGGCATTAAAGTATGCGTTGCAGGACGTTTAGGCGGGGCTGAAATGGCTAGAACTGAATGGTATTTAGAAGGGCGCGTGCCGCTTCACACTTTAAGGGCAAAAATTGATTACGGCTTTGCTGAAGCAAGGACGACTTATGGAAATATAGGCGTTAAGGTGTGGATCTTTAAGGGCGAAATTCTACAAAAAGGCGTTCAAGCTGATAAAAGCGAAGAATCAGCAAATGCTGAGAAAAAACCGCGCCGCACAAGAAGGAGTAAATAATGCTACTACCAAAAAGAACAAAATATAAAAAGATGATGAAGGGTCGCAACCGCGGCTATGCTACTCGTGGGGTTGATTTTACTTTTGGAGATTTTGCTCTAAAGGCGGTTGAAGCAGGACGCATTAACTCAAGGCAAATCGAAGCAGCGCGTGTAGCATTGACTCGTTTTGTAAAAAGACAGGGCAAGACTTGGATACGCGTTTTCCCTGATAAGCCTTTGACAAAAAAGCCTTTGCAAGTGCGTATGGGTAAGGGTAAAGCAGGCGTTGAAGAATGGGTGATGAACATTAAGCCAGGCCGCATTATCTATGAAATGGCAGGAGTGAGTGAAGAAATGGCAAGAGAGGCTCTAACCTTAGCTATGCACAAGCTTCCTTTTAAAACTAAATTTATAACAAGGCAAAGCGAAAATGAAATATACTGAGATTAAAGATAAAAATAAAGAAGAGCTAAAAAGCTTGTTAAAAGAGCAAAAGTTGCTTTTGTTTAGAAAAAAACAAGAGCTAAAAACTATGCAACTTAGCAATCCTAAAGAAGTGAGCCTCATTCGCAAGGATATCGCTAGAATCAACACTGCAATCAATGCTTTAAAGGATTAAAAATGGCATTTAAAAGAGAAATTCAAGGCGTGATTGTGCAAAAAAGTGGAGATAAAACGGTCAGTGTTTTGGTCGAAAGAAAGGTTGTGCATCCTAGATATAGAAAAATCGTTAAGAGATTTAAAAAATACCTCATCCACGATGAAAAAAACGAAGCTAATGTCGGCGATACAGTTACAGCTGTGGAGTGTCGTCCGCTTTCAAAAAGAAAGGCTTTTCGTCTTAAAAGCATAGTTCTAAGAGGAGTTGAGTAATGATACAAAGTTTTACAAGACTAGCAGTGGCTGATAATAGCGGCGCAAAAGAGCTTATGTGCATAAAGGTTTTAGGCGGTTCTAAAAGGCGTTATGCCACACTTGGCGATGTCATCGTCGCTTCTGTGAAAAAGGCTTTACCAAATGGCAAGGTTAAAAAAGGACAAGTTGTAAAGGCTGTGATCGTGCGCACTAAAAAAGAAGTGCACCGTGCAGATGGCGCGCTCATTCGCTTTGATGAAAATGCGGCTGTGATTTTAGATAATAAAAAAGAGCCTATAGGCACGCGTATTTTTGGACCTGTTGGCAGAGAAGTGAGATACGCTAATTTTATGAAAATCGTTTCACTTGCACCGGAGGTTTTATAATGAAATTAAAAATTAAAAAAGGTGATAATGTTAAAATCATCACAGGCGATGACAAAGGCAAAACGGGCAAGGTTTTAGCAGTGTATCCTAAAAAAGCTCAAATTTTAGTCGAGGGTTGTAAGCTTGCTAAAAAAGCGATAAAACCTAGCGATAAAACTCCAAATGGAGGCTTTGTAAATAAAGAAATGCCTATACACATTTCAAATGTAGCCAAGGTAGGAGAATAATTATGAATAGACTTAAAGAAAAATATGCTAACACCATAAAAGCAAATTTGATTAAAGAATTTGACATTAAAAATCCTATGCTTGTGCCACAGCTTGAAAAAATCGTTATAAGCGTGGGCGCTGGCGAGCTTGCTAAGGATCAAAAAGTGCTTGCAAATGTCGCTGATACCATTTCTTTAATCGCCGGACAAAAGGCTGTCATTACTAAGGCCAAAAAATCAGTGGCTGGCTTTAAAGTGCGCGAGGGTTTTCCAGTAGGCGTTATGGTAACTTTAAGAAAGGAAAATATGTTTGCTTTCTTAGATAAACTCATCAGCGTTGCTTTACCGCGTGTGAAAGATTTTCGCGGGCTTAAAAGAGACGGCTTTGATGGGCGCGGAAATTATAATTTCGGGCTTGATGAGCAGCTTATGTTTCCTGAAGTAGAATATGATAAAATCTTAAGAACTCACGGAATGAATATAAGCATCATCACAACAGCACAAAATGACAAAGAAGCCTTTAAATTGCTTGAATTTTTAGGACTTCCATTTGCAAAAGGAAAACAAAATGGCTAAAAAATCAATGATTGCAAAGGCTGCGAGAAAGCCTAAATTTAAGGTTAGAGGCTACACAAGATGTCAAATTTGTGGGCGTCCTCATTCAGTTTATAGAGATTTTGGGATTTGCCGTGTGTGCCTTAGAAAAATGGCAAATGAAGGACTGATTCCAGGTCTTAAAAAAGCAAGCTGGTAAGGAGAAAAGATGATTAATGATATAATTTCTGATTCGCTCACTCGCATTAGAAATGCAGGTATGAGAAGACTTGAAAGCACAAAACTTTTGCATTCTAAAGTCGTTGAAGCCTTGGTTAAAATTTTCAAAGAAAAAGGCTATATAGAAAATTACGATGTCATCGAAGAAGATAAGAAAAAATTTATCAATGTCGTTTTAAAATACGACGAAAGAGGCTACACAGTGATTAACGAGCTTAAGCGCGTTTCAAAGCCTGGGCGCCGTGTGTATCAAGGCAAAGATGAGATCAAAAGATTTAAAAATGGTTATGGAACTATCGTTGTAAGCACAAGCAAAGGCGTTTTGGCTAATGATGAAGCTTATAAGATAGGCGTTGGCGGCGAAATTTTATGCACCATTTGGTGATGAGTTTCAAATTTTAGGGCATTTGATAGAAATATCTTAGACAACTAAAAAGGAAAAATATGTCTCGTATTGGAAAACAGCCTATTAATATCCCAAATGGGCTTGAGGTCAAACTTGAGGGCAATATCCTTAAGTTTAAAAAGGGAAATTTAAATAAAGAGCTTGACACAAAGGCAAATGTCAAGGTCGAGCTTAAGGATAATCAAATTTTATTTGCCCCTAAGGCAGATGATAGACAAAGCAGAGCCTACTGGGGCACTTACAGAGCCTTAGCAAATAATGTAGTCATAGGACTTACAGAGGGTTTTAGCAAAACTTTAGAAATCAACGGCGTGGGCTATAAAGCCGCCACTAAAGGCAAGGTGCTAGAGCTTAGCCTAGGTTTTTCTCATCCTATCAACTACGCCATTCCTGAGGGCATAGAAATCAGCGTAGATAAAAATAATATCATCATCAAAGGTAGCGACAAGCAAGTCGTAGGGCAAGTTGCTGCACAAATAAGAGAGTTTAGACCACCAGAACCTTACAAAGGCAAGGGTGTGAAATATGCCGATGAGCGCATTGTTAGAAAAGCCGGCAAGACCTCTAAAAAATAAGGATAGATAATGAGAGTAAATGTATTAAAAAGAAAATTAAGCCTACGCATTAAAAGAAAGAAAAGAATTCGCGCAAAGATCTTTGGCAACGCAACTTTACCAAGAATTAGCGTTTTTAAATCCACACGCACCCTTTACATTCAAGCTATTGATGATACAAAGGCTATTACTTTAGCAGCAGCTGATGGCAAGAAGCTAGGCATAAAGGCAAATAAAGAGGGGGCTAAAAAACTAGGCGCTCATTTTGCAAAAGAGCTTAAGGCTAAGAAAATCGAAGCGGGAGTTTTTGATAGAAATGGCTATTTATATCACGGCGTCATAGCCGAGCTTGCAAATGCTATAAGAGAAAATGGCGTAAGGCTATAAGGGAGAGAGAATGCAAAAATATAATAAAGAAGAATTTGAAGAAGTCATTGTCGATATAGGCAGAGTTACCAAAGTCGTTAAGGGTGGGCGCCGCTTTCGCTTCACCGCTCTTGTGGTTATAGGCAATAAAAAAGGACTTGTAGGCGTGGGTTATGGCAAGGCTAAGGAAGTGCCTGATGCCATTCGCAAGGCTGTTGAAGATGGCTTTAAAAATTTAGTTGAAGTAAAAACTAAAGGCTCAACTATCGCTCACGATGTGGAGGTTAAATACAATGCTAGCCGTATTTTACTCAAGCCAGCGAGCGAGGGAACGGGCGTTATCGCAGGCGGTTCGGCGCGTCCTATAATGGAGCTTGCGGGCATTAAGGATATTTTGACTAAATCTCTTGGCTCAAATAACTCGGCAAATGTCGTTCGCGCCACGATTAAAGCGCTTTCTATGTTGAAAGGATAAGAAATGAATTTAACTAAGGCAAAAGGCTCGACAAGAAAGATTAAAAGAATAGGTCGCGGTCAGGGTAGTGGTATGGGAAAAACGGCCACAAAAGGCGGTAAAGGTCAAACTGCAAGAAAAGGTTACAATGAAAAAAGAGGCTTTGAGGGCGGTCAGCAACCTTTACAAAGAAGATTGCCAAAAGTAGGCTTTACAAGCAAATTTGAAAAGCCTTATGTGATTAATGTTGAAAAAATCACTAAGATTAAAGACCTTAACGAAATCAGCTTTGAGAGCATTAAAAGCGTGCATAAAATTTCAAAATCTGTGAAAAAAATCAAGCTCATCGGTGCGAGTGCAAAAACTCTTGCTAGCAAAATCAAAGATGAAAACATCACAGTAAGTGGAAGTAAAGAATGAATAAAAGCCTAACTAACAAAATCCTTATCACTTTAGCACTATTATTTGCTTATAGGATTTTAGCTTATGTGCCTGTTCCAGGCGTAAATTCAGCTGTGATTGCCGAGTTTTTCGCTAAAAATGAAAACAACGCGCTAGGACTTTTTAATATGTTTAGCGGCGGGGCGGCTGAGCGCTTTTCTATCATCTCGCTTGGCATTATGCCCTATATCACGGCTTCTATTATTATGGAATTACTAGCAGCCACTTTTGCAAGCATAGGCAAGATGAAAAAAGAGCGCGACGGCATGCAAAAATATATGCAAATCATACGTTATGCTACGATTTTCATCACTTTAATACAAAGCATAGGCGTATCTATCGGGCTTCAAGGGCTTCGCGGGGCAGCTGGGCAAAACGCTATCATGATAGATGATTTAAACACTTTTATTTTATTATCCGCCATTTCAATGCTAGCAGGGACCATGCTTTTAATGTGGCTTGGCGAGCAAATCACGCAAAAGGGCGTGGGAAATGGAATTTCTTTAATCATCTTTGCAGGTATAGTCTCAAGCATACCATCAGCCATAGGCGGGACCGTGGATTTGATTAATTCTGGCGAGATGAATTTCTTAGTCGCGCTTGGCATTTTAGTCATCATCATCGCTACGATTTTAGCCATTATTTATGTAGAGCTTGGCGAGCGTCGTGTGCCTATTTCATACTCTCGTAAGGTGGTCATGCAAAATCAAAACAAACGCATAATGAATTACATTCCTATTAAGGTAAATTTAAGCGGAGTGATACCGCCTATTTTTGCAAGTGCGATTTTGATGTTTCCAAGCACGATTTTACAGGCTAGCACGAATGAGTATTTAATCGCTTTGAATGATTTTTTAAATCCAAATGGCACTTTTTTCCATGTGCTGACCTTTTTATTTGTGATTTTCTTTGCTTATTTTTACGCTTCGATTGTTTTTAATGCTAAGGATATAGCCGAAAATCTTAAAAAGCAAGGCGGCTTTATACCGGGCATAAGACCGGGCGAGACCACAGCGGGATATTTAAACGAAGTTGCTAGTAGGCTTACACTTTCTGGCTCGATTTATCTAGGGCTTGTTACCACGCTTCCTTGGCTTTTAGTTAAGCTTATGGGTGTGCCTTTTTATTTTGGTGGCACCAGCGTTTTAATCGTCGTGCAAGTTGCTTTGGATACCATGCGCAAAATCGAAGCTCAAATTTATATGAATAAATATCAAACCCTAAACGCCGTAGGACTTTGAGATTTTAATAACTACTTTAAGAACATTGAATAACTTTGAGAGCTTGAAAATCTCAAAGTTATTCATTTAAATTCAACAACTTATGATAATCTAGCTTTTAAATTTTTGCTTTACTTTTGAGTGTTTTAATTTAAGCTTTTTGAATTTTTAAATATTTAGGCGAATTTAATTTTTAAAATAATGAGATAGCGTTTAAAAATTTCAAGCAGAGATTGCCACAATCCCACACCGTCATTGCGAGCAAGGATTTATCCTTGCGTGGCAATCTATACCTTGAGAATTAAATTTATTTCAACGCCGTCATTGCTGGGCTTTGAAAAACGCGAAGCAATCCATAATTTTTTATGAAAGTAAAAATAAAATTTAAAAGTAAATTTGTAGATTGCCACGCGTTGCAGGCAACGCTCGCAATGACAAAGTTTAAAATTTTAGAAATTCTGCCCGTCATTGCGAGGAGCGAAGCAATCTATAATTTAACATAAAAACAAAGAATAGATTGCCACGAATTTGCTACGCAACTTCTCGCAATGACGAGAATTAAGCATGTCATTTTATATGCAGATTGCTCGCCGATTTCATCGGCTCGCAATGACGCATTGAAGTTGTGTTAAAACTCTCCAACGATCGATAAAATATTTAATAAATACAAAGCAAGAAGCACCCTAAAATTTAAACAAGTGAAATTTTATAATCCCTTGTTTCAATCTCCAGCCTTTCTTTTTTTAAATTTCCACGCGTTCAGTGTAAATTTTTTCCTCTCTTAAACTCTCGCAAAATATTTCTTCTTTGAGCATTTCATTGATTTGGCATTGTTTGATTTCTTTACAAATGACACTTTTCATTTCAAACTCCTTAAAAAATTTATGAAATTATAAAAGATGAGAGTAGCTCTAAGTCAAGGGCTTTTTTAAAAAATTTAAAAAAGTATCCATTTTGTTTCTCATTTTGTTTAAAATAACGCAAATTTTAAAGGATTGATGATGAAAAAATGTCTTTTGTTTTTATGCTTGAGCTTAGCTTTGTTTGCAAAGCCGCTCATCGTAGCGCACAGAGGCGGCACAGCAGACGCACCAGAAAACACCCTAGCCGCCATTGATAAGGCTTTAGAAAATAAAGCCGATATCATTTGGATCACTTTGCAGCTGAGTAAAGATGGGCAAATCGTGCTTTACCGCCCAAGCGATTTAAAGGCGCTGACTGAAAGCAGAGGGTTTATTTCAAGCTTTAGTAAAGATGAGCTTAAAAAGGTGAAATTCAAGCTTGATAAGTATAAAGATAAAGATTTTGAACTTTCAAATGTCTATATTCCAAGGCTTGATGAGGTTTTAAAAAGATATAAAAACACGCAATTTTTTATCGATATCAAAAGCCCTGACGCGAACGAAAAACTTTTTGCAGACAAGCTTTTAAAGGTTTTAAAGCAAAATAACGCTTTAAAAAGGGTGCGCGTGTATTCGACTGAGGATAAATTCACAAAGGCACTGAGCAAGCAAATCGCAGTTTTTGAAAGCCGCGATACCACACGCACAAGGCTGGCTAATATATCTTTAAATCACACTTGCGAGGCGGCTAAAGATGAGACTTATTTTGGCTTTGAGCTTAAAAGAGCGGTTGAAGTGATCGAGAAATTCACACTTGGCGAGGGCATGAGTAAGGCGGTTTTAACTTGGGATAAAGAAGCCATAGAATGCTTTAAGCAAAGCAAAGGCTCAAAAGTCATTCTTTTTGGTATCAATTCTAAAGAAGATTTTGATCAAGCAAAAGCACTTGAAGTTGATGGTGTGATGGTGGATTCTCCAGAGTTTTTTAGGGATTTAAAATGATTTCAAGGGCTTAAAAGCCCTTTTATTTTACATTATAATCAATTTAAATTATTTTAAAAATTTTCTTTACTCACAGTCATTGCGAAAATTGGCGTCAAATTCGTGGCAATTTATTTTAATTTTGTCATTAAATTTTTGAATTGAGTTTTAAAAATTGTATAAAAATTTAATTTTTCTACTTTAAGGATTGATTTTATTGAATTTTTTAAAAAGTGATTTTTAAAAAAATTTCCAAATTTGCACTTGAGTTTTAAATTTTTTCACAAATTTTAAAATTTTACTTGACAAGTGTTTAAAAATCTGCTATGCTTTCAAGCAAATTTAAAAAAGGAGAGCTTTTATGTTTTTTATAGCTGAAAATCTACAAGCTAAAAATGCTAAAAACAGCCAAAAAGCTTATCCTATTCTCATGTAAATGCACCTTTGTGTGCAGTCTATTTCTCTTTAATCCTCTTTTTTATTATTATAAAAGTCTATTTTAAGGGCTTTTAAACACAAAATTTCTAAATTTAAAGGAAAAATTATGGCAAATTTAAAACACAACCATTTCACGCCAAACACGCTCGCACTGCATGCAGGCTATGATTATGACAAGCAGCGCACATTAAGCGTGCCTATTTATCAAAGCTCAGCTTATAGTTTTGAAAGCTTAGAACAAGCTGCGGACCGCTTTGCCTTAAAAGAACTGGGCAACATTTACAGCCGCGTTACAAATCCTACCTTTGAAGTGCTTGCAAAACGCCTTGCTGAAATTGAAAGCGGGGCTTTTAGTGTGCTTACAGCCACAGGTTCTGCAGCGATATTTTATGCGATTTTAAATCTTGCAAGTGCTGGGGATAATTTTTTGTTCGCAAATAAAATTTATGGCGGCACTCAGGTTTTATTCACGCATTCGCTTAAGCTTCTAGGCATTGAGGCAAGGGCTTTTGATATCGATGATGCAAGCTCTATTGAAAGCCTTATCGATGAAAATACAAAGGCGATTTTCTTTGAGAGTCTTAGCAATCCTCAAATTGCTATCGCTGATATCAAAAAAATCACGCAAATTGCTAAAAAACACGCTATAGCAAGCATTTGTGATAACACCGTCGCCACGCCTTTTTTACACCGCCCATTTGACTTTGGTGCGGACATTGTGGTGCATTCTTTGACAAAATATGTCAATGGTCAAGGCTCTGCGATGGGCGGGGTTGTGATCGAGCGCAAGGGGCTGAATGACTTTTTAAAGCACAACGCGCGTTACGCGCTTTTTAACACGCCTATTGCCAGCTATCACGACATTGTCTATACTCAGCTTGAAAACTTGCCCGCTTTTAGCATACGCCTTAGCGTCGAGTGGCTGAGAAATACAGGGGCGAGCATAAGTCCTTTTAATGCGTGGCTTTTAATTCAAGGGCTTGAAACGCTTGAGCTTCGCATTCAAAAGCACAGCGACAATGCTTTAGCGGTAGCAAAATTTCTTGAAGATCATCCAAAAATTAATGAGGTCAATTATCCGGGTCTTTCAAGCAGCCCTTATCACAAGCTTTTGAAAGAGTATTTTCAAAACTCGCGTGCTAGTGGGCTTTTAAGTTTTGAAGCGCAAAGTTTTGAAGCCGCAAAGCAAATTTGTAACCGCCTTGAGCTTTTTTCAATCACCGCAAATATAGGCGATAGCAAGTCTTTGGCGATACATCCTTATTCGACGACGCATTCGCAATTAAGCGAGGCTGAATTTAAGCAGGCAGGTATCACGCCAAATACCGTTCGTTTAAGCATAGGGCTTGAGAGCGAGGAGGATTTGATTAAGGATTTAAAACAAGCGATCGGATAACGGATTACAGAATTTAAAGTTGCTGTGCTTTGCGCAGATTAAACTTAGGCTACCTATTTTCCGCATTCTATGATCTGTATTCCGTAAGAAAGTGGCCTTTTAAAAGGCTAAATTTAATTTATAGTTTGTAAGGAGAACTTATGATTTCAGGTTTATTTGTAGGCTTTTTGCTGGGCTTCGTGCTGCAAAGGGGCAGATTTTGCGTCGTGGGTGCTTATAGGGATTTGTTTTTAAATAAAAAACTCACTATTTTCACCGCACTTTTCATTGTGATTTTAGTGCAAAGCATTGGAATTTGGCTTTTGGCGGATAATGGCATTATCAGCGTGAGAGAGCGGGGCTTTTTCTGGCTTTCTACCATTATCGGCGGGACTATTTTTGGCTTTGGTATGGTGATAGCTGGTGGTTGTGCAACAGGCACTTGGTATAGGGCTGGTGAAGGGCTGATTGGCTCGATGATTGCTTTAATTTTTTACGCACTTTTTGCAGCCATTACAAAATATGGCGCGCTCAATTTCGTGCAAGAGGATTTAAAAGGCGTTCAAGCTAGCGAGGGCATGATATATAAAAGCTTTGGTGTGTCGCCTTGGGTTTTAGTTGCCTTTTTAGCGGTGTTTGTAGCGATTTTGATGTATTTTGAGCTTAGAAAGCCAAAGCTTAATATAGCGCGCTTAAAGGCAAAGCGTAAGGGTTTGTCGCACCTACTTTTTGAAAAAAGCTGGCATCCTTTCATCACGGCTTTACTTGTGGCTTTTATAGCGATTTTAGCGTGGCCGCTTTCTACGCTGAGTGGGCGACTTGATGGGCTGGGCATCACCACGCCATCGGCAAATTTAATCGCCTTTTTAGTGACAGGCAGTTTTAAATTCATAGACTGGGGCGTGTTTTTGGTACTTGGTATTGCCATTGGAGCCTTTAGCTCGGCAAAGCTCTCAGGCGAGTTTCGCTTCCGCTTGCCCGATAAAAAGACCTTGGCCTATGCTAGTGTTGGCGGGGCTTTAATGGGCTTTGGAGCAAGCCTAGCAGGAGGCTGCACGATAGGAAATGGGCTCGTGCAAACGGCTGTATTTTCGTATCAAGGCTGGGTGGCGACGATATTTTTCTTATTAGGAGCTTATTTAGCGACCTATTTTACCATTATTTTGCCTACAAAAAAGAAAGCTTAAAGGAGAGAAAATGGCTATTTTAGACACGCGGGGCAAGGTTTGTCCCTTTCCGCTTGTGGATGCAAAAGAAGCGATAAAAGGCATTCAAAGCGGGGATAATTTAGAGATTTTATTTGACTGCACCCAGGCGACTGAGACTATACCGCTTTGGGCTGCTGAGAGTGAGCATGAGGTGCTTGAGTTTGAAAGCACGGGCGATGCGGAGTGGAAAATCGTGCTTAAAAAAGCGTGATAAATTTAATTAAGGTTTAAATTTGGGGGCTTTGCGCCCCCTTGCTGTATTTTCTAAGGCTAAATTTAGGGAATGTAAAAAATTGACGATTTAGCCTTACAGATTACAGAACGCAGATTACAGATTGCGGAATATGGATCGCAGAACAAGGATAGAAAATGCCACTGATTATACCCAAGCAAATCCCAGCTTTCAAGCTCTTAAAAGACTTTGTCTTTTTAATGGACGATAAAAGGGCGCGAAGCCAAGATATACGCCCTTTGGAAGTGGCGATTTTTAATTTGATGCCTACAAAAATTGAGACTGAAAATCAGCTTTTATCCTTAATCGGCAATTCGCCCTTGCAAGTCAATGTCACTTTTTTACACACTAAAAGCTATGAGGGCAAAAACACGCCTAAAAGTCATTTGGATAGGTTTTATGTGGATTTTGAGCAGATTAAGGGGCGTAAATTTGACGCTGCGATTGTAACGGGTGCGCCGATCGAGCATTTGGACTATGAAGAAGTGAAGTATTGGCACGAGCTTAAGGGTATAATGAGCTACTTAAAAAAACACACCACAAGCACGCTTTATCTTTGCTGGGGCGCGATGGCAGCGCTTTATCATTTTCACAAAATTCCCAAGAAAAAGCTTAAAAATAAGCTTTTTGGCGTGTTTAAGCATAAAATTCAAAATGAAGATTTGCTTTTAAGTGGGCTTGATGAAGAGATTTTACTTCCACATTCAAGGCATTCTGGGCTTGATGAAAAGGCACTTAAAGCCTGTAAAAGCTTGAAAGTGTTACTTTTTGGCAAAAAAAGTGGCGCAAGCGTGCTTAAAGATGAGAAAGATTTATTCATCCTAGCACACCCTGAATACACTAAATTCACGCTTTTTGATGAGTATCAGCGCGATTTAAAAAAGGGCGAAAAGATCAAAAAACCTAAAAATTATTTTGATCAAAAAGGCGAGCCTGTGATCAAGTGGCGCGCCAATGCGCAGGTGCTGTTTTCAAACTGGCTTAATTTCGTGTATCAAGAAACTCCGTTCAGTTTGGGCTGATTGATTTAAATTCTTAAAAATTTTAAAAGATTTATCAATTCTTATATTTTTGCTTTTAGCGCTGGATCTATTAAGGCAAATGACCTTGAAAAGAGCAATTTATCACTTTACAAAAAAGTTTGAGAGAAATTTAAAATAAATTTGCTTCTCGCAATGACTGGGCAAAACTTTACAATGATAGCCAAGCTTATCTCATTGCGAGCTAATTTTTGGCGAAGCAATCCACAATTGATTTTAAATTTAAAAAGCTTTAAACTCAGTTTAAAATTCTTAACAAAGTAAATCAATCAAGCTTTGCAGTTTAAAATTTCACTAAAATTTCAAACCGCTTTATTGAAATTCATTTGCTCAGTAATGGTCGTGCTAATATCGTGCGTGTCACTAAAATTCGCATAAGCATTATTTGCGGCTTGAAGCTTGGCAAAATTGTTTTGATTTGCCCCAGAATTTTCTTCAAAGCCCGCATTAGACTCATTTTGCGACTCGTTTTCTTCGCTGTTTTCTTCAAGACGTTTTGCGCTTTCTTCAGCCCTGATTCTTACTTGCTCGCTTCTTGCTTCAAACTCCATTCTCATCGCACTCGCAGCGACTTTAAAATCCTGTGGGCTAGGATCAGCTGGAGCCATTGCAGCCGCTTGAATTTGTCTGGTATTGGCTATCGTTTCTTCAGGGGTGTTGCCCTTTTGCATAGAAATAGGCACTTCGCCAGCTACCGCATACATTTTATTATCAGGTCCGCGCTCATAAGTGTAGCTTGCAGCCCCTGCTAAGCCACCGCCTGCAGCTTGATGAGCCATTTCATGAGCCTTTACTTTGGTGTCTGTAACTTGCAATTCTCGCACCAAAGTGCGCTCACTAGCAGTAAGCTCGGTGCTGTTTTCGCCCAAATTCTCATCCTTATCCGCACTAGTTGAGCTTTCACTTAAAGCATTATCCTTTTGCGCTGAGCTTTGTGATGAATTATTTTGAAAATTATTTTGCGTTGTTTGAAAGTTTTTGTTATCATTTTGTAAATTGATTTCAAAACCCGCGCCGCTGTTTTGCGAAGATGAAAATTCATCCACTTTTGAAAAATCACGCGAATTTAAGTTATTATAAAAACTAGAGTTAAAGCTTGCAAAATAAGAGCTTGAAAAGTTATTTTGAACTTGCATTTTATCCCCTTGTTTAAAATTTGAGCGCAGTTATAACTCATTTTTTGTTAAATTTTAATCAAATTTGATATAAAAATGATAAAATTTAAGTTAAAATTTCAAAATTTCACATTGATTTAAAAAAAATTAATTTTAAAATAAAGATTGATTTAAAAAAAAGGGTAAATTTTAATGTTTTACGAAAACGAGTATTTTTATTTTGAGCGCGAAAACGCACAAATTCCTTGGGTGAAAATCTTTACAAAAACGCCTTTTAAAGAGCTTAGCGATTGTCCTATAAATTTAGCAAACGAGCTTTTTTCGTGGGTTTTGCTTTGCGAAAAAGCCTTGCGCGAGTTTTATCAGCCTGAAAAAATCAACATCGCATCTTTTGCAAACTATGTCCCGCGCGTGCATTTTCATGTGATGGCGCGCTTTAAAGAAGATGCATTTTTCCCTGAGTGCATGTGGGGCAAGCAGCAAAGAGAAATTAAGGATTTAAATTTAAAAAGTTTTGATGAATTTATCGCTTTTTTTAAGCGCTTAGCCAAGTGTTAAGCGATGATTAATTATTGATTAATCCGCCTTTGTTTAAATTCTTTTCACACAATTTTTAAAGGAGAACAAATGAAAAAATTACTTCTAAGCTCGCTCGTAGCGGCATCACTTCTTGGCAGCAGCTTAATGGCGGCTGAGTTTGCGCTTGATAAAGCACACACAAATGTAGGCTTTAAAATCAAACACCTTCAAATCAGCACCGTAAATGGCAACTTCAAAGATTATGATGGCAGCATCGATTTTGATGAAGCGGGCAAGACTTTCAAAAAAATCGAAGCTACAATAAAAGTCGCTTCTGTAAATACTGATAACAGCACGCGTGATAATCACTTGCAACAAGCAGATTTTTTCAATGCAAAAAAATTCCCTAAGCTTACTTTTGTGATGAAGTCTTATCAAAAAACTAGCGACACTGCAGGCAAGGTAAATGGCACGCTTACAATCGCTAGCGTTTCAAAAGATGTCGTTTTAGACGCTGAAATCGGCGGTATCGGTGAAATGCAAGGCAAGAAAAAGCTTGGCTTTTCTTTGACAGGTGCGATTAAAAGAAGTGATTTTAACTTCGCTTCAAGTATCTCTACAATCACACTTAGCGATGAGGTTAAACTTCAAATCGATGTTGAAGCCAACGCAAAATAATCTTTTTTAAGCCCTAAATTTAGGGCTTAAAGCTTTCATCTCTTAATTCAATCTTAAATTTAGATATTTTTAAAATCTCAAAACAGCGGCCGCAAGTTTTGGAATTTTGAAAAAAATTAAAATTGCCGTCATTGCGAGCGCTAGCGAAGCAATCCACACTTTCAACTGGCGATTTAAATTTTTCTAAATATAAAATTATAAATTACCACGAAAATTCTACAAATTTTCTCGCAACGACGAGCCTACTTGCTAAATTTTAAATTCCAAAATTCACGCCGCTGTTTTAGAATTGATTTTAAAATTTCACTGCTTTAAAATTTAAATTCACTCTAAAATTTATGATTTTAAGTTAAAATTTACACCAAAAATAAAAAGGCAAAAATGAAAATTTTAGGCATTGACCCGGGCAGTAGGTTTTGTGGATACGCTATTTTAGAAGCAAACGCGAACAAAAAAAGCCTCATTGAAGCAGGGCTTATCAAAATCAAACCATCCACTTTGCAGTATCAAATCACCGAGCTTTGCGAAGGGCTTGATCTTATTTTCAAGCAACATCAATTTGATAGTGTCGCCATTGAAGATATCTTTTTTGCGCACAATCCAAAAAGCGTGCTGAAACTAGCACAATTTCGAGGCGCTTTAAGCCTTAAAATCTTGCAACTGCACGGCGAATTTAGCGAATACACCCCACTTCAAGTCAAAAAAGCAGTTACAGGCAAGGCAAAGGCGCAAAAGGAGCAGGTGGCTTTTATGGTCAAAAGAATGCTTGCTATCACCAAAGACATCAAGCCCCTTGATATCACGGACGCCATTGCTGTGGCACTCACGCACGCGATGAATTTGCGCTTTAATAAAGGCGTGGGATTAAATGCTAAAAAGGGCGTTCTTAGCGTTTAAAAAGCGCTTTTGAGTGTTTTAGAATTTGAATTTTCTCACTTTGGCAGGCTTTTTGCCTAGTCTTGCTCAATAATGTTTAATTAAGGCTTGTCATTGTTAAGCGCTTTGCTTGCAATGACAGATGAGTAAAGAAAATTTTAAAATAAATTTACTTTTTGCAATGACAATAATTTGTTCGTCATTGCGAGACAAAACGCAGTTTTGTCGTGGCAATCCATAAATTTATATTTAGAAAAATTTAAATCGCCAATTGAAAGTGTGGATTGCTTCGCTTTGCTCGCAATGACAAAGTGGATTACTTCGTTTGTGCATAGCAATGACAAAGTGGATCGCTTCAGCCTAAAGGCTTTGTAATGACGAATTTTCAAATCCCGTGCCGCTGTTTTTTAGATTGATTATGAATTGATGATGAAATTATCAATATTTATGTGATTTGATAAATTGAATTTTGTTAAACATTCTTAAAATTATTATGTTATAATTTAATTTATACTGAATGAGAATTTTTATTGATTGATTTTAAGTTCTGTAAAGTTTGAAAAATCAAATCGATATAAAATTTTAAGAATTTAAAATAAAGCGAAAATAAAATTCAAATAAAATTTATAAAATCGCAAGTTAGGATATAAATGGAACTTTCTTTAACGCAGATTTTATGGGCTTTAGCTCTGTGTGCTTTGGCAGGACTTTCAACGATTGCTGGGGCTGTGATTGCGTTTTTTTCACGCAAAGATAACTCAAAAGTGCTTTCTTTGGGGCTTTCATTTTCTGCGGGCGTGATGATTTATATCTCTTTTATGGAAATTTTACCTGTTGCTTTTAAGGATTTTAACACCGCATTTAGCGGACTTTGGGGCGAAATTCTAGCCATAGTTTGCTTTTTTATCGGCGTTTTGCTCTCAGCCCTTGTAGATAAACTCATCCCTGAAAATTTAAGCAAAGACACAGAAATAGAGCTTCAAGAGCTTAAAATTTGTCCCTTATTTAGCAAAGAAAATTTAGCTCATCTAAAGGAAAAAGTCGCTTTTAAGGATGAAAACACAGCGCGCAATTTAAATTCCTTGAGTTCAAATTCTTTCAACTCAAATTCACTCAAAACCCCAAATCAAAGCAAAGATTTAAAAGCACTTCGGCGCACCGGCGTTTTAACCGCCATTGCCGTGGCGCTTCACAACTTCCCTGAAGGCTTTGCGACCTTTGTTTCTGCGCTTGAAAATCTCAATTTTGGCATTCTCATCGCCCTTGCTATCGCTATTCACAACATTCCTGAGGGTATGGCGGTGAGTTTGCCGATCTATCACTCCACAGGCGACAAGAAAAAGGCTTTCATCTACTCCGCACTTTCAGGGCTTACCGAGCCTTTGGGTGCGCTTGTAGGCATATTTTTACTGCTGCCTTTTTTAAATGAGCTGATTTTGGCAGTGAGCTTTGCGCTAGTAGCTGGCATTATGATTTACATTTCTTTTGATGAATTACTACCCGCTGCAAGGATATATGGCGAGCCTCATCACTGCTTGTATGGGCTTTTAGTGGGTATGGGTGTGATGGCTTTTAGCCTTGCTTTACTCAATAATGTTTAATTAAGGCTCGTCATTGCTAAGCGCTTGCTCGCAATGACAATAATTTGCTCGTCATTGCGAGACAAAACGCAGTTTTGTCGTGGCAATCCATAATTTGATATTAGAAAAATTTAAATCGCCAATTGAAAGTGTGGATTGCTTCGCTTTGCTCGCGATGACAGATGAGTAAAGAAAATTTTAAAATAAATTTACTTTTTGCAATGACGAATTTCAAAACTCGCGCCGCTGTTTTTATAATTATTTTTAGAATTCAAATTTATTCCTTGCCTTAGGTATCAATATTTTTAAAGCCTTATTTATAGACTTTAAAATTAAATTTCATAAAAATAAACGAAAATTATAGAAATTTTTACTTTTTTATGCTATAATTGTGCTTTTGTAATCTTTAGTAGGGGGCAGTTATGAAATTAAAACTGGGAACAAAGGTCAGTCTATGGGTGTTTGCCATAGTTGCTGTTTGTATGATTGTCATGGGTGTTTTGGTTGTCAGCAACTCATCAAGCATCCAAGAAAGGGAAAGCTCAAAGCTTGTTTACAATGTCTCTAAGAGAGTTGCGAATTTAGTCGAGGGGCATTTTTATGAAGTGAGCGCGATTTTAAAAGTCAGCCACCAGCAGGTTGAAAATCTCTTTGATTTAGGCTCAAGTGGGCAAAGAGATATGCAAAGTTTACTTGAAAATGTTATGGATTCATCAAACTGGGCGACTTATGGCTATATTTACATTAAAGATCCAAATTTCAATGCAAATATAGTAAATCCTAAGCACAGGCTTAGCAATGGCGAATTTGCGATTTTAGCCAAGGATACTGACATGATGAATGACGGCAGGATTGTGATATTACAAGCGGATAATATCATTCCCACTTTTACCGGTGTGCAAAACACACTCACTTCAGGCAAGCCATCTGTGGGTAAGGCAAGGAAAATAAGTCTAAATGGCGATCCTGAGCAAATAGCAGCCACTTTGAACTATCCTATTACAAATACAAACGGTCAAGTCGTGGGCGTTATAGGTATGTTAGTGAATTTTGACTTTATAGGCAAGGATATACAAAGCAGCAGGCTCAATGTTTTTGAGGGTGATTATAGAGCGTTAGCAAGCCATGATGGTGTCATCGTCGCGCATCCAAATCAAGATGTCATCGGCAAAACTTTCTTAGATATCAACCGCGATGAAAGCGTGCAAAAGATTCACGAAGCCATCGTTCAGAACAAGGAAGGGACATTTCCTTATATGAATTATCAAGGCATATTAAGCTACGCTTCAGTTTCTACGTTCATTATCGAGAACGATAAATGGGCTTCTATTGTCATCGTACCTGAAAGCTCGATATTTGCACCTGTTGTAGAGCTTAGAAATACCTTTATTGTAAGTATTGCAGTCTCTCTTATCGTCATCGCGGCAATTGTGTTCTTTTATATCAACAGAAATGTCATCACCAGAATTGATAGTATCGCTAACTTGCTCTTTAATTTCTTTAAATTTCTTAACTACGAGACTAAAGAGCCGCCAAAACTCCTTAAAATCAAGGCTCACGATGAGCTTGGCGAAATGGCAGTGGCGATCAATGACAATATCCAAAGAACGCAATCTGGCTTAACCCAGGACGCTGTCACTGTCAAGCAGTCTGTGGAGACCGCGCGCAAGGTCGAGGATGGCGATCTCACCGCAAGAATCGTTGAAAATCCTAGAAATCCACAACTTGTTGAACTTAAAAATGTATTGAATAGTCTTTTAGGCACACTTCAAAAGAAAATCGGCTCAAATACAAATGTGCTGAACGATATTTTTGAAAGATACAAAAGCTTAGATTTTAGAAACCAAGTGCCAAATGCAAGCGGTAATGTCGAAGTGACAACGAATATCTTAGGGCAAGAAATTGTTAAAATGCTGAAGCAAAGTAGTGATTTTGCAAATTCTCTTAGCGATGAGTCAGGCAAACTACAAGAAGCGGTCAAGGCTCTAACACAAAGCTCAAATTCTCAAGCTCACTCGCTAGAAGAAACGGCTGCCGCGCTCGAAGAGATCACCAGCTCAATGCAAAATGTATCGCAAAAAACAGGCGAGGTTATCACTCAAAGTGAAGAGATTAAAAATGTAACTTCAATCATCGGTGATATCGCAGATCAAATCAACTTGCTCGCCCTTAACGCAGCCATTGAAGCGGCTCGCGCAGGAGAGCATGGACGTGGCTTTGCCGTCGTTGCAGATGAAGTAAGAAAACTTGCTGAGCGCACACAAAAAAGTCTTAGCGAGATTGAAGCTAATACAAACTTGCTCGTTCAAAGCATTAACGATATGGCTGAAAGCATTAAAGAACAAACTGCGGGTATCACACAAATTAACGAAAGCGTGGCTCACATTGAAAGCGTAACGCAAGAAAATGTGAAAATCGCCAATGATTCTTCAGTGATTTCAGATAGCGTTAATGCCATCGCGGCAAATATTCTAGCTGATGTGAAGAAAAAGAAATTCTAAAAATTTAAATCAAAGCCTTAAATTAATAATTTAGGGCTTTGATGAGTTTAAATTTAGTTTTAATGATTTAAAATTTAGAATTTATCAAATTTTAGCAAGAAACCCTCGCCTCTTAGGCGGGGGATGAATTGCTACTCGCCGCTAGGTGAGTTAAAATGCTAAATTTGCGGATTTTTTTTAAAAATATTAGTATAATTAATTAAAATATGATATAATTGCAATAAAAGTCGTTTGGGTTAGGAATTAGCCTATTAGACTATAAACAAAAAGCCTTTCGTGTTAGCTAAGATTGCTTAGCTTTAGTTAGGAAGCCCTCACCTCTTAGGTGGGGGTGATTCACTTCTCCTTTATTAAGATGCAAACTCATCATTTTTTAATGATGAGTTTTTTATTATAAATTCAAAATATAAAAATCAAGCCCAAGAAAATTATGTAAAATGGACTTTTGTATTGCCTTTAATTTATAAATTTGCGTTAAAATTTCACAAATTTTAAGGATAAAAATGATAGAGCTTATATTTTTAGATATTGATGGCTGTTTAACGGATGGAAAAATCATTTATACAAGCAGTGGCGAGCAAATTAAGGAATTTAATGTAAAAGATGGAGCCGCCATTGAGGCATGGCTTAAACTAGGTAAAAAAATAGCCATCATTACAGGCAAAAGCTCTATTTGCAACGAGCTTCGAGCAAAAGATTTAAAGATAACTTTTCTTTTTCAAGGAATCAAAGATAAATTAAGCTGCGCTAAAGAGCTTTTAAAGGATTTAAATTTAAGCTTTGAAAACTGCGCTGCAATAGGTGATTATTATAATGATAGCTCGCTTTTAAGCTCTGTAAAACTTAGCTTTAAGCCCTCTGACGCTCTTAAAAGCTTAGAAGCTAAAATAAAGCTAGAAAATAAAGGTGGACAAGGGGCTGTGGCTGAAATGATAGAATACATCATAAAAGAAGAAAAGCTAGAAAAAGAGTGGGACGCGCTTTGGCTATAAAGATTTTCTCGCTTTTAATGGGGCTTTTTGCCTTTGTGCTTGTTTTTGTGAGCTTGCAGGACTTTTATTTTATTGATTTAAAAGAAAAGGCTTTAAATTTTAAAAGCGTTGAGGCTTTAAATTTGCAAGGCTACGAGCTTGATGAAAGCGGAGTTTTAGGCTTTTACAGGGCAAGTTCTTGGGAGAGATTTTCTCAAAATGAAGAGGATATTTTTACAAATTTCAAGGCTTATAGAAAGGATTTTAATCTCAGCTCAAATCTTATGAAAGTTGCGAATTCTCAAATTTTTTTTAGGCAAAATGTGTTTTATGAGGATATTAATAAAACGAGTATTAAAAGTCAAAGTCTTGATTATGATAGAAAAAATGAAATTTTAAGCACAAAGGATAATTTTGAGGCAAAAAGAGGCGAGAGCGTGCTTAAAGGAGAGGGGCTAAAATATAATTTAGCGGATAAAAGGCTTGAAATTGACGGAGTTCGTGCGTGGATTTTAGAATAATTTTTGCCAGTATTTTTTTGCTGAGCTTTTTAAATGCTGCGGGGCAGATTGAAATCAGTGCAAAAAGCTTTGAAGCTGATGAAAAAAGCGGACTTAGCATTTTAAGTGGCGATGTTTTAGTAAAAAAAGATAAGGACATTTTAAAGGCAAATAAACTTAGCATTTTTTTGGATAAAAATAATAAACCTTTGCGCTATGAAGCAACTCAAAATCCCAGCTTTGAGCTTTTTTTAGACGGAAAATCCTACAAAGGACGGGGCGATAAGTTTTTATATCACGCAAAAAGCGATATTTACGAGATTATAGGAAATGCCTTTATAGAAGAGCTTGAGACAAATAAAAGATTGTATGGGGATAAAATCATCATAGACCGTCAAAATCAAACTTATAACGTGGATGGCTCAAGCTCTAAGCCTGTGCGCTTTGTCTTTGAGCTTGATGAAAAAGAGCTTAAAAAGAGCCAAAAATGATAAAGCAATGAAAATGGAGCATAAATGATAGTTGGGGCTAAATTTATCAAATCTTTAAGCCATTTTGATGAAAATGAGAGCTTAAATTTAAGCGCAGTAGCCTTTTTAGGACGTTCAAATGTAGGCAAAAGCTCTTTAATCAATGCCTTATGCCATCAAAAAAATCTAGCAAAAAGCTCAGCTACGCCTGGAAAAACCCGCCTTATCAATCTTTTTGAAGTTAAATTTAAGCTTGAAAATATGAAAGATGATTTAGATATAGAAAAAAAACTTGAAAAAGAAAAATTTAAAATAAATTTAAAAAAAGATTTTAAAATGAATTTAATAGAAAATTCTAATGAAAATTTAGAAATAAATTTAAAAGAAAATTTAAAGCAAAATTCAAAAGAAAACTTAAATAAAAATTTAAAAAAAGAAAAGCCTTTAAAAAACTCTTTTTCAGCCCTTGATGAAAGCTTTAGGCTTATTTTTGTGGATTTACCAGGCTTTGGTTATGCTAGAGTTTCTAAAAGCACTAAAGAAGAATGGGATAAAAACTTAAATGAATACTTGCAAAAAGAAAACGCTATCAAGCTTTTCATTCACTTAATTGACGCAAGGCATAGCAATTTAAGCTTGGACAAAGAAATTTCAAGCTATTTAAAAAATCTTTTAAGCCCTAGCCAGCAAATTTTAGAAGTTTTTACAAAGGCTGATAAGCTTAATCAAAGCCAAAAAACCCTTTTAAAAAAAGAATTTAAAAATGCGCTTTTTGTCTCAAGCCTTAAAAAAACGGGACTTAAAGAGCTTGAAGAAGAGCTTATTAAAAGAAGTTTTAATCTTTATGAGGGGCTAAATTTCAAAGAAAATTTAAAAAAAGATTTAAATTTAAAGCAGAATTTAGAGCAAATTTCACAAACTCAAAAGAAAGATTTTTATGCCCTCTAAAAGAAAATACGCCAGCACCAAGCGAAACCACTATTTAGACGGCTACTATCTAAGCCTTGGAGTCTTTTTTGTTTTGTATCAAATTTTAAGCTCCATTTTCGTGCATTTACCCATACTCATAGGCTTTTTTTACTGCTATGCCTTCGTGCTTTTTAATGAGAGTGAGAAGGACTTGCAAGCTCTTGATTTTCGCTGGTATTTTGTGATTTTTTATTTTTTACTCATCGATATAACTCATGATTTTTACTTGTTTTGCTCGATTTTTTCTTTTGGGCTTTTTTATTATTTTTGTGTTGATTATATAAGGACAAATTTTAAAATAGGCAAGCTCATCCCTGTGATTTTCGTCTTTTGTGCTTATGTGCTTGAGTTTAGCGTGGATGCTTTTTTAAGCTATATTTCAAATTTGCCTCTTAAGAATTTTAATCTCAGCTACGCCCTTGATATAGGCATTGAAAGCTTGCTTTGTTATATATTTTTCAAGGATAAATTAAAATGAGACTGCGTTTGGTTGTGCTTTTTGTCTTTGTTTTTTTTGCTCTTCTTTTAAGTAGAATTTATTATCTTAGCATAAAATCAAATGTATATTATGAAGAATTAGCAAAGCAAAATGCGGTTAAAACGCAGTTTATAGCTCCTACAAGGGGGCTTATTTTTGATAGAAATAATGAGCTTTTAGCCTCCAATAATCTTGGCTTTAGCATTATGCTTAAGCCTTATTTATATATCAAAAAAAATAATAGAAAAATTTTAGATGATGAAATTGTCGCTATCACGCAGTTTTTCCCTGATTTAAATGCAAGTATGCTTAAGAAAAATTATGTTAAAGAAGATTCATATTATAATCAAGATTACATTGCTGTGGTGGATTTTATCCCTTATGATAATATGATAAGTCATTTTAGCGAGCTTTCTTTAAGAGAAAATTTACAAATTCAGCCCACTGTCAAGCGCTTTTATCCCTTTAATGAAGTGGCAAGTCATATCATAGGCTACATAGGTAGGGCGAATTTAAACGATGTGGCTGAAAATGAGCTTTCAAAGCTTACGGGCTATGTGGGAAAAAGCGGTGTAGAGCGTTATTATAATGAAATTTTACAAGGCACAAAGGGCATTAGAGAAGTGCACGTCAATGCCTTAAATAAAGAAATAGAAGAGCTTGAAAATATCCCCGCAAGCTCTAAGGATTTAAGCCTTAGCATAGATATGAGACTTCAAAACTTTTTGAGCGAGCTTTTTAAGGATAACGCGGGCGCTGTGATTATAATGGATGCCAATAATGGCGAGATTATCGCTGCTGGAAGCTTTCCTGAGTATGATTTAAACCCCTTTGTAACGGGCATTTCAACTGAGGAGTGGAAAAATCTTAGCAATAATCCTGATCATCCTTTCACAAACAAAATGGTCAATGGTCTTTATCCGCCTGGCTCACTTGTAAAAATGGGCGTTGGGCTTGCTTTTTTAAACTCAAGGACTATAAATACTGCTACGACTTTTTTTTGCAGTGGGGTTGTGGAGCTTGGCGGGCGGCTCTTTCGCTGCTGGAATAGAAGCGGGCATGAGGCAATGGACTTAAAGCACGCTATAAAGTATAGTTGTGATGCTTATTTTTATCAAGGTGGCTTTAAAGTAGGCATTGACATCATCGCTAAAACGCTTAATAATATAGGCTTTGGAAGCAAAACGGGCGTAGATTTGCCAAGTGAGTTCATAGGCACGGTGCCAAGCAGAGAATGGAAAATGCAAAAATACAATCAACAATGGTATCAAGGAGAGACGCTAAATACTAGCATAGGACAGGGAAATTTTTTAGTAACTCCTATGCAAGTGGCTAAATATACAGCGCAAATTGCTACAGGGCGCGAGGTAAGGCCTCATTTTATAAGAAATATTGAGGGAAATTTAAGCCTTGATTTAGAAAATTTAGACGAGAGCTTAAAAGAAAATTTAAAACAAGCTTTAAATGATAAAAATGAGAATTTAAAGGCTGATTTAAATCTAAATGAAAATCTAGAAAAGAATTTGAAAGATTTAAATTTAAGCAAAAATTTAAATCAAAATTTAAATGAAAAATTAAACGAAGGCTTGAAAAAAGATTTAAATAAAAATTTAAGCTCAAAAAAAGAACTTTTTAGCCCCTTTGAAAAAACTCAACTACCCGCCATAAGAGAGGCTATGCTAGCTGTTACTAAGGAAGCAGGCGGCACAGCGTATCGCTATTTTAAAGACTTGCCCTTAAGTGTGGCAGGGAAAACTGGCACAGCTCAGGTGGTGGGCTTTTCTCAAGCTGAAAAGAAAAATATAAGGGAAAAGGATTTGCAGTATTACTCACGCTCTCATACCTGGTTTTCAGGCTTTGCACCCTTTAAAGAGCCTAAAATCGTCGTTACAGTCCTACTAGAGCACGGAGGACGAAACACCACTTCAGGCAACATAAGCGTAGCCATTTTTCAAAAGCTCATTGAGCTTGGCTATTTAGAAAAAGAAGAGTGAAATTAATTGCAAAATTACAAAGCTAAGTTGGTATTAAAATTGTTTGTGAGAGAAAATAAAGGACTGTGATGATAGATTTTAATGAAAATTTAAAGAAATTTAAAAATTACATTAAAGCGATAATTTTAAGAAGATTGTGGGTAACAGTTTTTCAATTAAAACCTAGATGAATTTGTTGCTTTATAAAATCTTAAAGGCTATAAAATGAATATTAAAAAAAAATTGCAACTTTGTTTTTTAACTTTTTTTTATGTGGGTAAGATTAAATTTGCTCCGGGTACTTTTGGCACATTGGCTGGGCTTGTGGCGGGCTTTTTTGTGCTTTATTATTTACAAATTCAAACCCTTTTTTTAGCATCAATTTTACTTTTCATCGCTTCAATCAGTATCATTAACGACTATGAAAACACAAGTAAAACGCACGATGATAAAAGTATCGTCATTGACGAAGTAGCAGGCATTTGGCTGGCATTATCTTTGGGGGCTTGGGCGTGTAATTCTTATCTTAATCTCGCACTTTGCTTCGTGTTTTTTCGGCTTTTTGATATTTTCAAGCCTTCAATTATTGGGCGTGTGGATAAAAATGTCAAAGGCGGGCTTGGTGTTATGCTTGATGATATGCTCGCTGGGCTTTTTGCCGGGCTTTTAGCAAGTATTATTCATGGAGTCATTTTAAGGCTTGAACTTTTTTCTCAAAATCTCATAAAATAAAGCTTTGAGCTAAATTTCAAAGGCTGATTTTATATTTACAAATTTAAGTTATAATCTTAGTTTTTAAATTTATAAAATTTTAAAAATTTATAAGGATTTTTATGCTTCAAACTTGTATTTTCCCCGCTGCAGGCTATGGCACGCGCTTTTTGCCTGCGACTAAGACCTTGCCTAAGGAGATGTTGCCTATCTTAACTAAGCCTTTGATTCATTATGGTGTGGATGAGGCTTTGGAAGCGGGTATGGATACTATGGGCTTTGTTACAGGGCGTGGCAAACGCGCGCTGGAGGATTATTTTGATATTTCTTACGAGCTAGAGCATCAAATCGCAGGCACGAAAAAGGAGTATTTGCTCGCTGAAATTCGCACTTTAATTGATCGTTGCACCTTTACTTTCACAAGACAAAACGAAATGAAAGGCTTAGGAGACGCTGTTTTAAAGGCGCGTGCTTTAGTTAATGACGAGGCTTTTGGCGTGATTTTAGCTGATGATTTGTGCGTGAATGAAGATGGGGCTGGCGTGATGGCTCAAATGGTCAAAATTTATGAAAAATACCGTTGCAGCGTCGTTGCAGTGATGGAAGTAGAGCCTGAAAATATCTCAAATTATGGCGTCATCGCTGGAAATGCGGTTGAAGAAAATTTGATAATGGTCAATTCCATGATAGAAAAGCCAGATATTAAGGATGCTCCAAGCAATCTAGCCATCATAGGTCGCTACATTTTAACGCCCGATATTTTTGATATTTTAAGCACGACAAAGGCGGGTAAAAACGGCGAAGTGCAGCTTACTGACGCGCTTTTGTGCCAAGCTACTAAGGGCATGGTGATGGCTTATAAATTTAAGGGTCGCCGCTTTGATTGTGGTAGCGTGGGAGGCTTTGTGGAAGCGACGAATTATTTTTACAAGAAAAGTTCATGCTAAAAAACACCCTTTTTTTTAAACCCTCAGAGCTTAAAATCATCAGCTCTTACGCAAACAGAATGCAAGATGAGTTTGAGAGTGGGGCTGTGGGCTACTATCATTTGCATGAAACAAGTAAGCAGCTCATCACTTTGGCAAATGAGTTTTGGCAGGATTTTTCAAGCAAAAAAAAGATCGAAAATATCGTGCTAGTGGGAATGGGCGGTTCTAGTTGTGGGGTTAAAGCTCTTTATGAAATGCTTAAGCCAAATGATATAAATGTGCCTAAATTTCACATTTTAGACAATACTTCAAGTTCAAGCTTGTATAAGACTTTAGCCAAGTTAAGCCTTGAAAATAGCCTTTTTATCATCGCTAGCAAAACAGGCACGACCATAGAAGTGGTTTCACTTTTTAAGCTCATCATCGCTCATTTTAATCTAAATTTAGAGAATTTGAAAGAAAATTTCATCTTTATCACAGATGAAAACTCAAGTTTGCATAAATTAGGACAAGATTTTAGCGTCAAATGCTTTTTTATCCCTGCAAATGTAGGAGGGCGCTTTAGCGTGCTTTCAGCCATAGGCATAGTGCCGCTTTGCTTTTTAAATATCGATACAAAAGCGCTTTTAGCAGGGGCAAAAGCTTGCTTTGAGGACTTTTTCACGCATAAAAAGGATGAAATTTTACAAAAGGCTTACCACTACTCAACGCATAAAAGTGCGAATATCAATGTGCTTTTTAGTTACGGCGATACTTTCAAGGGCTTTAATGAATGGTATATCCAGCTTTGGGCTGAAAGCTTGGGCAAAAAGCAAGGCTATAAACGCATAGGGCTAAGCCCTGTGGCTTTGATAGGAGCGCGCGATCAGCACAGCTTTTTACAACTCATAATGGACGGACCTAAAGATAAAAGCGTTACTTTTTTAAAGGTCAAAGAAAGTGCCTTTAAATTTGAGATTCCGCAGCTTTCTTTGCCGCATTTGCAAAGCTGTGATTTTGCGAATAATTTAAACTTACACGAGCTTTTAAACGCGCAGTGCGAAGCGACGATGAAAGCCTTAATCGCTGAGAGTTTGAGCGTGGATTTGATCGAGCTTGACAGCCTTGATGCTTGGCACGTGGGCTTTTTGATGTATTATTACGAGCTTTTAACCTCAGCTTGTGGCATAATGCTAGGCATAAACACTTACGATCAACCCGGTGTCGAAGTGGGTAAGCTGATACTTAAAAATATGCTGGCTAGGAAAAAATAAGTCAATTCGTTGAAAGAAATTTTAATGCAGAATAGTTTACATACTCATTTGTAAAATTGCTAAATTCAATGATAATTTTTAAATTTTTTCTGTCATTGCGGGACGTTGCTTATGACGCGCCGTTTGTATTTTGTCATTGCGAGCCGCAGGCGAAGCAATCCATAACTTAAATTCCTAAGAATTATAAAAGAAGCAATCTATAATTTAACAACAAAGAATTTTAATCCGCGCCGCTGTTTTTATAATTTTTCTTTAAAAATCAATTATGGATTGCCACGCCTTGACTTCGTCAAGTCTCGCAATAACCACAGGATGATAAAATAAGAATGCCTTATCCTGCTGTATCAAGTCTCGCAATGACGATCTTTTTTAAATTCTCTCTCCAGCCTTTTGGCTTTAAATATAAATTTAATCAAACCACCTTTATACCAAGTCTTAAGCCCTTTTAAAAAGGCAGAGCCAAGCTTATAAGAAAGATGATTTTTGATTTTCAAGGCTTCGTTAAAGTCTGGGTAGCTTTCAAGTGGTGGTAATTTTAAATTAAGATTATAAGAAATTCTAGCCTTGTAAATTTTTTCTTTTTTCTTATAAATTAAAAATGCCTTTAAAAGCGCAAAAGGTAGCTTTAAATAGCCTATAAAACTTTTTGAATTTGCAATGATAGCCTTGCCTAGTCTATAAGAAAGTTGATTTCTCACTCTTACTGCTGCGCTTTCAAGCTTTGGGTCGATGAGAATGAGAAGCTTGTTTTTAGTCTCATTAAGAGTTTTAATATATTCGTTTTGAAGTTTTAAAAACTCAGCTTTAAGTCTTAAATTCTCATCATTTAAAGCATTTAAACGCTCATTCACACTTTTATCTCTAGCTACTAGTTTATCACCTAAAGCATTAGCAAATTCAAACAAAGCATTATCTTTAAGCTCGTTTTGTAAAATTTGTAATTCATCTTTAAAAATAGGCGTATCAAGCGCATAATCCCACCAAGTGTCATAATAGGGGTATTTCGTAGGCTTATAAGCTAAATCAAGCCAAAAACAATTTTGCCAAGGCTTAACGCACCAGTGGCAGTAATGAATGATTTTAATGTCTTTTTGCATTGCCTCAAATTCACTTTTTGTAAATTTAAAATAGCAATCCTCGCTCTCATCCTCAAAAGGTGTAAAAAAGCCAAAACGAGCTAAATTCCAAATTCCAGCAAAAAAATTAAAAGTTTGAGGAAGCTTTAAACCGTCATTTTGAATCACACAATTAAGCGCGTCTTGTTCGCATATTTGCACGGCATAATTTCTTGCGAATTCAAAAAGCTTTGTTTCTATATCCAAAGCACGCCACTTTTGCGTATTTATAAGCATAAGTCCTGCGTTAAAATAAACAAAATCATCTTTTTGTGTGTAAGTAAAATCAGACTTTAAAGGATTTAAGCTTTTGATAATTAAATGTTTTCTTGTAAAATACGGCGCATCTTCGCAAGCTGCGATGAGTTTATCTTTAAAATCAAGGGCAAAAAGCTCTCGTAAATCACAAAGTACGAGCATATCTGTATCTAAATTAAGAACTCTCGTGGCATTTTCAGGTATCACACTAACTGATTTTAATCTATAATATGTCGCATGATTATCTATCCAATGTGGCAAAGGAAGATTTTTAAATTCATCAACATCCATAATATGAATCTCAATTTTGCAAGGATAATGCTTGCTAAGCTCTTGTGCGAGTTTATCAAGTTTAGTGCGATTTTCATCACTCACAAAGTCGCTTAAAATGTGAAAGATA